>CAJXVZ010000092.1 GCA_913062845.1 uncultured Psychroflexus sp.
GAGTAATTGTAGCCGCAATAACAAGCGCTTAGGTATGAAAACGGATATTCAATAAGTGCAATAGAAAATTATAACAACTCCATTAAAAAAGGTTTTGAAAACTGGAGCTATTCAAAAAATGTAGAATTTGTTACCTTAGAAAGAATTGAAGAAATTGAGGATAACAAAAAGCAAAGAGAAAATTATGCCTATTTCAAGACTTTTGTGATCGAAGCTCCTATCTCTTCAAGTCGTGGAAGCATGCCTGAATACACTTATTCCTTAGGGTTAATGGAAGAAAGAAAACCTATCTTTAGTATGCAATATGATTCATTCAGAGATTTTAATAAGGCTGATGCCATTTTTGTTGCACAACAGTTTGATTTTTATTTCAAAGGCAGAATAAAGCTTGACGATAAGAAGTTCAAAAGAAAAGACTTGTTGAATGAAATGAAAGAAAACGCAAAAATGCTAAAAAGTAAAACTTTATACCTGGACAAGGAAAGAATGTCATCAGGTCTTGAAAATGATCTTAAGTCCCTATATAAATACAACTACAAATTAGCTTCAAAAGAAGAAATTGACAATGCGATCATCAACGGTACGGAAGGTATAGTATACGTGAAATTTGTTCCTGTAGCACAAGCCTCAGGAGGCGGCATGGTAAAGATCAGCAAAAGAAAATATGCACAATACTTTGTAGATGCTGAAACCGGACAGACCATTGCTTTTTTAGCACCTGGAATGAGTATTGGACTTGTAGGCGGAGGAAATTCTAAAACCTCCAAAGGAGATATTAAGAGCATTTTGAAAATGATTGAAGATTAGATTATTGTTTATCCAAAAGCAAAAAGGTTTTACTATTGGTAAGACCTTTTTTTATGCGTTTATTTTTGCCTTCAATTTTTCTACGATTTCTAAAGCTGCCGGACAAATGGTAACGTTTTTCAGTGTCAAATCTGAAATTTGATGAAACTTCTTCCGATTGGTATGTGGATACTCTGCACAGGCTTTTGGTCTGACTTCATAAATCATGCAGGTATTATCTTCGAACAAAAATGGACAGGGTGAAGATTGCAAAACCGTATCGCCGTCTTCATCTACCTTTAGATACTGGTCTATGAACTGTTTTGGCTTTAATTTCAAAAATTTTGAAATCCTTTGGATATCTCTGTCGGTGAATAATGGGCTTGTGGTTTTACAACAGTTGGCACATTCCAGACAATTGATCTCTGCAAAAGTTTCATCATGCAACTCCTGCATTATATAATCCAGATCTTTCGGTGGCTTTCGTTTGAGCTTTTTAAACAATGCCTTGTGAGACTTACGTTCAGCTGAAGCTTTTGACGGTAGCTGCTTTATAATTCCATCCATATTTACAAATATAACAGAATAAAGGATTTGAATCTTCAATTTGTATAAGTAACATAAGTTACTGATAGAACACAATCCCGAATCTATTTTTGCATAAAACTTTTAAAATGAAAATAATCCTATGTAGTTTGATGAGTTTATTACTCTCTGGTACTCTAATGGCTCAGGAGTTTAAAGATATTTCACTGGATTCTCTAATGAACAGTGTAAAGTCTAAAAACCTGACTTTAAAGATCAATGAAGAAAACTTAAATATTTCCAAAGCGCAATACCAGGAAAGTTTAGGCGCTATTCTGCCTCAATTGAGCGTAAGTCATCAGGGTTTTAGAACCAATAATCCTGTTTTTGCCTTCGGATCGAGGTTGAATCAGGGCATCTTTAGTCAAAGTGATTTTGATGTGAATGCACTCAACAATCCCGATGCCATCACCAACTTTACAACGACCTTTCAAATTGCTCAACCTGTTTTGAATATTAATAAACTTATTCAAAGAAAGGCTGCCAATTATGCCTTTAAAGCGCAGGAATTCCAAAACAACTACATGACCTCTGCCCTATTGATGAAAACGCAGACGCTGTACATGCAATTGCAGTTGACCTATGAATCCCAGAAGGTCGTCAATGAAACCCTGTCAATGGTTCAGAAAAATTACGATCAGGCGAATAATTTTTACAATGAAGGCCTGATCCAAAAAGCAGACCTACTCGCTGCCCAAATAAGATTATCTGAAGTCAAAACCCAGCAACGATCTGTCGAACAAAGCATCAAAAATCTGTCTGATCAATTAAAGCAACTCATGCAAAGTGATACCGAAGCAACTTTGAAACCTGTGGATTCCCTTCAGGTCATTAGCCTGTGGGAAAAAGATGAAACAGCCCAGGAGAGTGCATTGAACACCAGCGATATACAGGCTTTTGAATTTAAAAAACTATCCTATGATAAACTTTACGAAGCTCAGAAATACAGTTTTTTACCGACATTAAATGCTTTTGGACAATTCCAGTATTTTGATGATGAGATCTTCGGCACTTCAAGCGATAACTACTTTTTTGGTGCTGAATTAAAATGGGATTTGTTTAATGGTTACACCAGAATTGCCAATCTACACAAGCAAAAAGCTGAGGCTGAAAAAGTTCGCCTTGAACAACAAAACTACATCGAAGAAAAGAAAAACGATATTCAGGAAAGCATTAGAGCCATCGAACTCGCTGAAGAGCAAATGAACACACAAAAAGTTGCCGTAGAACAATCCGAAGAAGCCTTTAGAATCGTTAACAACCGTTATCAGGAAGGCCTAGAGAAAACCACAGATTTGTTAGCTGCAGAAACCCGGTTTTCAAACATTCAGCTTTCATACTTACAGAGTGTATTCAACTATAACTATAACCTATTATACTATCAATTTTTAACTGGAAAATAATGAACATGACAACGCCTAAATTCATATTAAGTTTATTCAC
This sequence comes from uncultured Psychroflexus sp., assembly GCA_913062845.1. Taxonomy (GTDB): domain Bacteria; phylum Bacteroidota; class Bacteroidia; order Flavobacteriales; family Flavobacteriaceae; genus Psychroflexus. Next base: position 2,815 of record CAJXVZ010000092.1, read on the forward strand.
ATTGGCTTTGATCGCCTGTGGTAGCCCGGCTGAAAACAATTCAGCAGATAAAACACCTGCGGTGAAAGTGAAAACTGTAAAAGTGACCAGCAACGCTTCAAACAGCTTCAGTTTTAGTGGTACGGTGAGTGCTGAACAAATGACGACCATCAAAACCAGACATGCCGGTTACGTTAACCAGATTCTCGTAAAAGTTGGCGATAAAGTGCAAAAGAATCAAAAACTGATCAATATTGACAATGCCGAACTACAGGCTCAACTTCAGCAAACCGTTGCTGCCAAGCAACAAGCCCAAAAACAGTTGGACATCGCCAAAAAAGACCTGGAACGCTACGAACGCCTGAGAGCATCCAACAGTATTTCAGAAAAAGAACTCGAGCAAATTCAATTGATGTACCAGTCCAGTGTTTCTGCCTTTGAACAAGCTAAACAGAGCTATAATCAGGTCGCAGCAATGATGGACTATACCAATATCAAAGCACCTTTTAGCGGCGTCATTAGTAACAAAATGATAAAGGAAGGCGATATGGCTATGCCCGGAATGCCTCTGTTGAGCATCACATCCAATGAAATTTTAGAGTTAAAATCGGATCTGAGTGAAGCCCAAATCACAAAAGTAAAACCTGAACAAGACGTAAACATCGAAATACCTTCGATCGGCAAAACCTACAAAGGCAAAATCTCTGAAGTCAGTTCTTCATCTGAAGCCAACGGGAATCGCTATTTTGTTAAAACCAGATTTACTGAAAAACCTGAAGGCGCACTTTCCGGCATGTTTGCGAAGATCTATGTAGAAGGAGAAAAAGATACATCAAACAGTAATGCCATGATAAGCATTCCCAAAAATACAATTGTACAGGTCAATGGATTACAAGGTGTTTACGTTTTCGGTAAGAGCAATACGGCGCTGTTGAGATGGATAAAAACCGGTCGTGAAATGGGTGACCAAATTGAAGTCTTATCGGGATTAACTGCCAATGATAAAATTATTGTGTCAGCAGAAAGTAAGCTTTACAACGGATTGAATATTAAAGAATAAAATTACAACATCGTGAAAAACGGAATAGCAGGAAATATTGCGAAAGTCTTTTTAGACTCTAAGCTCACCATACTATTGATGATCGTATTTATGGTCATCGGGGTTTACAGTTCATTTTTAATTCCGCGTGAGGAAGAACCGCAGATCGATGTACCTATGGCCGACATTTTTGTAGGTTATCCGGGCGCCAGTCCTTCTGAGGTAGAATCCCGTGTGGCCAAACCTCTGGAAAAGATTGTCTCCAACATCACCGGAGTAGAATATGTGTACTCTACCTCTATGAGCGGACAAGCCATGCTCATTGTGCAGTTCGTAGTTGGTGAAGACATTGAGCGATCGTACGTCAAACTCTACGATGAGTTAATGAAAAATATGAACAGAATGCCACAAGGCGTCACACCGCCTTTGGTAAAAACCCGTTCTATCAATGATGTGCCGATCATGAACCTTACCTTATGGAGTGAAGATGTTGATGATACGCAAATGAAAAAAGTGGCTTTATCGCTAAAAGACCGCATAGAACAAATTGAAGACATTTCTGTTGTTCAGGATATTGGCGGAAGACGTGAGCAGATCGACATTATCGTCAACCCTGAAAAGCTCAATGCCTATAAACTGAATGTTGCGCAAATCCAACAAATGCTGAAGGCCAACAATATGCGTCTTTCAACCGGTGAATTGATTCATTCTAATGAAAGTATTTCTTTAAAAACAGGACAGTTTTTTACAGGTATTGAAGATTTGCAAAATCTGATCGTTGGTAATATCGGCCAAAAACCTGTTTATCTTAATCAGGTGGCAGACATCAAATATGCGGCTTCAAGTCCTGAAAATTATGTGAGCTTTGGTTATGGCGCAGCATCAGCTGAACAAGGAGAGTTTCCGTCAGAATACCCAGCTGTGAGCTTATCTATTGCCAAACGAAAAGGTGCCGATGCCATGCAATTGGCAGATGTAGTCATTGCTAACATAGACCAATACAAGAAAGAATTTATTCCGGATAACATCAAAGTTGAAGTTACCCGTAATTATGGCGAAACGGCTTCTCAAAAAGTATCGGAATTACTGCTTCACCTCATTGGAGCCATAGTTGCCGTTACCATCATCGTGATGCTCGCAATGGGATGGCGAGGCGGTCTGGTGGTTTTTCTTTCCGTTCCTGTAACTTTTGCCTTGACCTTATTGAGTTACTATTTATTGGATTACACCTTAAACCGTATCACGCTTTTTGCTTTGATATTTGTGACCGGTATTGTGGTTGACGATTCCATCATTATTGCAGAAAATATGCACCGCCACTTCAAAATGAAAAAACTGGCCTTTAAAGATGCTGCCATTTATGCCATCAATGAAGTGGGTAATCCTACCATTTTGGCGACGTTCACGGTCATTGCATCCGTATTACCGATGGCTTTTGTCAGTGGATTGATGGGACCTTATATGAGTCCTATGCCAATTGGTGCATCCATTGCTATGATCCTGTCGTTGTTTATAGCCTTAACCATAGTGCCTTATCTTGGTTTTGTCTTTCTAAGAAAAACAGGGCATTCTAAAACTGAAAAAGAAGAAGCCCAGGATATTACAGATACCAAAATTTACAAAATCTATAAGAAATTCCAGCAACCTTTACTGGACAACAAGGCTAAAAGATGGGGCTTTCTGGGCATTACATTTTTAATTCTTTTTGCCTCATTTATATTGTTTTTTACAAATTCTGTCATTGTCAAAATGTTGCCTTTCGACAATAAAAATGAATTCCAAATTGTGATAGACCTTCCTGAAGGCAGCACGTTGGAACAAACCAATGCCGTCACGCAGGAGATCGCCCAATATGTGCGTCAACGTCCTGAAGTTGTCAATTACCAGTCATACGTGGGTACGGCTTCACCGATTACATTCAATGGTTTAGTAAGACATTACGACTTAAGACAAAACAAATACCTGGCTGACATTCAAGTGAATATCACAGATAAACACGACAGATCTGCGCAAAGTCATGACATTGCCAAAGATTTTAGAGCTGGCGTTAAGGCTATTGCAGACCAGTTTGGTGCGGAGATCAAGATTGTTGAAGTTCCACCAGGACCTCCTGTTTTGTCAACTATTGTGGCCGAGATCTACGGACCGGATTATGACAAGCAAATTCAACTGGCTGATAGCATCAAAACCATTCTGGCTAACACAACAGATGTTGTTGATATCGATTGGCGGGTTGAAGCGCCTCAAAAGGAATACGATCTGATCATTGATAAAGAAAAGGCACAGCTCAGAGGCATACAGTCTGCTCAGATTGTTCAGAATTTGAATATTGTCATGCATGATCAGCCTGTTTCGACGCTTTATGAGGAAAAAGCCAACCTACCAACAAGCATTTCTTTAAAGTTATCCGATGCTGATAAAGGCGACATTAACCAGACCTTGAACGTACCGGTTGTATCAGAACAAGGTATGGCTTATCCTCTATCTGATTTTGTTCGCATAAAAGAAAAAACCATCGAGAAAAGTATCTACAGAAAAAATCAGCGACGTGTAGTTTATGTTACAGCAGAAATGGCAGGAAAACTGGAAAGCCCCGTCTACGCCATTTTAGGGATGGAAGATAAATTAAAAGCCATCAATCTGCCTGCAGGTTACAAGATCAACGAATCCTACCTTGGCTTACCTGAACACACCGATGACTTTACCGTAAAATGGGATGGCGAGTGGCAAATTACCCTTGAAGTTTTCAGGGATTTAGGCTTAGCTTTTCTTGGAGTCATCATTATCATTTACATGTTGATCGTGGGCTGGTTCCAAAGCTTTAGAGCGCCAATCGTTATGATGGTGGCTATACCACTATCATTAGTTGGTATCATCATCGGTCACTGGCTGATGGGCGCCTTTTTTACGGCTACTTCATTTATTGGCATGATCGCCCTTGCAGGAATTATGGTGAGGAACTCAGTATTGTTGATCGACTTTATTAATCTTCGTTTAGAAGACGGTATCGAATTAAAACAAGCGGTTATTGAAGCCGGCGCAGTAAGAACTACTCCAATCCTGCTAACGGCAGGAACTGTAGTCATTGGTGCTTTTGTAATCTTATTTGACCCGATTTTTCAGGGTCTGGCTATCTCATTAATGGGTGGAACCATTACTGCTACTGTACTAACCCTGCTTGTTGTGCCATTGGTATATTATTTAATCGAACGTAAAAAACATCAGAAATCATGAAATTGATCATCATCACCATTATTGATGAACTCAAAAAAGATGTCATCAAATTATTCAAACAAGCTGAAATAGAAAATTACAGCGAATCTGACATCGAAGGTTTTAAAACTGCGATTTCCAGTCAAATTACGACCGGATGGTTCGGAGGAAACAGCTATAGCGCAGACTCCGAAATGTTCTTTTCATTTGAAAAAGAGGAAAAAGTAAAAGTGCTGTTTGAACTGATAAAAACTTACAATAATAACATTGAACATAACAACCCCATCCGCGCGGTAATTATACCGGTTGAAGATCATGTTTGATTAGTTATTAGTAGTTAGTACATAGTAGTTAGTACAAAGTATTTAGTGATTAGTGATTAGTGGTTAGAAAATAGAAACCAGAAATGAAAAACTTGAAACTAAAAACCTGAAACAAGAAACAAGAAACTTTGAACTTTAAACTTTAAACTTTGAACTTTAAACTTTGAACTTTGAACATTAAAAAATTAATTAAAAACAAAAAATAATGAAAAACAGAATAGTAAGAGGCGTTGCAGGAACTTTTGTACTTCTAAGCCTTGTTTTAGCGATTTATGTGAATATCAATTGGTTGTGGTTTACCGCATTTGTTGGGGCTAATTTATTACAATCTTCATTGACCAAATGGTGTCTTTTGGAAGATATATTGAAGAAGTTTGGGGTGAAGAATTAATACAACAAAAATTTTTACTTTTATTTGGATAATAAACAGTTTGATTAATACCCATTGTTTAATAGATGTTAGAATAAAGAACCACCTCAATCTATAAAATGAGGTGGTTCTTATTTTAAAATATATCAAGTTAATTTAGTTATTCCTTGACGAGTTTTTTCTGGAATTGACCATTTGAAGTATTCAACTTCAAGATATAAAGCCCTTTTGATAATGAACTCATATCTACCCACAATTCATTTTCCTGCTCTAAATCGTTTATGTCTATGACCTTTTTGCCGGTGATATCATAAATACTTATCGTATTTATTTGTCCGGAAAACTGTCCTTTTTCTATATTTAAAATATTCTCTACAGGATTTGGATAAACTTCTACCCCTGCCATTTCAAATCTATAATTGCTTAGCGTGGTGTTATCAAAAATCAATTGAAAGCGATCTGTGGCAACCGACGCAGGAACACTTTCATCTACAATAAAGTTGTACTCATAATAGGGCACGTCCAATAAAGTTTGCGTTCCTAAATAATTATCGAAAAGATAAACTGTTTTATTGTCGGGATTGTTTATGTTGATTTTGAAAATATAATCAGTGGCATTATAGTTACCTGAATAAAGTTGCACTATTTCAGTCTGACCATTGTCCAGATTTCTTTTTTCTATTGAGTAATAGCTATTAAAATTGTAGATCGCAAGATTTTCCAGATAATTAAAAAACTTTAAAGCTTCTTCTTCCTGAGTATATGAATCATCATATTGGTTAGATAAACTAATTAAAATACCATCTCTTAAATCATCTTCGCCAGCTTCATAAAGATCTATCGCCACACTAAAATCATTTGATTGCTCAGTACTAAAAATAGGGACTTGATCATTAGTGTTGCCTTTTAATGACTCAGAAAATGTTACTTGTGGAGTTATAGGATTCACAGAATCAATGTTTTCAACAAAGAAAGCTTGATTTGCCTGTAGAAAGCCATTATGAGACCCTCCCTTGCCTAAATTCGAAGGAGTTGATGAAGAAATACCGCCTGCCCCATTAAAGGTCAAAGTTATCCATGCGCCAAACTCTCCGGACGCATGTGGATCGTATACATAGGCTCTTGTTTTAAGTATGTCAGTTGAATGATTTTGCAATAATTCACCTAAATTTATATTTGCATGGTAAGGATTTCCAAGTGAATTGAACACGGGATTCGGCAAAGGATTTGCTGCTGAAGCATTAGGATTTAAATCATTAGCATTACCTGAATTTACAGTAAACACGTAACTATTTGTAAAGAGCTCTCCCGTAAAACGTAAAGTTGTGTCCGGTCCTGTTTGGGTATTATTTACATTCAAATCCAAAGTCCTGTCTCCTCTAACCATTAGCAAAAAATCCTGACCGGCTGTTAACCCTTGGTTTCTGGTATCCAGAACTGGATTAAAACTTGCCACAACATTGTCATATAAAAACATAGAAGGATTACCTGTATTAGTCGCATCTAAACCGGATGAAGGATCGGCTGTAAATTGTGATCCGGTAATATGAGTACCAAAACCCTGGATGGCATTTGCCGATGCAGTTGGGTAGTCTTCAGTTTTTGTTACTTGTTCTCCTTCCTGTAGGTTGGCATTTATACTTGGCTTTACGTTACAACCTGCTGAAGAGCCAGTTGTAACCGGACTTGACATATATCTAAATGCTCTTTTTTGAGGTATAAAGCGTTCTACTATTACACAACCTAGGATATTACCTCCATTAGAATCGTCAACTATTGCCGTTTTAGTTGCATTACTTTTAAATGTAATAAAATTACCTGCTTCAACAGTAACATCTCCTAAGTCTATATTGAAAACATCCGTAATGTCAATATCATCAGATATTGTCAAGCCGTTCGAATTGTTCAATAAAATATTTGAAAAAGTACCTGCATCTGTACCGTTACCAATAATTGTCTGTGCAGAAGTCCCGTCAAAAACTACGAAACCATCACCTTCAAAATTTCCGTTGTTGGTTAAATCTCCTTTTACATTTAAGGTAACAGTATTTGAAATTGTTACTGATGTTTCTTCTGTCGTGCCTTCTATTAAAGTTAGGTTTCCAACTTCACTATTCTGGTCTATTATTGTTTGAACATTTGAATCTATAAACGCATCGTCATTTTGCGTAGGTACCTGTCCCTGACTCCAGTTTGAGGCTGTATTCCAATGCCCATCGTTAACTTGAATAAAAACAGTAGAAGCAACGCCACTGTTTCCTGTATTATCGGTATTATTAGAAAAATTGGAGTCAGCTTCATTGGCTATGACATCTGCAATGTTATCAAAATTACCCTCAGCATCAATACTGGCAGTTACAGTCAAGGTGACACTATTTCCTACCAACAAATTATTAATGCTACATGGAAAGCTTGAACAGCCAGCCCCAGAAACTGACTGGATAGTTAGGTTAGTTGGAGTATCTGAAATTAAGATATTACTGGCTGCATTAGGACCTGCGTTCGACACTTCTATAGTAAATGTCAAGCTTTGTCCAGTGGTATATGGCCCTGATGTATCCAGTGTTTTATTAACTGAAATATCAGCCACAGGATTAGCTTCAACAATCTGTGTAAAAGCGTTGTCGTTATCTGGAAAAAGGTTGTCATCTACACCTGAAATATCTGATGCAGAACCATTCAATGCAGAACTTGGGGATGAAGAAGTGGCACTGGCAATTCTGAATTGTGATGTAGTGGTTAAGCCAATACTAGCTAAAGTTACGTAAAAATCTAAAAATATAGCTTCACTGCTCGTGCAATTGGGATCTTGATACAAAGCATAACTGCCCTGAGCGTTAGAAGATTTTTGAAAAGTTGCTAGTAAAGTGCCACTATTTGTTCCGTCAACATTATTAACTTTATGTTGTTTTGATTTCCACTACCTAGAATAATTTCTCGTTCAAACCCCAAATTACCAGAGACTGCATTAGCGTCTGCATTCGGACCTGTAGAGCCAAATCTAAAGTCAGTATCCAATAAAAAACTATACCCAAAAGCACCATTATTTTGCTTTGCAATTCTCATTCTAAACAGCATTAACTCATCACCATTATCCGGAATGCCATCAGGATCAGAAATGTAATAATATGAACTACGGGCATTTTCACTTTGATTTGAAATGATCTCACTGGCTCCACAATTTGATCCTGTATCTAAATCGCTATTGGGCTCCCAATTAACTTGTGGTAATGGTATAAAAGGAATTTCAAATTCAAGAAATTCGTTACCCCCTGGCGTAAACGCAGCATTTAGTGACGTAGAAAATCCATCACCATTTGGATTTAAGGGATTAGTTGCTGGTGTAGCAGCTTGATAAATCTCACCGGGAATTTGTGCATTTGAGTTTATTGAAAAAAATAAAACCAATAAAATAAATGGAATCGTAAATGTTTTCAAAATCTTAGATAAATTAAAATTAAAAAGGTAAAAGTGTATTATACTGATATAGGTTGACTCTTTTTTAGTTATTGTTTTCACGTTCAAAAGATTTTTTAGCCGTTTAGAAGGCAAAAAATATTTTGAACTCGGTACATGCTAAATTGTTAATTCCTGTAAATTTACTAAATTTTTATGATTTGTATTTGATATCTGGATTTAAATGTACTTCAGCAGGTTTTCTATAGTTAATGCTACAATGTGTTCTTAAGTTATTGTAAATGTAAACTGCTTGTTCTGTTAGCTTCTTAGCTGTTTCAGTGTTTTTGATGGTTTGCTTTAATCCATATTCGTATTTAAGAGTTCTGTTTATACGCTCAGCTACGGCATTTTCATAAGGGTCGTATTGTTCGGTCATGCTCATTGTAATGCCATTGTTTTCAGCGAAGCTTGCGTATTTAGG
>CAJXVZ010000093.1 GCA_913062845.1 uncultured Psychroflexus sp.
ATATTTAAATGAGCGTTAGGACACTAATAACAAGGCTTAACAGATTTTTATTTTATCTTTACCGGACAGTAGTGATTCAATAATATAAATTAAAACTGTCATAAAAAATTTACTAACAATTCTATTTGCCTTATTTATGTGTAATTTCAATTTTGCACAGGATAAGGTTAATAAGATCCTGGATTCACTAAACATTAATCCGATAACCATTAGCTTTCACCCTAAAGGTGATATTTTGATATCCACATCTTACAATCAATCTGATAAATCGCAGTATCTATTGCTCATTACAGATCGGGAAAAAGAAATTAGAATCGATACGCTTTCTTCCAGTCGTCCAAACCGATCTGTGTTTTCTACAGATGGTGAGTATCTTGTTCATAATGTGCTAAATGACGTTTCAAATAACTTTTACACCCTGAAACGAAAATACAATGGTCCGGATGATATTGGAGTGCCCTATAATTTATTTGAACGATTGTTTGTCGACAACATGTACTACTATTTTATGGATGAAAAGCAGGATTTTTACTATTACACTTACAATGGGGAAAACAGAGCTGAAGGGGGTTTATTATATGCTAAATTTGAAAACGGAGATTGTCAAAAACCCCAAATGATATTTCCGGATCGGGAGAACGCCGTGGCTTATTCCCCTCTTTTGCTGGATGATGATACCATGATTTTCGCACAGCATGGCGTTGAAGATGACACCTTTGAAGGCATTCATTTTTCACTCAAAAATGAAGATGGTAAATGGTCTAAGCCTGTTAAATTGAAAGAGATACCGATGAGCAATGTGATAAGCTATTATGATCAGGACAAAATAGCTTTTTTGGTCGCTAAAACCAGCAGGTTAAAATTTTTTGATAAAGATGAAATCCTATCTATGATCAAACAAAATGAAAAACTAACAGAGACAAAAGATCAATGACACCTGTCCATTTATTAGGTCCGATAGGAAATTCCTGTTCTTCGTGTCCTATCGTTATACTTCCAAAACTGATACTTTTGCTAACAAAAATATTTATATAATTGATTATGAGCAAGAAAGGGGATTTAAAGACTTTCGCAAATAATGGTAACATTACCGTTTTACTGTTAGATTGTATTCCCTGAAGACCTACAAACCACTTTCTGTTTTTATGCACCAAGTTCTTGAAAATTTAGAATTTAGTTTGAAATTGAAAATATCCCTAATACGCTAGATTAGTCTGCCTTCTCGGTTAGCTTTGTTCAGCTAACAAATTTCAAGGCATTGTACTGAGCATTTCAATAAACTCGAAACAAACTTAGTCGAAGTACGCTTTGCTTTTGAAAAATATTTGATGGAAAAGATCCCGCTGGTACTGAAACAAGTTCAGCACAGACGGGATTAGTTCAGCTAACTATTATGAATTCACCGCTATTGGCGGCTTTTCAAAACAGAGCTTCATTAATAATCAAAATACCAATTGAACAGATCTGCTCTGAAGCCAAAATTGATCCAGGTTGTGCTATTATCAAAATTTCTTTCGTTCTGCACTTCAATGCTGAAATCTCTGTGAATCAAATTCATGTAAAGTTTAAGATTAGCAGCCGGATTCACCAAATAGCCAACTTCTAATTCTGCAAAGGTAGAATTGGCTTTGTTACCCTGACCAATTTCTACACCGGTCTCACTAAAAATATCTCTTTCTGTTCCAAACAAATTTGAACCAAAAAATGGTACATTGTCTGCATTGGGCTCAAAGCCTCTAAGACCGTAAATAAACTTCGCATGGCCATACCATCTGTTTTTTCTGTATCTGGCAATGGCAATGGCTTCTCTAAAGTTTGTACCCCAAAGATGCGCTAATGACTGACCAACATGGGCGTAGTTTGTAACCTGTTGAAAGTGTGAATAGGTATATGGCCTGACCTGGTTATATTCCAACTGAAAATCAAGATCCTTGATCTTGAAAGCATCAAAATACTTTACACCAAGTTGTACACCAAACTTATTTTTAAAGCTTTGGTTTCCGCCAAAAACATCGTTTACTGAAAGCTCATCAATCAATAATTGTCCGTATGAATAGATATGGTCTGTAAATTTATATTTATAGTTGAGGCCTACCATAACCTTTCCGGAGTCTGTTCCCGTTGAAAATTCTACCATCTGGTAAAACAAAAGCGGGTTGAGATAACTGATATCAAATCCTCTCTCTGCTTCATTGTTCCAGATGGCAGCTTCAAATAGTCCGATATTCAAACGCTTGCTGACATTCAGGCTCAAGTGATGTAGTGCTATAAACTTTGTGGAATATGCATCACCAGGTGTAAGAAAATTCGTATTTCTGGCCTGCATATAAATATTGGTATATTTCAATTTCCAAAATTTAGCATCAAGTTTTACATAAGGTTCGGGACTCGCATTATCACTTAAAAATAATGACCTGTAACCATCGCCAATGAAGTTTCTATAGTTCCCTACCTGTAAATTGAAGTTATCATTAAACCTGTAATTGATATAACCTTCTGTTACCGGGTAGTCAAAGCCATTATCTCCAAACCCTTTGGCAACACCACGGCCCGGAACTACTGCCGGGTAACCATCTGCAGGATTTCTGGATATGGCCAACCTGTTGAAATAATCAGCAAATCTGCCCTGACTTTCAAAGATGGCACCGTAATAGGTCAGCTTTTTGCCAATACCTCCTTGTACGTAACCTATCCTGGTATTGTTGTACGTATTGAGAGAATTACCGGTATCTCTACCCAATTGTAGATCTACTCCAAAATCCACTGCAAACCAGTAATTATCGCCACTTACTGTTGCAAGGTGCTCATCAAAAAGTTTTTTGCCTAACCATGTTTTTTTATTAAAGGCCAGTTTCTCATTTTCAGCCTTAAAGTCATAATAGGGTTTGACATCCTGATAAGTAAAAGGTCTTTGTGCCGTATGCGCATTGGTGCCAATTAAATTTATCTCACGGTCAAATCTGTTGTATATCTCGTGTGAAAGAGGGATGCTGACATAGCTTGAATACAATTCACCATCATATTTTTTTGTCTTTTTATTGACGTCGTCCAGCTCTTGTTTTGCCAAAAGAAGTTTATTGGATAAATCTTTGTCTTTTTCTTTTGAACTATCCTTTAACTTATTTTGATTTCCTGAGACTATCGGTTTAGCTTTAGGATAAACCAAATCCATATTGAATTGCATAAAAGTCGGTTCGCCTAATGATTGCGCCGGCTTTATTATGGGAAGATTTTCAAAAGCGGACGCTATGGCGTTTTTTAGTTCTTCATTTTGTGTATCAATAAATATTATGTTAAACCTACCTTCTTTATTAACTTCAAATATTAAACCTATTTCAGAGGAATTAATTTGTTCTTCTACGGTATTATCCAGTAGATTTATAAAGCGATTTAAAAATTCATGCTCAAAACACTTTTTTTGAATACTGTAATCTGATTCTTTTTCACAGGCTTCAAAAAGCGGATAAGTAGTCTGCTGACTGAAGAGGTTTAATGTGAATAAGAGTATGCTAAAGGATAATAATTTCATCCAAAATATTTTTTCAAATGTAAAGATAATCCAATAAAAAAACCCGGGCCATTAGACCCGGGTTTTAAGATGTTTTTATCTGATATTAAATTAGTCCTGAACAACAAAGTTTATGGGTAGACCGTAAAGTACACCTACTTTTTGTCCACGTTGTTCACCGGGTATCATTTTAGGAAGCGCTTTAATAACTCTAATGGCTTCTTGCTCCAGTCTTGGGTGTGGCCCACGTGCACGTACGTTAACGATATCGCCGTTTCTGTCAATTTTAAATTGAACACTCACACGGTTACGACCAGACAAACCTAGTTCGTTTCCGAGTCCTGTATCAAATTTCTTATTAACAAACTTGTTTATCTTTTCATTCATACATGCTTTTTGGTCTTTGGCATTTTCACATCCCGGAAAAATAGGCACTTGTTGTATAAGCGCAAACGGAACATCTTCAATAACCTCTTCAACCTCTTCTACTTCTTCAACCTCTACGATTTCCATTTCAGTTGTTTCCGTAGATTCAATAACTTCTTCTTCCACCTCGGCATCATCTTCTACAACTTCAATAATTTCCGGAGCTGGTGGTGGCGGTGGAGGTGGTGGTGGTTGATTTTGCATTTCAGTGATAGGCACATCCTCTTCCTCGAGCATATCCAAATCTACAACACCAACGTCTATGTCCTCTTTATCATAGGTTTTCCATTCTATGGCCTGCCAAGAAACAAGCAACATAAAGGCTAAACCTATTTGAAAAAACAAAAGACTCTTTTTCGATAAATCTTTATCAGGATTCTTTTTGGTTTCCATAGTTTTTTAATTGAGGTTACTAAATTATATTTATTTTTCTAAAAATCAAATATTTTGTCGGTAAATCCTTTTCACAAAAAATGAAAATAACAGCATTCCCAGAATCACACCAACCGAATTTGCTAATACATCCCACCAGTCAAAAGACCTGTAGTTTGTCAAAAACAACTGTAAGTATTCAATAATGATGCCAAATGCAATGATTGAAACCATTAATACCACTCTTGAACTTTTTCGCACCTGTTTTAACTTGGAGTGCAAAAAAAATGACCATAGTATAGACATGATCATATAACAAATAACATGATAAAACTTATCACTGGAATTAAACTTTACAATATCGACCTTAGACAGATTTGCCAGCGATAAATAGAGTATTATCAGGCTGTAAGCCAAAGATACTAAGAAGTAAAATTTAGCCTTCAACGTGGGCTTTGTAATCATCTGAAGAAAGAAGTTCATCGGCTTCTTCTGGGTTACTCATTTTAATTTTAATGATCCAGCCTTCATCATAAGGATTTTCATTGACAAGTTCTGGTTCATCTTCAAGGCTTTCATTGAAGTCAACAATTTTTCCTGAAACCGGCATAAAAAGATCCGAAACTGTTTTGACTGCTTCTACAGTTCCAAAAACCTCTTCCTGATCCAGCTCTTCGTCAAGGGTTTCAACTTCTACGTAAACAATGTCTCCCAGTTCACTTTGAGCAAAATCAGAAATGCCTACGATAGCGGTATCTCCTTCAATACGAACCCACTCGTGATCCTTTGTGTATTTTAAATTTTCTGGTAATTTCATTTGAGTTTTATTTACTTGTTATTTTAATTTCCGAAATTATAGGTCAATCTAAAACCTGTTCTTATAGTCGTTTGCGGAAATATTGTCGAAATAAAATTTTCCGAAAACGTATGATCATAAAAGAAAGCTGCGGTCAGATTTCTTGTAAGGCCATAATCAGCTGTGAGATTTATGGTCCAGATATCCTGCCCGGCAGTTGTACGGTTATTATCTACATCCAGGCTTCTGATGATAGTTTCGTTTCGTCGTAAAGACAAATCGGCTTTTATGTTCAGATCACTGGACAGAACGCGTCTGTTGCCCTGAAATTTAGTGACAATTCTCAAGTCCCTGATCCTGTAACCCAAGCCTAATCTATATTCATCACCAAGCATCTCTGTTAGTAAGTTATTATTAAAACTCAAAGATAATACCCTGTCTTTTCTTATTTCGGCTAATATACTCACAGAATTTTTCATCTCAAAATCTAACCTCACTAAAGGTGTAAATTGTTCTGAAAGGTTGATGTTCCCAATTAAAAGTCTGTTTATAAAATTACCGTTCTGATCCCGGTTGAAATCTCCGAAAGGATCTACACGGTTATACTCCAAATTATTTTGAAATTGGTTGACTGTATAATTTGATGTATATCCGTGCTCAATTGAGAACCTTGTAAAGTTTTCCTGGAACCACGGTACACGCATCAATCCGGTATACTTGATATTCCAATTGGGAATAGGTGTATCTCTGAATGCTCCTAGTCGTACAGAGGACGCATCTTCACCGGTGTAAGCTGCGAGGAATGCAGGCAATAGAACGTTTTGGTTGGTCTTGCCAAACCCACTCGGAAATCCGTCTTCGTCTAAATTATCAGGATTGTCCGGATTGATGCCCGCCTGAGATGCCAGACGTCTGGCAATAATGAGTCTGTTCTCTCTGAATTGTTGAAAGGTAGGAGAATTATCTGCCGTAGATGTTTCAAATGCAGTTCTGATCAGACTTGTGCTGATATTAAAATTACCAAACAGGTTAGGGACCAAAGATTGATATCTTAAGGATTCAGGGTCTACCCGATAATTTTCAGTATAAGTATCCATATACATTCTATTGGCCAAAAGGTCAATTGTTAATCCGGGTATAAGTTTGAGACCGGCCTGTAAATCCAGCTGCTCAGTTTTATTTCTCGAGTACTGTTGGTTAAAATCCTGAAAGAGCGTAAGCCATCCGTTTCTTGCTGCAATTTCTCTGACATCGGCCTGACCACCGAAAACAAATCCGGGAGTAGGTTTCAGGCTTCCTGCATATCCTATATCGTTCACATATCCCGGCAAAAATATACCACTGCTCTCAGAATAATTGAAGTTTACATTGTCCAGTACTCTCAATAGGGTTACACCGGTATTCAGCATTTTTGTGCCAAAACCGTTTTTTTCTTCTTCTGTAGGCTGCGGCTGATTTTGCTGATTTTGATCGTTAGGCTGTCGGCCCCTTTGTCTTCGGCCTTGTTGGTTGTTTACAGTCTTTTTTTGATTATCCAGCCCTTTGGTTTTTAAGCCGATATAATCGTAAAAGGTGGCCATGTTCAAACTCCCGTTGATCTGATGTTGGGCAGAGTTTTGCACAGTATTTCCAAGATTAGGAATGTCTTCCAGGTCTCTTAAAATTTCTGAACCTTTCTGCCATTGATAATTACCCGTATAAGAGTATGTAGCGTTTATGAATTTGAATAACGGAATTTTTGAAAAAGGCAGATTGTAATTCACCTGTAAGGTCTGAAAATGCCTATTAGGTATACCCGCATTAAAGAAATCTGTCCATATGCCTACAGTATTGTCCTGTTCATTATTTTCGTCTAAAAAGTTCAGTAAGATCCTGTTTTGAGAGGAACTAAAGTTGAAATTGATGGACTCTGTTAATTGATAATCGAGTGCAAACTGCCAGTCATGAAAGTAATTCCGTTGAAAAAGCTTAGGCAGGCCTAAACTTCCTTCAGGCAGATTAAACTCTCTGAACCTCAATTCGCTGTATTGCCGGTTTACAGAGCTGCTTGCAGAAATACTCGAAGGCAAAGCATTAAAGTTGAAATCTTTTATCAGATCAAAATAAGGACTTTTCTTTAGAAATCTAATATTCTCGAAGGGCTTCACGTTAACTTGCGGAAAACCGTAATTATAAGTGGCATTGACATCGACCGTCTGGTCCAGAGATTCTTCAATTTCAAAATTTCTGCGGTCTACCTGATTATAGGTTCCTGAAAAAGTGAAATTTTCGACATCATAAGGCATCGGTGTTTTTTGGGTGTTGGTTCTTTCTTTGCGGAGACCAATCACGCTAACACTTTGCCGCCTGGTATAATCTTCTGCACGTTCTCTGATTTCATCTTCAGAAATGATATCATTATTTCCATTTGCCTGAGCTTCCTGTGAAGTTTCAATGAGGGATTCAAGTTCGAGATCGCGATACTGCGGATCAAACTGAGGTGTAATGACGGTTTCTCCTCTGCTGTAGGAAAAAGGGATTTTTATACCCCATTTTTCAGGCAGCATCATACCAACATTTATACCTGTGGTGATATCGTATTCAATAACGTCTTCCTGACTTCTTTGGTTTGGACCATCTTCTATGGCACCCCAACCCACTGTACTTCTTGTTCCGGTTGCGGTGATGGTTGCAAAATCGGCGATATTGGTATCTACATTTACTAATCCGGCCCAACCGCCTTGATTTTGCAGTCCGGAAAGTCTCAGTTCATTAAACCATACCTGACCTGAAACGTTCTGACCACTTTGGTTTTTTACGCCGAGCATCAGAACCCTTATATCCCTAAAACTTGGGTTACCTTTAATACCAACCCTTAAATCATCTGTTGCTTCGTTACTCGTAAGAGGTTCAGCATTACGGTCAAAAAAATTCAGCTCGAGATTACTTAAGTTATTATCTACGATCACCAAGGACTTGATTTCCTGCAGCAGGTCCAGAGGGACATTTAGATCATTCTCAAGTGGCCACACGCCGCGTGGTGTCAAATCTCCGGCCTCACTTACCTTGAGAGGTACTTCTATCTGGTAAAAGTTATTGGTAAAGTCGATCCCCATTCTGATAAAAGCCACCATTTGATTATCCTGTAATTGTGCGTTTGGCGGTGGAGCAGCCTGGGCGTGAAGAAACATTTCCAGGTTCTCATACTGGCTCATGTCTATTCTGAAATTTTTAAAAACACCTCGCGAATCCTGAGGTTCTAAGTTGTTGATAAGCAAAGCCAGTGACTGCTCATCTTCTCTTATGCTTTGGTTATTGTTTACCAATTGCTCCCTTACAACGCCAGGCGGAGAGACATACTCAGTTGTGACTTCTTCACTTACAGATTGTACGCTAAAGCCGGTGGCACCATTGGTTTCAGGATCTGTGCCATTAGGTAAAATAGGTCTTTTGTAGGTCAGGTAATCGCCTCTTACGAGGTCCAGTGAACCTAAACGCAAATGTATGGGTTGCTGAAATTCGGTCAGGTACATTCTCATAAACCGAACAGAACGTAAATCTGCAATACCTCCTACAGCAAATTCACTGCTCGTGTTCAGCGGAACCCTGAACTGCACCCATCTTACAGGCAATTGTTCGCCATTGGCAAGCGTGGTGATGGTTTCTCTCACATCTGTGATATAATCCTGATTTATACCTGCCTGGGAACTGGTGTTATTATTTATGCTCATGCCCGGGAAAATGGGGACTTTATATTCATAATAACTATCAATAGTATTCATGGTGTTGTCTCTATTGATATCTTCAACATCCGGAAATGCGGAGTTTCCGCGGTTATCCTCGGTTACTTCAGTAATGTTGTTGCCTTCGCTTCCGTTAAAGTTACTG
This sequence comes from uncultured Psychroflexus sp., assembly GCA_913062845.1. GTDB lineage: Bacteria > Bacteroidota > Bacteroidia > Flavobacteriales > Flavobacteriaceae > Psychroflexus. The sequence continues at coordinate 8,970 of CAJXVZ010000093.1, forward strand.
TAGCGTTCGGCTATCGTCCCGGGTCTGTTTAAAAAATAAACATAATCGTCATTTGAAGGGTCTTCAAAATTGGCAAAGGCCGGGAATTTGACTGCCTCATCCTGATTGAGTAATCCATCAAAACCGGCATCCTGATTGGTTCTGGCCTGACCTTCGGTATCAAAAGCATAAACCAGGGATTGTTCAGAAGGTATTTTTGAGAATTCTGTTGTAATGGTGTTTGCTGTGCCGCCATCTTCCGGCAGACCGTTCTCATACTGCTTTCTACCGTCCTTATTGATGTCTTCTGAAATACTTCCAAGGTTGAGAACTACTTGTCCACCCGGATTTCCGGTATTTTCCGGATAAATAAAAGGATCCATCACCCAGAATTCGACGAACTGGACATTTGCGCGTTCAAAGTCTGTAGTTTGTAATCCCCTCATGATACCTCCAAAATTCTGTTGAGGGTTAGGCAGTGTATTGTCATTGGCAGCCTCAGGATTATAATTGAACATTCCCCTTTGAGTTGGATCATAAGCCAGATCGAGCGTAAAAATAGTTTGAATTTGTCCGGTTACAATATCCGTATTAGGGAATAATTCTGTGATTAATACACGTCTGTTTTTATAATCGGAAATATCATTATCTGAAATTTCAGGCGGCCTTTGTGCGCTGTAAAAAATAGGGTCAATGGTATACCAGTTCAGCTTGGCGCGATAGTTGTTTATACTTAGATCGTCATTAGCATTAAAATTACCACTTATATCATTGGGACCTCTTAAACCTACAGGAACACTCGACAGTTCCCAGGGGTCTGCATTTAATAATGAAATTGAAGTTTGTGAGCCTTCAAAATCATCAACAAATGAAGTGGTTTGGCCATTGAAGTCATCAGAATTCGGCGAACTCGGACTCAGGAAAGCAAATTCTCCTCTTACAGATAAATTAGAAGGGACATCTGTATCTATATTAGGTAATTTATTCGCCATTCTGGTCAAGAAAGGCACTTCGGTTGAATAATTAAAGTTTAAGCCATAAACTGTATTATTGATTGGTTCCTGATTGAAATCTGCTTTTTGGGTTAAAGGTCTTTCGTTGAGGTTTAAAAAGGTTGCTCCAATAAGCAAATCTTCACTAAACTGGTGCTGGACATCTATTCCAGTAAATCGCCTGGTTTGTCTTCCAAAAAGCGCGTTATTTTCTGTAGATACCTGAATTGGGGTGTTTGATGCCAAAAGCGCATCGTCGAGAATTTGGACACGTCCCAATTCATAATCCACAACATAATCCACGCCTTCCTGAAGTGTTCTACCACCGGCAGTCACTGTAACCGAACCTCTTGGTACGTTAAATGCTCCGAGAGGAATACCGTCCTGCCCTGAAGATTTGTAACGTCCCACAAGTTGGAATTTATTTTTTTCTGCTTCATTCTGTAGGGCCTGTACCTTTGTGGTTGTATACAAAGACCTGAACACGTAGAAGGCCTGATTTTCATTGTAAGTTGAAGGATCGTTGTAGTCGCCCGGCAATCCTTCTGCATTCTGTAATTTCTCAAATAAGAATTCACCAAACGGTTCTACTTTGGTAAATTTAATTATTCCATTTTCTGGATCTATGGTAATGCCGGGAACGTAGTCAAAGAATCCGTCTCCGGTACTTACGGGATCCTGATTAGCATTAAGCTGATCCAGTTCAAAAACGTTGAGCAGGTTTGTTTCTGCAACATCTTCAGGAAGAGGTCCTGCGCCAGGCGCCGGATTTATAAAGTTAAGCGGTTGTGGGTCGGTAAAAAGGATGTTCATCCTGAAGCCTTCCTGTTCCAGTCTTGACCCATCGAGATTGTAGAAATTTTTCATCATCAAATCCCAGATCGGCTCATTGACATTAGTTACCGGGCTTTTGAGCATCTTTACGACCAAAGATTGGTTCTGAGAAATTTGCTGATCTTCCTGATTAGGGTCCTGAATGGGCTGTGAGGCATCTACACCATCGTTACCAAATTCTCCTACCTGATAAACTCGGCCGCCTAATGTATACTGAAAAGCAACACCCAGTATTTCATCGTTAGATAATCTTTGGTTTAAAGTAATATATCCTAACTCTCTGTTTAGCGTATATTCATTTGGCTGCAATTCTCTGGCGTTTTCAAGAATACCATAGTCACGACCTTCTTCTACAAAAGTTGAGGCAGCACCAAAACCCTGCTGTACGGTTGCGATTTCTCTTATTTGCGGAGTCAGGACAGTATTTGAACCGGAATTGATACCAAAAGGGTTGAAGTCATTATTTGGGTTGTCGGGAAAATTGCCCGGGTTATTCAAAAAGTTTGGTATAGGTGGTGCAGTAGGATTGCCATCGTTGTCCAAAAAGAATCCAATTTTATCTGTTTCAGATTCCCCTAAATCCTGAATAGCAACAATATTCCTTGCGTTTGCAATGGTTTGTGGGTTGTTGGTTCTGTTGGTAACCCATATCTGAACCCTTTGGATCTGAACCCTTGAGTTAATGAAGGGGTAATTTTCTAAAGCTTTATCGTACTCGTCCCGGAAAAACTGGGCCAGGAAAAAGTGTCTGTTTTCATCATAGTCCAGTATGAATTTATCGTACTCTCTTACTGTTCCACCGCCTTCTACACTTACATTCTGG
>CAJXVZ010000094.1 GCA_913062845.1 uncultured Psychroflexus sp.
TTGATCCAGCTCCAAACAAAAAGCCCGCTTCACCTTAGTGAAGCGGGCTTGTAGTGACCTCGGCAGGATTAAATTATCGTTTCTTTTAGATTCATCATTATTCTTTTAAATTTCTTTGATATACTTATAAAACACACAGAATAAGTTAGTTATAAATTATTCCGAGGGTGTTTTAGATGAAATGAATACATTTGGATTGTAACAAAAGGAAGAAAATGTTCCAGTAATGTTCCAGTAAAATGGCCTCGATTAACTTAGAATTAAATAGTAAAGCAGATGCGGACGGAAGACACGGCATTTTAATTCGTCTAACCTTAGAACGAAAAAAGGCTCGGATCAATTCAGGTAAGAAAGTCAAGAAAAAGGACTTTAACACCGCTAAGAAATATGGCAAGTGGATACGATCCAGTGCCCCAAATTATGACTTGCTAAACCTTCAACTAAAGAAGCAGGTTGACGAGATTGAAGCTTTCACGAGTCAGTACTTATTGGAAAAACCTTATGTAACTGTCAAAGAATTAGTTGAAGCTTATCAGGAAAGCAAGAGGCCACAGAGTGATGACTGGCTTAAATTTTTTGACCGAGAAATTCAAAAGTATAAGGACCACGGCAAAACCAGATTTGCCATAAGAATTGAGGTGGTACGTAATAAATGGGCTGAGTTTTTAGATGGTAAGGCACTTCCTCTTCAAGAAACTTCGCTAGCACATATTTCGGATTTCGAGTCTTTTTTAAAAACCAACAAGAAAAATGCTCCTAATACCGTAGCTGGTAATATTAAGGTGATTAAACAGATTTACAGGACAGCAGCCAAGCACGGGCTTATTGAAAAGCCAAACACACAAGTGCTTTCCTACGCTGTCAAAACAACCATCGTTCAGCGTGACAAGCTTACTGAAACTGAGATTGCCACACTGGAGCAGTTGGAACTGCCTAAAGGGACACAAGTATGGCATGCACGCAACTGTTTTCTCTTTGCTTTTTACTGTGCTGGTATGCGATTTTCTGACCTGGCTATGTTGTGCTGGGATAATTTCTCAGATGACAGGAGCAGGCTTACCTATATCATGAGCAAAACTGGAAAGGGTCAAACATTAAAAGTGCCCACCAAGGCGAAAGATATTCTAAACCTATATTCTACGAAGTCAGACTATGTGTTTCAATTAGTACCGAAGGACTTTAACGACCTTGAGCCAGATAGAAGAATCAGACATTTGAACAGTGCTAATACTTTAATCAACCGCTATTTAAAAGAAGTGACTTCAAAAGCACGAATTAAAAAGCGAATTTCCATGCATACTGCCCGCCATAGCTTCGCTTACATAGGCTTTAAAAAGACCAAAGATCCTGTGGCTATCCAGTCCATGCTGAAGCACAACAAGCTAAAGGAGACCCAGGATTACATCATCAGCTTGGCAAACGAGGAGGAACGTGATATTTTAGGGGAGATATTTGAATAAGATGTTACCGATACTTCAGGAAATTGCAAATGCCAAGATAGATGTTTGTCATTTAGACTTAATTGGCGATTATGGTCCAGCTCAAAATAAGGAAAGTTTGCAAATTGGGGCCCATTTCACCGTTGGGGACTTTTTAAAGGAGGACAGCTACGAGTTAGTACAAGATGAAAACCTGCAACGCTTTAAATCCAATCTTTATTACGAGGTATGGGATTTATTAGCCTCTACTACTAATTATCAGGAGCTGGTTGATCAAACACGTAAGCTATTATTAGAAAATTCTGCAGTTCAAATTTCAGGGGATAAATTTTCTATAAACAACGAACAGCTTAAATGTCCTGCAGAAAAACACCTTAAGCTACTGGCTCATGAAGGCCTTTACAGTTCAGTTAAGAGGGTCAGCGCGGATAAGGCAACGAATTTTTTTAATAACAGAAAGTTAGCTCATGCTCAAAGGTTGTCTAATAAGATCGGTGAAATTCTCATTGATCAGGTTCAATTATTTCTTAGGTCTACCCGATACGCAAATATTGAAAGGTCTCTATTAGAAAAGCGGCCGGAAAAATCTAAAGCAGATAGGATAGCTAATGAAAGAAGTTATCTCCGGCTGGGAAAAGGCCCTGGAGAGTTAAAAGACTTTCAGCACAATTTATTGAGTTTTCTTAGAGACAAGCTGAAATTAATCGATCCTAAAACTGACCAGGTGTCAATAAATCAGCTTTTCAAGAGCAGTGAAAAGAATTTTCAAAAAATCAACTGGATCGGTTCTAAGCAGGCCTTGGCATTTTTTTCCTTCATGTTACCGAGAGATTCCATTGAAAAACAGCAATGGGCAAAATTCACTGCTGAAAATTTTTTGGTACAGGGAAGGCCAATTAAAAATCAAAACTTGCTCAAAATTTCTACTGACAAAAAATTCGCCCAGTTCATACAGGGTGCGCCATCTGAAAAACTTAGTAGGGAAGCTGTAGACGAGTTCAAAAGGATACAGCAATTTATTGAAGCTGAATTTGTCGCCTGAAAAAGGTAGATATCTACAGAAATATATTCCTATCCACTAATAGCCAAGAAATTTTTGGATTGCCTTTTACTTATGCTAAAAGCTGCAATTACATCTACGACTATAGTGGGTATCTACTTTTATTTTCAATTATAACCTCCATATAGTCAGGAAATTAGCTTCATCATCAAAACGGTGGTGGGCCAAAAGGCTCGATTTCTAATGAATTCAAAAAAAATGAAAGAGTTAATTACAGCGGCAGAGGTCGCAAATTATTTAGGCGTTACAAAACGCACCATTATGAATTATAAGGCCGAGGGCCTATTACCCTACTATCAGGTAGGAAGAGTGTTACGATTCCGTAAAAAGGATGTCGAGGCGCATATTGAAATGAATATCAACGCTAAATTGGAGGTATATCATGGATAATAAGAACACACCAAAATCGCGTTATGAAATCAACGCAGAAATCTTAAAGTTTCTCCGGGGAGAAGTCGAAAAGGTGAATTTTGAAGAGTTGGTTGATGATCTGTTGGGTATACCACCAGGGGCATTACTGCCAGAGATACTCATTAAAGAAATGCCACGGCCCTTTAATTTTGTTGACGAGTTAGCAGGGTCAGCCAGAGAAAAGGATATCCTGTTTTTAGGGTTAATATCCGCTTTAGGTGCATTATTTCATGAAGTAACTGGCGAATATCGAGGAAGAAAGTATCACTGCAACTTGAATTTAATTGTATTAGCTCCTCCTGCTATGGGTAAAGGTGCGCTTAAAATTGCCTTGGCGCTCTTTAAGCGTTTAGATGAAGAAAGCTTGGTTGCGTACAAAAAAGCCAAAAATGGGTTTGTAGCAGGTGAGGTGCCAAAAGTACCCTTACCAAAGACATACTATATACCTGGAGATGCCAGTGGGGCGGCTTTAAAGAAGAAGCTTAAAATCAATGATGGAACTGGTTTCATGCTTGAAACGGAGATTGATACCGTAACACAGGCAATGGGCCAAGATTGGGGAGGATTTAGTGATATCCTTCGTGCAACTTTTGAGCATGAGGATATATCTAAACTACGGATGAATGATGAGGATCCAGAAATTATATCAAACCCTCGGTTCGGTACTGCATTATCCGGAACCCCTGGTCAAATGAAAGGCTTGGTAAAATCCATTTTGGATGGACTTTTTAGCCGCCTATTGTTTTACCATGTTTTCGAAACCCCAAAGTGGCAGCGCTGGGAAAAGCTTTCAAATCAACAATCCTTTGAGGACATGAAAAAAAGGCTTCGTGATGAAGGTTATGATTTATCTAAACAGGTAGATGCAAGAAAAATTGACTTTGAGCATACGGAGATTATGGAGTGTGTAAATTTTGTAGGTGAAAAATTAACAGAAGAGTACACCTTAGTCAATAAGGTATTTGCCGGAAATGTCTTTCGGTCTATGGTTATGGTGATTAAAGTGGCTATGATTTTTCATGTTCTTCGGATTTTAAGCAAAGGTGAAGAATTGGATAGCCGTGAATTGCTCAGGGACGTGGTTTTAGCAATGTACATTGTAGGACTTGGTTTAGTGAACGCTAGATACGAAGCAAGGGAGCTGGCTCCAGCAACAATAGTTGATTACCGTGACGTTTATCTGGAAAAATTGCCAGCAAAATTTCAGACGGTAGAAGCGGTTCAGATTGGAAAGAAAATGCAAATTCCAACTAGAACCATTCATTTAAGGCTCCAGGAAGCAGTAAAACAAGGCAAGCTAATTAAGGTAGCAAAAGGAATTTACCAAAAGCCAGAGTAGCTGCAATTGTTGCAGAAACTGCAGAAGCTGCAAAAGATTTTATCATTAAAGCCCTGCCTCGGTGGGGCTTTTTTATTGGTTCATTCATTAGTAGTCTAAGGCTCCGCCTGAATGAACGATAGGATTAAACCCATAATTGTGAATAATTTGTTAAATACATAACCAAGCTACTGCATAAAAAATTAGGCTCATTTTACTTTTTATATAATATTTGCAGTAATGAAGTTATGTATAAAAAATATAGCTACAATAAAAAGCGGAATAACTCTCAGGTCTAAATTGGAAACAAGCCCTGATTCAAACGTGGCAATGATTCAACTGAGAAATCTATCCTCAGATTATGAGTCCATAAATTATGATGCACTTGATCGGGTAAAGCCAAGTTTTGTGCCTGAAAAATATTATCTAAACGGAAATGAGATCTTATTTGTGGCTAAAGGCTCACGTAATCGTGCATTTGTTGTTGATAAAAGCAGCATGCTTAATCTAGCTGCTTCTGCAACATTTTTTATCTTAGAACCTGATTTAGATATCCTTATACCTGAATTTTTAGCATGGTCGTTAAACCAGCCTACTGCGCAATCTTACTTCGATAGCATTCGGACCGGCACTTCCACGCAAAACATAAATAAAAAAGCATTGGCAGACATGGAATTGGATATTCCAGCCATTGAAAAGCAAAAACATATTGTGCACGTAGCTCAACTTTTTAGAAATGAGCTAAGGCTTCGTGAAAAACTAATGGAAAAGCGTACCGCATATATAACCGCAATATTGAACCAATATAGCCATGAGTAAAGAAAAACAAGCTCAACACTCCACCATCAGCCAAGAGGAAATCAATAGCGCCTTATGGGCGGCTTGTGATACATTTAGAGGAGCCTTTGACTCTTCGGAGTACAAGAATTACATCCTGGTATTCATGTTTTTAAAATACCTCTCGGATGTTTGGAAAGACCATTACCACCAGTATAAAGAGCGCTATGGTGATAATGAAGAACTCATCAGGCGTAAAATGGAACGAGAGCGCTTTTACCTTCCTCAAGAAAGCACCTTTGACGACCTCTATGAAAACCGTAATAAAACCGACATTGGTGAGCGCATCGATAAAGCGTTGGCACAGATAGAAGCACGTAACCAGGCTAAATTGGAAGGAGTTTTTCGAAACATCACTTTTAACTCAGAAAAACTAGGTCAAACCAAAGACCGCAACCGCAGACTGAAGAACCTTTTAGATGATTTCGCCAAACCACAGTTAGATTTTAGGCCTAGTCGTTTTGAAGACGTTACCGATGTGTTGGGCGATGCTTACATGTACTTGCTGGAAAAATTCGCCTCTGGTGCAGGCAAAAAAGGAGGGGAGTTCTTTACCCCTAAAGAAGTATCGGCACTCTTAGCCAAATTAGTAGATGCTCAAGAAGGTGATCGCATTTACGACCCAACTTGTGGCTCTGCTTCATTGCTCATAAAAGTAGCTGAAGAAGTAAAAGATACTGAAGGAAAGCCTTCTTCAAATTTTGCAGTATATGGACAAGAAAGCAATGGTGACACCTGGGCCTTAGGTAAAATGAATTGCTTTTTACATAAGATGGATTCTGCTCAAATTGAGTGGGGCGATACCATTGGCAGCCCTAAACTACTGGAAGGCGAAGGCTTAATGAAATTCAACGTGGTAGTAGCCAATCCGCCTTTTAGCTTAGATAAATGGGGCCATGAGGAGGCGGAATCTGACCCATTTAGAAGGTTTAGTCGCGGTGTACCGCCTAAATCCAAGGGCGATTATGCCTTTATTCTTCATATGATTGATAGCCTTTTACCTACCGGTAGAATGGGGGTAATTGTGCCGCATGGTGTATTATTCCGTGGAAGTTCAGAAGGCAAAATACGGCAACAGCTTATTGAAGAAAATCTTTTAGAAGCGGTGGTAGGCCTGCCATCCAATCTTTTTTATGGAACAGGTATACCTGCCGCTATCTTGGTTTTCAATAAAGCCAAGAAAAGCGATGAGGTGCTGTTTATAGATGCCAGCCGTGAGTTTCAGGAAGGTAAAAGGCAAAACCAGTTACGCACTCAGGATATTGAAAAAGTGGTGAACATCTACCGCAACTGGGAGGGAATTGATAAGTACAGCTATGCCGCCAAGCCAGAAGAAATAAAGGAGAACGACTACAATTTAAACATACCGAGGTATGTAGACACTTTTGAAGAAGAGGAGCCCGTGGATATTCCAGCTGTGCAAAAGGAAATTGATGAACTGGAAAAGGAACTGGCGGAAACGAGGAAGGAAATGGATGAGTACTTAAAAGAACTTAATTTAATCTAATATCTCCTATGTTCAATTTAATCAGCCAACTTTTAAATAAAAATAAGGGAAACTATGATGCTTTTGTGCTAAAGGGCTTTGACAACCAGTCTCTAAAAGAACTGACCAAAACCTATAGCCATCCTCTAGGGGAATTGCCTTTAAATAAGGATGAGCAACTTGATCTGAAATTAATTAGTGAGAGTTTTACGGGGCTTTTTGCTGGCTTAAGCAAGGCAACCCCATCTCAGCCGTGTATTCTTGATTTTGAGTCTTTTATCCAATTAGGTAAGAATCTTAATCTCGATCAAATAGGAAAAAAGTTTTTGGTAGTTGAAAACAATCTTTTGGATGAATATCCAAATCAAAGTTCTGAAACCGCAGAAGACTTTGAGCGCTTAATGAACAGGGAAGAGGAAATTCCAGAAACACAATTGTTTCATAAATATTACTCTAATGCTAGTGAATATGAGGAGGGGTTGCTTATTCAATACATGGACGGGTTAGTGGAAGACTTTTCATCGGTAAGTAAAGTCAAGCTATTTGAACCGAAATCCCCCAGTATTATTCAGACCGAATCGGATAGAAAGCAAGAGGTCGATTTTGAATTTCAGTTTCAGCCCCTAAGTATGGCCTATTTAAAGTATAAACTGAATTTAAATCAAGGGAAAGAGCCGAAGGAGACTAGAATTTGGGTTGATTCAATTTTAAAGCGTCAAAAAGATGCAGTAAAAGAGTTGGAACTACTAGCTGGTGCAATTTCTCAACTTGGCATAAAAGCGACATTTTATTCATATGATGAGAGGCTAAGAAACAATGCCAGGCCCGAGTTAACGGCTTTATTGAAGACGTATTGGGGTAGCGAAAATTTTAGGACTCTAAATGTTTATGAAGATCCGGATATAAATAAATCGCTTATACATTTAAGTCAGGCAGCCGTAGTTGAGGAGGCGATAACTCAGTTTGAAAACGGTCAAAAAGATCAGACAGTAAAAGATATTTTCTTAACGGCCCCAACAGGTGCGGGTAAGTCGCTATTGTTTCAGCTGCCGGCAATCTATCTGGCTAAAGAATACAATGCAGTGACAATTGTGATTTCGCCTCTGATAGCACTTATGAAGGATCAGGTGGAGGCCCTCAAAAATGATAGAGGATATCTGAATGTAGCCTACATTAATTCTGAACTATCGCTAATTGATCGCGAGGATGTCCTTGATCGAGTTCACAAAGGCGAAATCTCAATACTATACCTCTCTCCTGAGCTTTTATTGTCTTATGAGCTAAGCACATTTATAGGGGAAAGAGAACTTGGGTTATTGGTTGTGGATGAAGCTCACCTTGTAACTACCTGGGGAAGAGATTTTCGAGTTGACTATTGGTATTTGGGAAACTATGTTAGAAAAATAAGGAAGTATTATCCCTATAAATTTACCGTAATGGCGGTCACTGCAACTGCTGTCTATGGTGGACCAAATGATATGGCATTTGAAACTTTGGACTCGCTTTCAATGGAAAATGCCCTGATGTATATTGGTAAAGTAAGACGAGAAAATATTGATTTCGATATTCAGCAAACCCGAATTAGCAGCTCACACGAGAGAGAAAAGCTAGAGCTTTCTGCCCGAAGAATTGAGGAGCTTATTAATGATGGAAAGAAGTCAATTATTTATTGTCCTTGGACTAATCAACTAACCCAAATTAGAGATCAGGTAGATAATGATTACAGAGGGGCTGTTGGTAGGTACTACGGTGGGCTTGAAAAGGAGATTAAGACCGAAACCTATGAGAAGTTTAAAAATAACGAAATCAAAACTATAGTCTCTACCAAGGCTTTTGGGATGGGCGTTGATATTGATGATATAACCTGTGTGTATCACCATGCTCCTTCAGGTCATCTGGCTGATTACGTGCAAGAAATTGGGAGACTTGCGCGGAAGGAAAACCGTGGAATAGCTAAAATTGACTTCAACAAAAAAGATCTCAAATACACCAAAATACTATACGGTCTTTCATCTATCAAGCAGTATCAGGTTCAAATGGTGCTTGACAAAATATTAAAGATCCATCAACTCAAAAAGAAAAGAAATCTGGTTGTCTCTGTTGATGACTTTCAGCACATTTTCAATTTTGAGAATACTGATGTTGAGCAGAAGGTAAAAAGTAGCTTGCTGTTACTGGAAAAGGACTTAATCTCAAAATATCAGTACAATGTGCTTATTGCCAGACCAAAGAGTCTGTACACAACAGTATTTGCTAGAATCTACACCGACCAAGAAGGTGATTTTTTAAAAAAGTTCGGCTCAATGAGTAAGAACATACATGACAGGGATATAGAGGAGAAAGGAATGAAGGTATTTTCAATTGAGCTTGATAAAGTTTGGGAGCATTACCATTCAGACAAGAGCTTTCCCCTTACAAAAAAGGAATATTTTGAAAAGACACTTTTTGAAGATGATGGCATTTATGTTAGTCCGCAGTTAAGAATGGTCTTCAATCTTCATGAATCAAGTAAAGAGGTTTTTGAGAAATTAACTTCCAAATTTGGTGTAGTAGAAAATACTCTAGCAGAGATGGGTGGTGGATTTTTTACGAAAACGCAATTTACCAAGGCACTCCAGCCTAAGCTCGGCAATAGAATCTTAGCCAAAAGAATTAGTGACTTGATTTTAGCTATATATGCTTCTCCAGTTATCGTAAAGGGTAGACGACAAGATTTCGCAAAAGGAGAGTGCTTCATTCAGCTAAGGAGATCTGGGAATGATCTTCATTACCGTGTGATTCAAAGAAGTTATCCTAAAATAAAATCGAGAATGCGCAAGAGGTTTCATCGCATGTTTGGCAACATGCATCCCGAAGCCAGAGAATGCAAGTTTTTTATTCCAGCCAACGAAGAAAAAAACATTGGAATGATTCAAATGGCTTACATACTAGAAGCTTTTGATCTAGCCACCTTCGAAATTGGGGGAGGTGAAAAGCCTGGTGTATTTATTCGCTTGAATGATCCAGTTAAATTGAAGAGAATACTGGAGCGCGGCTATACTAATCAAATTCTTAGGGAAGTAGATCGGAGGCAACAGACTTCCGTAAAAATTATGGAGTATTTCTTCACAAACCCAATGACTTCAGAAGAGCGATGGGAATTCATTGAAAATTACTTTCTAGGAACAGAGGCAGAGGAATTACTTGGGGAATCTGAAATTTTTGAAATAAATGAATAAGTCAGGAAGAATAGGTTCCACACAAGAGGTAAAACCAGGCTACCAAAAAACCAAGCTGGGCTGGATTCCTGAGGAGTGGGAGTTGGAAAAGCTAGGTAAGATTGCGCAGGTTGATCCTGAATCTCTGGGGTCTAAAACAGATGAAGATTATACCTTCCGCTATGTTTCTTTATCCGATATAGAGAATGGGGTGATTTCCGAGAATCTGGAGACTTACACTTTCAAACATTCACCCTCAAGAGCCAAACGTTTGGTTCAAAAAGGTGACGTGCTGTTAGCAACTGTAAGACCAAATTTAAAAGCCTTCGCTAAAGTAAAAAATGCAAATAATCTTGTAGTATCCACTGGCTTTGCTGTATTGAGAGCTAAATTAGAGCGGCTGGATTCAAATTATTTATTGCATTCTATCTATGGAACTAATACTGAAAAGCAAATTTACGGACTGGTTGTAGGCTCCAATTATCCAGCTATAAATTCAAAGGATGTAAAAAACCTGCGCATACCTCTCCCCCCACTCCCCGAACAACGCCAAATCGCCCGCATCCTCTCCACCTGGGACAAAGCCATTGACACCCTCCAAAAACTAATTGCCAAAAAGCAGGAGCGCAAAAAAGGGCTGATGCAGCAGTTGCTTACAGGGAAGAAGAGGTTTGCAGGGTTTGAAGGGGAGTGGAAGGAGGTGAGGCTTAAGGAGCATTTGAAAATCAATAAAGGTAAGGCTATTAGTAAATCAGAAATTATTCCAGGTAGCTATGCCGTAATAGCAGGTGGGAAATCCAGCCCATATCGACATAATACCTTTACACATCAAAATGTTATTACTATAAGCGCTTCAGGGGCCTATGCGGGTTATGTGGCAATGTATAAGGAGAAAATATGGGCATCTGATTGTTCAGTTATTACATCGTCAGATTATTATGATTTAGATTTTATTTTCTATTTATTGAGTTTAAATCAAAGAAAGCTTTACTCAATGCAGTCTGGTGGTGCACAACCGCATGTTTATCCAAAGGATATTGAAAGTCTAAAGTTCTTTCTTCCAAAGCTTAGAGAACAACAAAAAATAGCCTCATTCCTTACCGATGTTGATGAGAGCATTACCAAGCTCACCAAAAAGGCAGCCCTTTTAGAGCAATACAAAAAAGGGGTAATGCAAAAAATATTT
>CAJXVZ010000095.1 GCA_913062845.1 uncultured Psychroflexus sp.
ATAAAAAATACAGAAGCATAAATGATGATGGTTCTAATCAATTGAATTTGTTTGACTTATAACCGGACAGTAGTGAATTCAAATATATGGTGGGTATCGAGTTTACTTAGGATTTTATCTGTAAGTGGGACTATGTGTCTGTGAGTGGCCTTAGAATGAATATTTATCGACGTAATTCTGGTTTTGAAGGTGTAGTACTCAATTTGGTTTAAGACAATTTAAATTATGAGAGTATGACGGAAGTAATAGTTTTTTAATTTAAATCCTGAACCCCTTTAGGTAATCATCACGCATCTTTAAATTTTATGAATTGTAAATCAGTTAGTTATGCTCTATTTTGAAAATATCTAAGATGGATTCTACATCAAAAACTAATGTTAAAGTTTTAATTTTTTACCATACCTAATAACATTATGTATATGTTTGCCTAACAGTATTAGGTATATGGATAAAACTATAAATCATAAAAGTGTGTTTAATGTAAAGCCTTGGGTGATCATTACAATTCTTGTTATTTTAGCTGTCATCGGGCTTGCTTATGGCGTTGGTAATTCAAGCAGTCTGGAAGTTAATGCCAGAGAAATTGATACCGCAACCGTTTTTGAGACCAATTTTGAAGAAGCCATTACAGTCACGGCTCAGGTCATTCCCAGTCAACAAACTTTTATAGATGCCAGTGAATCGGGTACAGTTCAGTCCATCTTTGCTAAAAGTGGTGAGGACCTAAAACGTGGTGATACGATTGTAGCGCTATCTAACTCAGACCTTCAACTGGAAGTGCTTCAGCGTGAATCACAATTGATGGAACAGCTGAACACCCAACGCCAAACCCGTATTTTGCTTAACCAAAACGACCTCAGCCAAAAACAACAAATCGAAGAGGTTAATTATCAACTTAGCGTTCAACAAAAACGTTACGAGCGCAATAAAACATTGTTTTGCAAAGGCGTGATTTCTGCTCAGGATTTTGAAGAGATTACCAAACGCTACAATTACTTGAAAAAGCGAAAAGAGATTCTGCAAAAAGTCTATCGCACAGATTCTTTGGCTCGATCAACTCAGCTTATGCAATTGAATAATTCTGAAGTTCGATTAACCCAGAACTTGAAGGCGGTTCAAAATATCCTTAACAAATTGTGCATCACGGCTCCGATGGATGGCAAGCTCAGCGAATTCAATTTCTCACCCGGTGAGTTGGTAAATGAAGGTCAGCGCATCGGTATTGTTTACACCATCAATCCGCCCAAGTTGGAAGCTTTTGTAGATGAACTCTACATCAATGACATTCAACAAGGCTTAAGCGGAAAAGTCAGCATCAATGGCCACACTCATCAGGTCAACGTGAGTAAAAAATATCCCGGCGTAGAAGAAGGCAACTTTAAAATAGAACTGCTATTCGATAAGTCTTTCGATCAAGAATTATACAACGGCCAAACCTTAAGAGTTCAACTCAATCTTTCTGCCCCAAAACAAGTCCTGGTCATACCCAAAGGCCGATTTTACAGCAATACCGGTGGTCAATGGATTTTTGTGCTGAATGGCAACACCGCCGAAAAACGGGAAATAAACCTCGGCCAACAAAATGACCAATACTACGAAGTTAAAAGTGGTTTGAGCAAAGGCGACGAGGTCATCATTTCCAACTACGATAACTACCAAAATTATAACACTTTAAAAATAAATAAGTCATGACAAAACCCTTGATAACCTTAAAACACGTGTACAAATACCATTACACAGATAAGCTTGAAACGTCTGCGCTAAACAACCTGAGCTTAGAGATCAAGTCGGGAGAATTTTTAGCCATTATGGGACCTTCCGGAAGTGGAAAATCGACTTTATTGAATATTCTCGGGATGATCGATGTTTGTTCCAAAGGTGAATATGTCTTTGACGGTCAACCTGTGCACACCTTTAATGAAAAGCAACGTACCAAACTACGTAAAGGGCATGTCAGTTTTATATTTCAGTCGTTTAATCTGATCGATGAACTAACAGCTTATGAAAACATCGAATTGCCTTTGCTCTATCTGGGCGTAAGTCCAAAATCCCGAAAAGAGCGGGTTGAAGCTGTGTTGAATGATTTGGAGATGATCCATCGTAGGGATCATTTTCCACAACAATTATCCGGAGGTCAACAACAGCGTGTAGCCATTGCCCGGGCTGTGGTCACCCGACCTAAACTCGTTTTGGCGGATGAGCCTACTGGAAATCTGGACTCCAAAAACAGCGAAGCTGTGATGTCTATCCTTCAAGAACTCCATGAGCAAGGCACCACCCTGGTAATGGTCACGCACTCTTCGCATGATGCAGGCTATGCCGAACGCCAAATCGAATTATTTGACGGCCAACTATTACAACATGAAAACGAACTCATAAAATCTTAAAACCCCACTTATCATGATTACTAAACAACTTGTTGCCGCGTCCACAAAACCTTTACTGCTGTCTATCCTTGCCTATGGTGAAAATTACGGTTACCAAATCATCAAAGAGGTCGAACGCCTTTCTGAAGGTGAACTACAATGGACGGACGCTATGCTTTATCCCGTTCTTCACCGTATGGAAAAAGAAAACCTGATCCGATCCAAATGGGTGAAGCGGGACAACGGCAGAAAACGAAAATATTACCAAATCACACCGGAAGGCGAAAAAGCCTTAGAAAAAGAACAAAAACAATGGAAAAATGTAGATCAGGTCATGCGAGTACTATGGAATAAAAAAGGTACCGAAACTGATCTTTCAGAACTTTAAATCAAATAAACACATGGCATTTCAAATTGATAAAGCCATAGAGGAATGGCGAAAGGAACTGTTGAAAAATTCTTCAATGGAACCGGGCTTTGCTGAAGAAATGATAGCCTCTTTGTACGATCGCTATGATGATTATCTCATTGCCGGCCATGAGCCTGAAACGGCTTATTTGAAAGCAAAACAAGCCGTCTCACCCGACACAGAAAGTACTTGTAGTGAATATAATAAAGTCACGCAACGACAATTATTTCAATTCTCTAAAACGCCAAAACTCTTTATTTTGTTACCCAATTATCTAAAGACCAGCATCAGACATTTAAGTCGAAAAAAGTTTTACAACGCCATTAATTATCTCAGTTTAGTGATTGGTTTGCTCTTCACCCTTTTGGCCATACTTTATATAGATTACGAAACAAGTTTTGATGCATTTCATAACAGCACAGACCAAAAGTTTCGCTTAGGTCGGGAGTTCAGGTCTCAGGATTACTCCGTATATAGTTTTGAAGGTTACTATGGCTCAAGTCGTGAAACACAGCTCAAACAAATCAACGGTTTACAGGACATTCAAGGCATTTCGCAAGCCTGTCATTTCTACACTTTTGGCTTACCGGAACTGGTCAACATGAACACCAAAGAACTGCCGGTTGAAAATCTATTGGAAACCAACACCCCAAAACGCTTTTTTGATTTTTTTAATTGGAAATTTATTCAGGGTAACGCCATTGCCTTTAGCGAACAATTGAATACGGCCGTTTTAACCGAAAGCGAAGCTGAACGTTTCTTCGGCAAAAATTGGCAATCCCGGGACATCATCGGACAGAATTTAGAGTATAATGATGAAAACTTTGTCATTGCCGGTGTAATTGAAAATATTCCGAGCACTTCACATTATGATTTCAGCATGGCGTTAAACGTGAAGAAAATCAACTATTGGGGAAGTCGAACCTACGTTGAAATTGCCGAGGGTGAAGACCCACAACAAATTGCTGAACGCATCGACGTGAATATGGATAAAATCAATACCCGATTATCTACCAGTGAATTGTTCAACGGGACTATTATTCAAAACCTGAGGGACATTCACTTGAATTCTGATATGCTATACGAACTCAAACCACCCGGCGACAAGACGTATCTCTATATTTTTGGCATCATTTCAGGGATTATCCTTTTGCTTACCGTGTCTAATTACAACAATTTATCAATAGCCATGAATGCTTCAAGAACCCGTGAAATCGGCATGCGAAAGTTATTCGGCGCCAAAAAACCACAGATCATCAAACAGTTTTTAGCCGAATCGCTTTTGCTGAGTTTGTTGAGTATTCCGATCGTGTATCTCGGCTTAGTGCTTTTAATCCCGGAGTTCAACAGTTTTATGAATGTAGAGCTGTGGAATGAGACCACATCAGACCTTAAAGTCTGGGTTTATTTTTTAGGCATTGCCATTTGTATTGGGCTTCTATCAGGATTGTATCCGGCACTTTATCTGGGGAAAAAGGACATCATAAAACTTTTTAAAGGCAATCTGGTCAAAACCGGAGGAAGCGGAGTAACCACGAGAAAAGCCATTATTACTTTTCAGTTTGTGTTGCTCATTGGTCTTTGCAGCCTAACGTTATACGTCAATGAACAATTGAATTATATCCAAACCGCAGATATTGGTTTCGATAGAGATGCTTTGGTCTACGTTAACCTTGGTGAAGATGCCGAAGTGTATAAAACTTTCAAAAACGAAGTCTTGAAAATTCCCGGCGTTACCGGTGTTGGTACAGGGAGTCCTTTAGGCCGAAGTCCATTCAACCAAACCACTTACAAGCTCGGCCAAACCGATGAGGTTTTTGATGACGCCTACGATGTTTATTTGACTTATGAATCTATAAAAATGCTCGGGATTGAAACCAGTATCCCGGACATCATTGAAAATCCCGATGAAGCGCCAAGGTCTATTGTGATCATCAACGAGACCTTAAAACGGAAATTGATGAATCAATTCAACTTAACTGAAGATGAACTTTTAGGTCGCCGAATCATAGAAGAACCCGAATACACCGACGAAGAAACCGGAGAAGTAGGATTCCCTTTTGAAATAGGAGGATTTTTTAAGGACATCAATATGTTTTCTTTACGAGAGCGCATCACCCCGATGTTCATCACTGCTTACAAAGACCCGGAAAATGTGAGATGGGCCGCTATCGGTTTTGAAACTTCCAACACAGACCAAATGATGGCACAAATCAAAGATGCCTACAGCAAGTTGAATTTAGATAAGGCCTTTTACAGCAGTTATTTATCGCAAAACATCAACGAATTGTACAAAAAAGAGAAGAGGCTGGGGAGCATTTGCATTCTTTTCAGCATTGTCGCCTTTGTGGTTGCCGTCCTGGGCTTGATTGCGCTGACCACTTACCTCACAACTTTAAAGCAAAAAGAGATCGGCATCAGAAAGATATTGGGTGCCACCTATTTTCAATTAATCAAACGCTTTAATCGTGAGTACCTGTGGTTGCTGATCATCGCCATAGGTATCGCCGGACCACTCACGTATTACGGCGTATCGCAATGGCTGAACAGCTTTGCCTACAGAATAGACCTCAACCTGCTCATTTTTGTATGGGCCGCGCTGATAACCATTTTTATTTCAGCTACGGCAGTCAGTTTGATCACTTTAAAAGTCGTTCGGGCGGTACCGGTAAAAACACTTCAGGAGCAACAATAACAAAACAACCATTATGAAAAATACACTTGTAATTATCCTCCTTATTTTCAATTCGTTTCTATTTGGTCAAAACCAAATAACTAGTGCAGAAGTTGAAATCAGAAAAGAAAATAATATCGATCTGATCTATTACAAAAACCATTTGTATTCCGGTGTAATTACAGAATACTATGAAACTGGAAAACCTAAACGGTTTACTACCATCAAAAATGGTATGGCCGACGGACTTTGGCAGGAATGGTACCAGAATGGTAACCTTAAGTTCGATGCAAATTGGAAACAAGGCAAAGGACACGGTTTGTGGAGGTACTTCCATGAAAACGGCAAGATCAGACAAGAGGAATTTTATAATATGGATAGGCCTATCGGAATATTCAGATCCTATTACAATAATGGCCAGTTAAAAACAATTACCTATTGGCTGGACGGTAAAAAACAAGCCTATACAAAACATTATTCAGAAACCGGAATGTTAATAGAAAACCAAACTTTATGATATTTCAAAACCGAAGCAATTCAAAAATCATATACTCCCTTGTCATTGGATTAATTTTCAGTTTGATGGGTTGTCATTCTGATTGGAAACAGAATTCAACTTCCAAAACAGAAGACCAATGGAAGGGTCAGTATACTATAACAGTGAAGACCGATTCAACAGCGATTGATTTTAAAATGCAACTGATAACCGCAGATGATGGTAAAGTTTATGGTTTTATTGAAAGCGATTTTAAGTCTTATGAAGCTCCAATCGCTTTGGATAGCATAACTTCAGACAGCATCTTTTTTCATACCTATACCAACAATTTAGCTTTGAGCAAAAGGGATTCTGTCCGTCAAGGCCGATTTGATTTTCTCCGAAAACGATACAAAGCTAATTTGACTAAAACTAGTTCTGATGTTTGGCAATCGCTTAAGAATTCAAAAAGTTTTACACCAATTCAACTGGATATTGAAGCTAAAGGCATGGCCTGGGCAACACCTACAAGTCCAACCCAAATGTACCTTATGAACGACAGGCAGATTTATTTTGCTGAATTGGTTGATGGCACTTGGCAAACCAATCCGGTAGACTACGATAAAAACATATGGGAATTCTATTCTATTGGAATTTCAGCAGACCAAAAGCGTTTAATTGCTCACGGCAAACCCTTAGTAGATAGTTTACCACATCAGGGTGGCGGTGACTACTATTTTCTTGACCTGGAGACCCCGACAAAAGTCGGAAAAATATCTGCTTTACCCAATTCTATTAACACCGACAGCTACGATATTTTTCCCTGGATGACCATTCAGGGCGATATACTTTTAACCACTTATGGTGAATTAGAAAATATGGAAAAATCAGGAAGAGGTGATATCTACTTCGCAAAACTACAGGAAGATGGGACCTATGGGGTTGAAGAGTTTGATGAGAAGATCAATACCGATGAATCTGAAGCCGGTGTGTTTATGGATTACGATAACAGGTTTATCATTTTTCATAAAAATAACCGTAAGAAAAATTTAAAAGACCGTTTGTTCATCAGCCGAAAGCTGGCTAGCGGCTGGTCTGAACCTGAAATGATTGGCCCACCGGTTAATCGGGATTTTACCTGGACCTACGCCGGTAGAATAGATCCGCAGGGGAAATATTTTTATTTCAACAGCGGATTCAGAGGACAGACTGAAATTTACAGAGTAGCTACAAAAGATGTCCCACAACTCAAAGAATTTTTCAATTAAACCGTTTGCTATGAAACGAATCATTAAAATTAGTATTATCGTATTGATGATCTCTGCTTGTCAAAAACAGAACTCACCATCCGAAAAAACCATAGAGGGAACCTATGATTTTATATTGCAAAACCAGCCCAATGGCTCTACCATTCAATTGGTTGAAGGTGATGACAACCAAGCTTACGGAATTATTGAATGGTATACCAAGAGAGATACAATCAAAAGCAGTTTATGGGTAGAGAAAAGAATGGATGACAGCCTTTTGATAGAATTTGAAAACCTGAATTTGAAACTGGCAAAATTAAACAAAGATTATGAAGGTGAAATTTCCAGCGGCCAGAATAAAAAAGCGGTTCAGCTCAAGTTTAAAAGCGACAATATTCACCCGGATTTAGAAGCATCAAAATCTTTGGAAATGATTGACTTAGATGCTGAAGAAGCGTCTTACATCTCCTTCAAAAATTCAGAAGAATTGTATTACACCGACTGGCGTAAAAAGTTGATCTACTACGCAGAAGAGATTAATAATCAATATGTTTCAACACCTTTAAACTACGATAGCGAACGCTATAAGTTTAGTTCTGTGGGTTATTCCAAAAATAAAAATATACTGATTGTACACGGCAAGGACTTAAGCCTTGAAGACCAAAAAGGGGGTTCAATTTATAAGTTAACACTTAAAAATGAGACAACAGTAGACTCAATTATTAAATATCCGGAGGAAATTAATACGCCGAGTTACGATAATTTTCCGGATTTCACAGCAAAAGACAATATCATTTTCAGCTCATGGGGAAATCCTGATGGAGAGCCTAATTATGGTAAAGGGGATATTTTCATCAGTAGTTTAAACGATGAAGGCAAATTCACAACGATAAATATTTCAACTAATATCAATACCAGTATCGCCGATGCCGGCGCAAGTCTGGCTTTTGATGATAGATTGATGGTATTTCACCGAGGTGTGGAAGAATCGGGTTATTTCAGCGATAAGCTCTATTATTCCATCTATAAAAATGGTCATTGGTCTCAAGCTAAGCGATTTGAAGCTCCTGTAAACATATTATACTCCTACCAATATGCGCCAAGAGTTGGTCCCAAAAGCAAGTACCTGTATTTTACCAGTGGGCATCTTGGAAAGGGTAAAATCTTCAGGTATCCAATAGATAAATTGAATTTGAACTTAGAATAAATTCGTCTTGTACCTATATATAAATCCATTCCTACATAAACATGTCAACATGACCACATTAATAAAATTACTATTCATTATTTGTTTTGCATCATCAGTACAAGCTCAACAAACCTCTATCTCCGCGGAAGAAGAAATCAGTATGAGTCAGGCGAATGCCAGTGCCAAAGACGGCACTTACAGGTATTACAAAAACGGAGAGGACAAAGGCTTTACCGGGATTCTTTACACCAAGTACGATAATGGCAATTATCTGACTCGTCAGGAATATAAAGACGGACTGGGCGAAGGCACCTGGATCAATTACTGGCCCAATGGAAACTTAAAGGAAGTAGGCACCTACCAAAAAAATAAGGTTGAAGGCCCCATCAAAAAATATAATCAAAATGGTAACCTGATAGCCAAAGGACATTACAAAGACTGGAGAATTCGCGTTGGTCTCTGGACGTACTACGATGATAACGGCAACCTGATCAAGACCGAAGATTACGGCACCTAAGGCGATTTCAGAGATGTTGAAGATTATTATGACAGAGGTGAGATTTCAACCTACAGATATAACCAACTGAAAAATAGATATTTAAATCAAAAATCATAAAAAATGCAGTGTTCTAAAACTCTAATTTATAGTCTAATGTTTATAACTATGAGCCATCTTTCATTTGCTCAGGATATCAATGATTATCTGGACCAATATGATATTACTCCAAATATGATCAGTCAGCATCCTGATGGCGAATGGTTTGTTTCAGGCTCGTTAAAGGATTCAACACCACAATTATTAAAACTTACACCAACAGAGGACAAGCAACTTCAACTAGATACGTTGGATTATGGCTTTTATCAGAATATTTCAAAGCTGTCTAATGACGGTGATCATTTATTATATGCCTTTGCAGACACCATTCAGGATGTGCGAAAAACCTACCTAAGAACCTACAAAGATGGTAAACTTGGCAAACCCCTGGATTTCAGGAAGATGACCAGGCTTAAGGCCTTGACCTATTTTATGGTAGATGACAATGAAAATGTATATTTCTACACCTACGCCAGGGAACCTAAAGGGCTTTACAAAATCTCAAAACAAGATGAAAACGCTTACGGTGAGGCCGAGTTACTCATACCAAATCGGCCAAATCTGGTGCCGTTTTCACCATTACTTTTAGATGAAAAAACCATGCTTTTGGCGCAACACGGTCAGGATGATCAAAATGTGAATGGGATTTATTGTAGTGTAGCAAAAGACGGCGAGTGGCAGGAACCTATTAAAATTGAAAGGTTGCCTTATGGTTGGAGTCTAGGCTTCGATAAGTATGGAGATCTAATCTACATCAATGCTAAAACGAAAAGAATAGAACATTACAATTTAGAAGATTTGAAAAAAATTCTAAAAAAATTAATCTAGTGAAAAGCATTTTGACTCTAATAATTTTTGCTTTTTTGAGTATTCAATTAAATGCTCAAAATGACCCTGAAATTATTCAGCTTCCCGACGCTTTAGATCGTGTTTTAAGAGATTATGAAACCGATTGGCAAAATTCAGACGCCCAAAAGTTGGCAGATTTGTTTACAAAAGACGCCTATATTCTCAGACCAAACAAACCTATTGTAAACGGCCGGGGCAACATTGAAAAGGCTTATCAGACAGCCGGCGGAAAACTCATTCTAGAAGCCTATGATTTTAGTATAGATGGAAATACAGGTTTCATTATTGGCGGTTATAAGGGGAATGAAAACTGGCCGGCAAGAGGTAAGTTTATACTGGCTTTAAAAAAAGTAAACGATATATGGATGATCCATGCGGATATGGACAACAGCAATATCACCAACTAAGAACTAAATTAATTATTCAATAACACTACTGTCCGGTTATAAGTCAAACAAATTCAATTGATTAGAACCATCATCATTTATGCTTCTGTATTTTTTATTT
>CAJXVZ010000096.1 GCA_913062845.1 uncultured Psychroflexus sp.
TTTCTTATATATTTCTTGACGTTCATTTAAAACTGAAAATAAATAAATTCCTGTTGCTGACCTGCAAACCAAAAAATGACAATAACAATGATGTAATACATCGCATACCGATAGTTTTTTCTCCACTTCAGGCCTAGTTTTTCGATGGCATATTTTTGCTCTCTACCGAACCATTCTATGATCATAAAAATTGTAATAATAATAAGAGTTTTCAAGGCAAAAACATTATTAGAAAAATCAGGTATTTCGAAAATAGACAATGAAAAAATTTTATCAAAAAAGACAAAAATTTGATCATAAGATTCTGCTCTGAAAAAAATCATAGCAATCGCAAAAAGCTCAAACGTCCTGATATTTTGATAGACCTCTTTAAAAGTAGGAATTATTTTGCCTTTTGCAATCACCGATGTCATTCTCTCCTTTCTAAAAAACAATGATGGTAAAAAAATTAAGCCTAAATAAGAACCCCAAAATATGAATTTCCAACTCGCACCATGCCAAAACCCGATAACTGTAAATAAAATGAAAATGCTTAAAATTTTAGTTAAATTATTAATTGGTAATTTCCTCATCAAAGGCACAAATAAATAGTCTCTGAACCAGGTTGTCAATGAAATATGCCATCTTCTCCATAATTCAGGTATGGATCTGGAAAATAATGGATGAGCAAAATTTTGCATAAGATTGACCCCAAATAATCTAGCTGTCCCAATGGCAATGTCAGAATAGCCTGAAAAATCACCATAAAGCTGAAAAATAAAAAAGTTTATACCAATAAACAAAGTTAGCCCATTAAAATCGCCAGAATGACTAAAAACATCATTAACAATAACCGCTGCATTATCTGCTATAACTATTTTCTTTAACAACCCCCAAAGAATTTGACGAGAACCATCTACTGCCTTTGAGTAATCGAACACCCTCTTCTTTTGAAACTGTGGTAATAAACTAGATGCTCTTTCAATAGGACCAGCCACCAATTGCGGAAAAAAGCACACAAAAGCTGCAAATGAAATGAAATCGCTTGTCGGTTTGATCTTATTTTTGTAAATATCAATGGTGTAGCTTAGTGTTTGAAAGGTATAAAAACTTATACCAACAGGTAAAATGATATTCAATGATCGGGCATTAATTTGCATCCCAAAAAATGAAAACGCCGAGATAAAATTGTCTAAGAAAAAATTATAGTATTTAAAGAAACCAAGTAATCCAAGATTAACAATAATACTCAACCAAAGTAGAATTCGTCTCTTGAGAAGTTTTTTTTCTTTTGCCAGTCTTAACCCTACTAAATAATCAACTGATGTACTAAAGAATATCAATAGCAAAAAGCGCCAATCCCACCAGCCATAGAAAACATAACTCGCTACAGAAACTAGAAGGTTTTGAAGTTTGAGATCTTTATTAGCAATAAACCAATATACCACAAAAACAACTGGAAGAAAAATTGCAAAATCTATAGAGTTAAAAAGCATTTGTTTACCTGGTTGTTTTGTTGGTCATTCTACAAAAAAGCTCAAATATAAATTAAATTTTTGAACGTTAAATATTCTTAATATAATATCTCTGTTTATATAGGTTTTTGAATAATATCTTAACTAATTGGAAATAAAATTGACTATCTAATATTCGATAATTTCAATTAATCTAATAGTTTATAATCCATGAAATAACTCGGGTATTGGGCTTAAGAACATAAAAAAAGTAATACAGATAAACTTCCGTATCATTAAATTATATCATAATTGAAAACGTTAAAGAAAAACTAAAATTTCATGATAATTAAACCTTCACTTAATTCTCTCCGTAAATAAAGTGAACAATAAAAATTAAAATTATGAAATCACGAATTTTTACCGCAATTGCTTTTTCAATTGCAATGATGACAAGTGCATCAATCTTTGCACAAAGCAAAATGATGAAAAGTGAAAAAACAGTAATGGTAGGCGGAGCCGCCATGTATCCCAGCAAAAACATTGTTGAAAACGCTGTAAACTCTAAAGACCACACCACATTGGTTGCAGCTGTAAAGGCAGCAGGTCTGGTCGAAACACTCCAGAGTGAAGGACCATTTACAGTATTTGCGCCTACAAACGCGGCTTTCGAAAAACTACCAAAGGGAACTGTAAAAACTTTGCTGAAACCACAAAACAAAGGAAAACTAACAGCAGTATTAACCTATCATGTCGTTGCAGGCAAGAAAAATGCAAAAGATATCATCAAGGACATTAAGAATGGCAATGGATCAGCAACTTACAAAACGGTAAATGGTGGAATCCTTACAGCCATGCTCGATGGGAAAAATGTGGTGATCAAAGATGAAAATGGAAACACAGCAACTGTAACTATTGCAGACGTCAATCAGTCCAATGGTGTTATACACGTCATAGATAGTGTCGCTTTACCAAAATAACTAACTGATTATAAGATCGATAATATGATAAAAGCAGCGACATGGTCGCTGCTTTTTAATTCAATAATTTAGGGACTTTAAAATATCTCTTAGATTCAAAATGAACAGAATATAACACCCTGGTGATTCATAAAAGTGTCCTCTTCTTTGTTAAGCTCAAGTGGTTCACCATGAAATCCAGTAGCCTGTAAACCCAACTCATAAAAAATACAAGCAGTTGCGGCATAGTCCCAAAGACTACCGCCTCCTTTTTCTGGCTTTGGTGGTTTTATCATTATTGCCGGACATTCTTCCAATACACGTATGGCATTCCAAACAGCGCCCTGCCCATAAACTTCCTTTAATATTGTACAATTTTGATTTGTCATTTTTTCATCTATCACAGGCTTTATTTGATTTGCCATAGGAAGCTTTTGTAAGGTTTTTGGCGTGACAAGAGTAAATATGCCATTATCCTTTTTTGAAGGCTGCCAGGCTTTTTTGTTTTTAAACACACCTCCATCTTCATAGGTGTGGTACAAGACCTCTTTAATTGGATCATAAACGACGCCAATCACTGGCTTACCACTTTTTGAAACAAGTGCAATAGATACTGAAAAACCGGATTCTTTTTTGATAAACGCTAAGGTACCATCCAAAGGATCAACACACCAAAAATAGTCTTTCTCAAATCGGCTTTTGTCGTCTTCCTGTTCTTCAGTCAGAATGGCCAAATCATATTTTTGACAGGTTGGCTTAAGAATTTCCCGGATCATACCATCACATTTTCTATCTATTTCTGTGACAACCTGAGAGGCGTAGTTTGTCCCACCATCTTTATGCTGTATTTTAATATCTTTTTCAGCAGCTTTCCGAATAACTTCGCCAGCTGTTTTTGCTGCTTTTATGGCCACCGTGGCCAGTTCTTTTAAATCTATCATTGCAAAGATTTTATAACGTCTTTGGTAATCCGTTCACTATATGAATTTATTTTCCAGTGTTCAGGACTCCAGCCTTTTAAAAAACGATGAAAATCAGCCCAGGCTATTCTGTATAAACTTCGCCAATCGTCTTCCAATTCTTTATTTTTTTGACCTGTGGCTGCGTGAAAATAGTCGAAATAAGTGTCCAGGATTTTGTTTTCAAGCCTCTCACATTCATTTTCGCTTAGGCAACTACCAACAAAATAGGCTACATCTTTTATCCCGCAACCACCGCCAACGTATTGGAAATCTACACCGGCAACTTCTCCGGTTTCTGAAAAGCAAAAATTAGCCAACTTAGCATCGCCATGAACAAAAGTTTTAAACTGAGATTGGTTGAGTTTTGCATCAATTTTTGTAGCAACAGCCTTCAAATCTTTGTCCTTTAAAGCTTCCAGTTCATTTGGTCTTGTGTCCAAATGCCAATAGGTCCCGACCGGCCAGATGCCTTTTGGCTCATGATTCAGGAAACTAACGTGAAATATCGCCAGCCACTCCAGGCATGCTGAAAATTCCTCCCAGTTTAATTTTTGTCTTCTTTTAGGAAAACCGGCTTCATCCAGGTCTTCCAACAAAATAAATATACGGTCTGAGGTTTCTTCGACGCCTAAACAGTTTGGTAAACGGCTTTTACTTAAATCCGCATAATTTTCGTACCAGTATTTTTCTACCTGATAGGATTTCAGTTTTCGTTGATGCCCGATGTCCGTATTCCAGCCTCTTGGGTGATTATCTTTTTTAGACAATTGAATATCCTTTACAACAACTGCATGTGAATGGGCTTTTACACCTCTTAAATACACCCGAAGCATCTTTCCATATCCGCTCCAAAGGTTTTGAATGATTTCCTGACCGGCAATTTCAGTAGCTCCTGTTTCCTTTAGTACAAAATTCTTTAGTCTGTTATCCATCTTATTTCAAAAGTAATGGAATATTTTGTTTAGATTGTTAAAGGATAGATTAATAATAGAATGATCCAGAATGACACCCCATAGAAGTCAATAAGCGATATACTCAGAACCTAAGTTTAAGTTTTTAAGAACAAGAGACTATGGCCGATTGGCTAATTATTTATTTAAAATAATGTTCAGTCAATTTAGGATTCCGGGCCAGCTGCTTTTATTGTGAAATAGTATTCTTCTATTCGTAATATTCAATATTTCTCTCCCAAACCATTCCCAGCTTTCCATTTGAAATTCTTCTTTTCGAAATCCAGTTTCCATTATCGTCATAAATATACTCAAAAGAGGTTTGGTGGATTTGTTTATCCAATTCGTTAAACCATTTCTGAACAGTCAAATTGTTCATTTCATCATATTCTGAAACAAATTTAATAAAGCTTCCATCCGGATTGAACTTATACTGAAGATTTTCATTTCCATCCTTATCGTAAGCGTATGTTCTGCGGTCCTTCAGGCTTCCGTCCGGCATGTATCTGTTTCGCTCAATCAATTTATTATCAAAATTATATTTGTAAATATACTTCCAGCCATTTTCATTTTCAGGACTTTTTATTATCATCTCTACATTATTGCCTTTTTCATCATATTTGTTTGATTGGATTTTAATCAGTTTATTGTTTTGGTCATAAGTATTGACTTCAATCATATTGCCTTCTTCATCGTAAATGTAAGTCCAATAACTTTTTACCTGTCCTGAAGCATTCTTTTGTATTGCTTTTAAGGCTTTACCTTTCTCATCTCTTTCATAAAATGTTTTTTCGTAAACAGAACCATCTGTTTCATATTGTCCCGTTTCAACTATTTTCTCATTTTTATCATACTTTTTGTAAGAGTTTAATTCAGAATCAAATAGATCTTCCCGAGACTTTATTTCCCCGTTTTCAGGTTTGTACAAAACTTCCTTTACCATTTTCATTTTTGGTTTTAGCGAATCAGAAGTTGTTTGGGCGTATAGTGTTAATCCTGAACTAAGGAGCAGAAATACCAGTACTAAGGTGTAATTGATAAGTTTTTTGACAGAATGTTTATAGGCCATTTTTCCACATAATTTTAGAGTAAATAATCTTTCCCAGTGCGTGTTCAGCTAAAATAGTTAAAAAATAAGACTTTTTTGATTATTGAAAACGTTTGCATTGAATGTTTAAAATTGAAAAGTTCTGATGAAATTGAGGTTCAACATTAAAAATTCAATACCTCCGTTATTAAGATTCTTAATACTATTTTGATCAATCAAATAAAATACCGAGATGTAGAGTAATTACAGAGAATTTGATTGTGTCATTTTGGTAGCTGTTATTAGGTTTAAAAATGCTGTATTGCTCTGAAAAATCATTTTTTGATTTGTTCAAAATGGAGAAGATCAAACAAAGGTACGATCTCACTACACTAATTTTTCAAAGTGTTTTACCATTTTTTGGTATATAGGAATATTATTTTACTGTTTACTTTTTGAATAGATTTCCAGGTCTTTTTTAAACTGTTTTGCCTCAATTATTAAATACTTGTGATCTCTAAGTATGTTGAACATTGCAATTTATCTTTTAGAAGTGACATTTGCATAATTTTTTATTTCTTCAGAATCTATAGGCTTATAATAAAAGGATAAGTCAAAAGAGTCTAGTTCGTAAAAGAAAGATTCTGAAAGTATGTATTTAGTCATCGAATTAAGATCAATATCAGCAGGTATAGGATCACCTTCTTTTTGTATAACATTAAAATACGACTTTAGGCAAACAGTCTAAAGCCATACGACAAAGTCGGGTAGAGCCGGTTTTCGGTACATTAACCCAGTATCCGGGACTAAGAAGCGTAAACGTAATTGTTATTACAGGCGCTCATAAATGTATGATCATGGCAGCAGTAGCCTATGACCTTAAGAAAATGATGAAATTCACACAAAATCGTATAAAAAGTAAAGCAACAATAAAGGCTTGTATAACTTTTCTAAAACAATACTTTATATTCTCGGTTTTAAGCCCTCAAAAAATATAAATTTTATAAGCATAATTACCTCTATTAAGTCAAAAAAAACCTGATCCCAATGTCTTGAGAGGGCTTGAAATCAGTCAGTATTTTTGAAAAGTACAGGTTGTGCATCAGTTACTAGTGTTGTGGCTAGTGCTTATCCACTATGCTTTGTATTTCTTTTCTCAATTCAGGTAATTCACGAATTATTATCGTCCAAATAACTTCGTCAGATATACTGTCATATTCGTGTGCGATTCTATTTCGGGTTCCGATTATCTTTTGAGCATTATTTATCTGAAAATCAGATTCTTCATGTTTAATTATTCGATTTACAGCTTTTCCGATTATTTCAATATTTCTTTCAACTGCTTTTTTCGTTTTTAAGTCTTTTTGGTACTCAAAGAAATCACGTTTTTCGGGAAGGAATTCAAATATTTCGTCAATAGATTTAATTATGTCTTCAAACCAAGCATTAACTCTATTGTCCATAAATCAGAATTTTTGTGCTATCAAGCTCTTTTCTGAAAAATTGATTTTTTATTCCACGATCCTCTATCAAGTCAATTTGTCGCTGAAGAAGTTTCTCTAAATTTTCTTTGAGTTGAAAATATAAGTCCGTGTATTTAAACGGGTCAGTTTCTTCAAAATCTACAACAAAGTCAATGTCAGAATCGTCTTTAAAATCATCACGAACCACTGAACCAAAAGCCGAAAGTGATTTAACCTTGTATTTCTTACAAAGTTTTTTAATTCGATTAATATTTTTTTCAGTTATTTTCATAAGTCAAAAATACTCAAATTTTAGTTCATATCATTTATTGGAGGTTTTTTCAGCATTAGCCACAAAGGCCCTGGCTATGCAAGTGCGGGATTTTGAAACCGATTCATTACCCGCCTGACCGAATGTTATTTAGTTGCAATATCTTCATTTTTAAGCAGTCAACCCGCATTTGCTATAGCCGATTTTGGTCGTAGGTTTTTTATTTCCATTTGTTTACGTGTTCAACTTTCTCGTCAAATTGTGCAGCTAGTGATTTTACTCTTGACCTTAAAAGTAATTTTCTTCCGTCAATTGTCCTTGTGAAAATTAAGTCGCAAGAACCAACAAGTCGTTCCCATTGATCTTTGAAGTATTCCGCCAAATTCTTATTTCGTCCGAGTACTTCAGGAACTGAATGATAGTCCTTTTGCTTAACAAAAAGCATAAACATGTTTTTTCTGATAATCACGTATCTTGGATTATCAATTGGTGCAATTACTTCTTGAAGGGCGTTTATAAAAGTTGATTTGTCGAAAGTTGTCCCACCTTCTAAATGACAGAATATTGCACCCCAATTGTCAACCGAGGTTTCCACCTTTAATTTTGAGTAGTCAGTATTTATTGCTCCTGTCTTAATCAACGAGTTTAAAAGTGCGTCTCCAATTTGTTGAATGTCCTTTGATATGTCTCTGTATTTTAGAAATAGTCTTAAAGTCTTAAATGTCAGTCTGCCAAAAATTAGCATTCCTATTACTCCAAAAATTCCAAGGAAAAAATACAAGTCCTGTGTAGTTCTAATATTTCTAGCCGCTCTGCCAAGTCCTTGTAACCCTTCTAAACCAAAACCGACTAAGCCCGAGCCTAAAGTTGCCAATAGGTTCCCAATTGTTTTATTTAAGTAAATTGACTTAACAGCTTTGTATTCCTTTTCTTCGGGGAATGGGATTTTGATTTCTTCAACAAGTGTCACGCC
This sequence comes from uncultured Psychroflexus sp., assembly GCA_913062845.1. Lineage (GTDB taxonomy): Bacteria > Bacteroidota > Bacteroidia > Flavobacteriales > Flavobacteriaceae > Psychroflexus. Next base: position 8,039 of record CAJXVZ010000096.1, read on the forward strand.
TGTTTCAAGTGCCGTTTTCCATCTTTGTTTTAAGCTTTCTCTGTTGCCTGCATAGGAAAACATTTCAACATTTTTATTCTCCGCTTCTTCCTTATGATGAATGTTTTCCGGTAGATTCAAACGTCCGATTCCGTTTTCAATTCCGGGTTCCTCTTTAAATGAAACACCAACAAAACTCCTAAAACGTCTTTTTAGTAAATCAAAATCGTCACCACCTGTTGGTGATGTCGGGTCGATACATGCTAAGTGCCAAATATTTCCTGTTTTATCGCCATTACCTTTTTGAGTTCTAATGGCTCTGCCACGCATTTGATTTGAAAGTACAAACGAACCAACAAAACTTGCCAAGATTAATGAATTGATAGCTGGGGCGTCCCAACCTTCACCAAGCAAAGATTTTGTGCCTATCAATACTTCAATTTCTCCCTGTTGAAAAATTTGAGTTACAATATGAACAATGTCGTGTTTAACTTGCTCGGTTTGGTTTATTAGAACATAAGTGTTGTCAAAAGGAACTGGATTTGAATTGATTTGAGTTATTCCATATTTCGCTGCCTTTTCTTCAAATGCAGCAAAAGCACTAACAGGAATAATAATCATAGAACCTGTGAGGACTGCAATTCTTTTATTCTCTTTGTTTGCTCGTCTTAGTTTTTCAAAGATTGGAATGACTCCAATTTTGTTCAGTTCGAGATTGTTTTCAGGTGCATTGATGAAAAATTCTTTTCGGATAAAGTCGGAAAGAATTACCAACTGTAAGTCTTTACCTAATTGTTTGTATTCGAAATCAACAATCTCTTTGATGCCATTTAGTTTGCTGATGCTTGAAGTCAAAAATCCTGTCACACGTTTGTTGTGAGAAAAGTTAATTTGTCGTCTTTCAATTGCTCCGTATCTCCTAAGTCGGTTTTCAAGTGTCTTTTGATGTTCTTCAAATTCATTGAAATGCTCTTTTTCTTTGTATAGATAGAAATCTAAAAGCGTTTCAATCCATTCATAATCGAGTTTTGGGATTTCAAATTTCTTGTCTCCAATTACTTCAAGATGTGTTTCTGGAATTTCTTTATCGTTCGATTTTAGAAATATCAAGCAAGCTGAATAATAGGAAAGATTGCTATAAATCCAATCCAAATGCTCCTTAGGGTTTTGCCAAATGGGATGTTGCTCGATTGCCTGAATAATGGTTTTATCATTTTTTATTTCTTGAAAAAGCTTTTCAATGTTCTGTCTGAAATCAACAATTTTTTGATTTTCTTTTTCTGTTGGTAAAGTAAAGTGAACGTAATCCTGATGTGGGCATAAATCCCCTTCAATCACTAATTCTGGTACTGAAATTTCAGTATCAACTGGTCCGTTTAGGTCAATATAGCGTTGCCATTCTGTGGCTGTCACGTCATAGGGTGGTGTAGCTGTCAAGCCAACAATAATCGGGTCTAATTTATCTTTGACTTTTGTAAGAGTTTGCCACCAATCATTTTTTAAATGGTGAGCTTCATCCACAACAATAGTTTTGATGTTTTGAGATTTTAGTCCACTTACAATTTTGTCAAGTTCTGAGTTGGTGGATTTGCCGTTTTCATTTTCTTCGCTTTCTTCTTCGTCATCAAATTCTTCTTCTTCAATTCTCCAATTGTTACAAGCTGCGTGTAGTCCTTGATAAGTTACAACGGTCATAAATTTTGGATTGCGAATATCTCTCGAAATCCAATCTGGTGTAAAGTTGGTTTGAAGAAAGAGTTCACAAAATCTTTGTATCCATTGGTTGCGAATTGCAATTGTCGGGGCAAGTATTAAAGTCGGTTTATTAAGTCGAATAGCAACTTCAAGTCCTAAAACGGTTTTACCCGAGCCTGGCGGTGCAATTACGTGTAGATGTCGGTCAGTTAAGTGGTCTTGCAATTCGTCAAGCACTCGTTGTTGGTATTTTCTCCAACTGTATTTGAATTTTATGTCTTTGGGATATTCTCTCAATCTACAGTGTTTTGTTCTAACTTACGCCCAACGGTTTGCATATGGCTTGTGGCGGTTT
>CAJXVZ010000097.1 GCA_913062845.1 uncultured Psychroflexus sp.
TGTCATGACGTAGGAGCTAAGCGACTGAAGTAATCTCATGTAAATGTGCTGATGCTTACAAAAGTGTTAGCGCATTTCTTTGTGTTTAAAAAGTTTATAAGCTTATGAGGTTATGAGGTTATGAAACTTATCCTGAAAAGAAAACCAAAGACTATCTATTATCAATTTTCAAAATCACCTCGTCATTAAAATCTAACCATTTTACTATAATTGTTATACGCCTAGAAATCACAACGAAGCAATCTCAAGAACCCTGCATAACTGACGTCATTGCGAGCGGGAGCGAAGCAATCTCATCAACTCAAACTAAATTATTTTTCAAATCATATTTGGTTAAATAAACAGGATTACCGCGCCAAATATGTCTTTCCTATGGCAAACAAATTCTCCTCACAATGACATAGACATCACTGTAAAAAATGTTAATCAATTGGAATATGCACTGCCTCTTTGAACATCAAACATCAAACATCAAACATCAAACATCAAACAGCTAAAGACTAAAAGCTATCAGCTTATAAAGGTCCCGCAAGCTGATCACAAAGGACGCCGAGGAAAAGCAGTATTGACGACCGGCATCAACCAAAGGCGAATAAAATTCTTTCATTTTACACACCCGGTGGTAATTTTAAATTAAAGATAAGTAAATTTGCAGCCTAATTTTAGACCTATGTTAGTCATAAAAGATATTGTAAGCCATAAAGACGAAATCATTAAGGCTTTAGAAAAGAGAAATTTTGAGGCTAAAGAGCTCATCAACAAAGCGATCGAGTTGGACGAGAAACGCCGTTCTACTCAGGTGGAACTGGATGAGATTTTAGCCAAATCCAATAGTATTTCCAAACAAATCGGTATGCTCTTTAAAAGTGGACAAACTGAAGAAGCCAATGCCCTTAAAAAAGAAACCGGTGAACTGAAAGAAAAAAGCAAATCACTGTCTGAAGAGATGGACCTCATCCAGAAAGAACTGGACCAGATTTTATACCAGATCCCCAATGTTCCTCACGACACGGTACCGGCAGGGACAAGCGAAGACGACAATGAAGAAGTTTATGCCGAAGGTGAAATTCCCGATTTGGGAAATGATCCTCTACCCCATTGGGAACTGGCAAAAAAATATGACATCATAGACTTTGAATTGGGTAATAAAATTACCGGTGCCGGTTTTCCGGTGTATAAAGGTAAAGGCGCCAAACTGCAACGTGCATTGATCCAGTACTTTTTAGACAAAAATACAGAAGCCGGTTATAGCGAAATGCAGGTGCCATTGGTCGTGAATGAAGCTTCAGGTTACGGCACCGGGCAACTGCCGGACAAAGAAGGTCAGATGTACCATGTTGGTGAAGATGATCTGTACCTTATCCCAACTGCTGAAGTCCCGTTGACGAATATTTACCGGGATGATATCCTGGAGGAATCTCAGTTACCCATAAAACTGACGGGCTACACACCTTGTTTTAGAAGAGAAGCAGGAAGTTATGGCGCTCATGTCCGTGGACTGAACCGTTTACATCAATTTGATAAAGTTGAAATCGTCAATTTTGTCAAACCTGAGAATTCCTACCAGGTGCTTGATGAGATGGTCAATCATGTGAAGGAGATCCTGCAGGAATTAGGTTTACCTTACCGTATTCTGAGACTCTGTGGTGGCGATTTAGGATTCACCTCTGCCCTGACCTTCGACTTTGAAGTGTATTCCACGGCTCAGGAACGCTGGCTTGAGATCTCCTCGGTATCCAATTTTGAAACCTTTCAGTCTAACCGACTAAAGATCAGATACAAAGACAAACACAAGAAAAAGCATTTGATCCATACTCTGAACGGCAGTTCGTTGGCTTTACCTCGTGTGATTGCCGGTATTTTAGAAAATAATCAAACTCCAAACGGGATCAAAATTCCTGAAGTCTTAGTACCTTATACAGGTTTTGAAATGATCGATTAAGGTTTGCTTACCAATTTCATTGATCACCTGAATACATTATTAAACCTTAAATAATTCTGTATTCGGGTGGTTTTTATTTTAGGTTTTACTTTGAATTTATACTTTAGCAATCCTTAACCGAAGAATGCATTTATGCTAAAGATCGCTTTCGACGATATTTATAAACATCCTTTGCCTGAAGGCCATCGTTTCCCGATGGAAAAGTATGATCTCTTGCCAAAACAATTGCTTTACGAAGGCACCTGCGAAGAGCACAACTTTTTTAAGCCTGCAATTCTTGAAGAAAATGAAGGCTATGTTCTGATGGCACATGATGAGGTTTACGTTAAGGAACTTTACCAATGTGCAATAGAACCCAGAAAAGCCAGGAAGATTGGCTTTCCACTGTCTCCAAAACTAGTTGAACGCGAACGTATCATCACAAATGGAACGATAAAGGCCTGCAACTATGCCTTAGAGAATGGCATTGCCATGAATATTGCAGGTGGCACTCACCATGCCTACAGAAATCGCGGGGAAGCTTTTTGCATGCTAAACGATCAGGCTATTGGCGCTTACTATTTACGGGAAAACAAAAAGGCAGGATCCATTTTAATACTGGACCTGGATGTACATCAGGGCAACGGTACAGCCGATATTTTTAAAAATGACGACAGCGTATTTACATTTTCCATGCATGGGAAAAATAACTATCCTTTTAAAAAGGAAACCTCAGATCTGGATGTGCCTTTACCAGACAACACTGATGATGAGATCTATTTACAAACCCTGAAAGATCATCTCCCCAAATTGATCGATAAAGTAAAGCCTGATTTCGTATTTTACCTGAGCGGCGTAGACATCGTTGCCACTGACAAACTTGGCAAATTGGGTTGCTCGGTTGAAGGCTGTAAAGAAAGAGACCGCTATGTACTGCAGACACTTTTCGACAAAGGCATTCCGGTAGAAGTCAGCATGGGTGGCGGTTATTCAAAAGACATCAAAATCATTATTGAAGCACATGCCAATACTTTTAGATTGGCACAGGATATCTATTTTTAAAAATCTAAACTGGATTTCAAAAGAGTTTATATTGCTTTTTGCCATCACCATGATCTTTTCTCCAATCTAGCGAGTTTTGGTGATGTTCAAACAATAGCTTTTCACTCTGCTGGTAAAGCCTTAAATGCTCAACAACCTGTTCAAGCTGCTCCGCATTTAAATTTTTATAGGCCGGTTTTTTGATAAGGGTATCCCATCTGGTTTTAAGGGTGTTATCAAGAGCAATACGAAGATAACAGTGGTTATCAAAATTTAGGTCTTTGTATTGTTCTGCTAGTTTTTCAGGCAGATTTTGATAAGCCTCTTTATAAGTGGTCATAAAATAATTAAGGAATCTGAAAGCGTTTACACCATCACTTTTTCACTACCAACAAAAGCAGACAACACCTCAACAGTGTAATCTATTTCGTCTTTAGTATTATAATGAGAAAGTGAAAACCTAAGTGAAGGTGTTTTAATTTTTTCGGGACCGTAGATTTCATTGAGTACAAATGAGCCTTGTTGACTCCCACTTTGACACGCACTACCCTGAGAACAGGCTATGCCTTTCAGGTCCAACTGAAACAATAACAATCCGGCTTTTGCTTCAGAAATAGGTAGGCTGACATTTATAACCGTATATGTACTTTGGTCCGGATCTTTACACAAACCATTAAATACGATACCCTCAATATTTTCTTCCAGTTTTCGGATGAAATATTGCTTTAAACCTTTGATGTAATCACCCTCTTCTTTAAGGTTTTTATAAGCCAGATTAAAGGCTGTATGCAATCCGACAATGCCTGCTACATTTTCGGTTCCGGCGCGATGCCCGCGTTCTTGCTGTCCACCTACTATAAGTGAAGCCAGCTTGTGCTTTTTGTTGATGTATGCAAAACCAACACCTTTTGGACCGTGAAATTTATGGGCACTAACGGCTAAAAAATCTAAGGGACATTCCTGCAGGTCCATTTGAAAATGACCAACAGATTGAACGGTATCTGAATGCAACAAAGCATGGTATGCATCACAGAGTTCAGATACCTTTTTGAGGTCAAGTTTGTTACCGATCTCATTGTTAATATGCATCAAACTCACCAGTGTTTTGTCTCCAGACGCGGTAAGCAGTGCTTCCAGATGTTCAAGATCTATCTGGCCATGCGCTTTGATATTCACATATTCGACTGAAACACCCGAACAACGTTCTAACGACTGAACGGTATGCAAAACAGCGTGGTGTTCAATTTTTGAAGTGATGATACGCTTAACGCCCAGATCATTCACCGCGCATTTTAAAACCATATTATCCGCCTCGGTGCCACCGGATGTGAAAATAATTTCTCCCGGCGAAACATTCAATTGTTTAGCGATGTCTTTTCTGCAGGCTTCAATCTTGGATTTGGCTTCACGCCCAAAAGCATGTGTAGATGAAGGATTGCCATAGCAAACTTTCATCGCCTCTGCCATAGCATCTATAACCTCATCCCGCATTTGTGAAGTCGCAGCATTGTCAAAATATATTTTTCTCATTTGGACCTTTGTTTTCATCATCAGGTTTCAAAAATAGTTAAATAAATTAAGAAAATTATATCGATAATTTATAATTTGAGATATCAATCCCATTGCTTGTATTTTTTCATCATGAGTTAAAGCCTGTTTGTCGAAAAAGTTTTTTCGAAGAAGACTTCATCCTGATATTAGCTGAAAATTTAAATTTGTAAATTATGAAAGCTAAAAAATTTTTGATCATTTTAGTGGTTTTGCTACTAAATTCCTGTATTGTAAAATCTTTGAATCCTTTTTACACCAAAGATAAGATAGTTTACGAAAAAAAATTAGAGGGCAACTGGAAGTCCAAAAGTGCGACATGGAAAATAAAGCCTTTTAAAGAGCTATGGGCAGAACATGAAAAAGAAGAAAATTCAATATCAGAAAGTGATAAAAAAACATATGAATATTATAAAGATTCCTTTGTTCTGGAATACATCAAAAATTCAAAGACAAACAAAATTGAAGACATTGGTTTCAGCTATTTTATCATGACTGCGTTCAATGTAGACGAGCATCTCTTCATTAATTTTTTCCCTATGGAGTACGAAACTGAAAGTTTAAATAACCTTGTTTCTCAACATATTTTAAACACGAACTCCGTGTGTAAAGTAGATTTTCTTGAAGATAATTCCATCAGATTAAAATGGTTAGATGAAGACGTTGTTAACAGACTAATTGAAAGTCATAACCTCAAGATCAAACACGAAAGAATTGGCATTGATGAGGATTTGGTTCTAACTGCGAGCAGCAAAGAACTCTATAGATTTTTACAAAAGTTCATGTCTTCCAATATAGAAAACAAATGGGAGAAAGACCAGACTTACACACTTGTACCGGATAATTCTTAAAATTAAAAAATGAAAAGAACTTCTATCAAAAAGCATATTATTCTGCATTTGATCTTATGGATATTTGCTTTTTTGATATTGGTTTTTGTTTTTACAAAAGGGAATGCACCCGTAAAGATCGATTATTTATACACCATAGTTTTCTTGATATTTATGACTTTACCGGTCATTTTTAATTTTCACTTTCTTATTCCCACACTACTTAACAAAGAAAAATATGTTCAATACTTTATAATTCTGGTCCTGCTTGGCCTGATTTACGGTGTTTTTTTGAAAACATTTTTTATGTTGACTATAGATACTATATTTCCTAACTATTTCTTTATCTCATATATTTCAGGAAATGGCTTTTATCTGGTATTCAGTATTTTTTTGGTTTCTTCTACTTTACTTAAGCTCGCACAGGATTGGCACTTTTTTAACCGGGATCAAAATGAGCTCCTTAAGCTCAAAAACCTGCACATGGAGTCCCAGTTACTGGCGCTAAGATCTCAGATCAATCCACACTTTTTATTTAATGCACTTAATGTAATTTATTCTATGGCTTTGGACAAAAAGGAAAAGGTTACCGATGCGATTGTAGAATTATCAGACATTTTAAGATACGTGATTTACGATACCGACACGGAAAGAGTAGAATTAAAGGATGAAATTAAATTGATAAAAAATTACATTAATTTTCAAAAACACAGGGTAAATTCCAAAATTGATCTTAAAGTCGATATCCGGAATGAAAACTTCAAGATCTACCCTATGTTGTTGTTACCTTTAGTTGAAAATGCCTATAAATTTGGGTCTTCAAATGAGAATAACAGCTTTATAAGGATAAAAATTTCACAAACGGATGATGCATTCTTGTTCTGTATTGAAAATGAAAAATTAAATTCGCCAGCTCCAGAAATGCAGAAAAATTCTGGCATAGGCATAAAGACCCTGGAGAAAAATTTAAAAATAGTTTATAAGGACAGGTATAAATTTGAAGTCGAAAACACAGAAACGCACTTCATGGTTAAATTAAAAATTTATGGAGACTGAAAATCTAAAAATTGCTTGTTTGGTTATTGATGATGAGATATCATCCCAGAATGTATTGAAGAATTTTATCTCCAAAACCGATATATTAGACCTGAAAAAAGTTTGCAACAATGCCCGGGAAGCTTTTATATATCTACAACTACATCCGGAAATAAAACTAATTTTTCTCGATATAAATATGCCTGAACAGTCGGGTGTGGATTTTTATAAGCAATTGCAAAATCCACCTAAGGTTATCTTTACAACAGCTTATCCTCAATATGCCGTGGAAGGCTTTGAACTGAATGCCACAGACTATCTCTTAAAACCATTCTCCTATGAAAGGTTTTTGACAGCTGTGGGCAAAGTGATCAAACCAAAGGACAAAAAATTGAGTGATTCTGATTTCACTATTTTGAAAGAAAATAAAAAACTCTTCAAAGTAAAATACAATGATATCCTTTATATTGAAGCATTAGGGGATTACGTAAAAGTTGTTACAATTCAAAAGACCATAACAACACATTGTACGCTTTCAAGATTTATCGAACAATTGCCATCGTTTTTTATAAGAACTCACAAGTCCTTTAGTATCAATATCAATAAATTAGAACATATTTCAGGAAACAGGATTTTTTTGAAAGATCATCAGGTCCCAATAGGTTCGACTTATAAGGAAAAGATCCTTAAAAAAATAATGTAAGATTCTGCACAGAATAGATGTTTTCATAAAATTAAATTCATTATCCATCAAATACTATAAATTTGCATCAATAAAAAGCGATTATTCTTGAAAACACTCAAAGCCATTTTTTTAGCATTGTTATTATCAATGTTCTCGTCTTGTGATGACGGCAATATCATCACAACCACCTTCAATTTTGATGAGGATACCGATCTTTCTCTTTGTATGCAGGATGAAACCAATGTATTGTATTTTATTGATCAGGAGACCAATGAAGCCATTTCATTCAGGTTTTCCGAAGAATTTGACGGAACTTTTGAGGGAATCGAAGAAGACGTTTTTGAAATCACGATCAATATAAACAACAACAACCGGGTAACTTACAGAAGACTGAATGGAAGTATAAGCGGAGATGACTATTATTGTCAGGAAATACCTCCAAGTACGCCTGGTGTTTTAGAAGAATTTGTAAGTACAACCGGCGGCACAGCGACCTTACAGATTAGAGTTTCTGAACAAGATGATAATGATGATGTACCTGCAGAGCTGGAAGAAGTCCTTGATGAAGACGGCAATTTATTAGACACGGATGGCGACGGAATACCAGACTACTTGGACACAGATGATGATAACGACAATGTTCTGACACGAAGTGAGGAGTTACTGGCTGTTGACGAAAATGGTGCAGTTATTCCCGGCGATTATGTCGATACAGACGGAGATGGAATTCCAAATTATTTGGATGAGGATGATGATGGTGATGGCGTTCTAACCATAAATGAAGACCTCAATGCCTGTGTAGATCCCGAAAACCCGGCTCTGAACCCCAACAACGATCTAAATGCAGATGGACTGGCTAACTACCTCAACCCTGAAGCTACCGGAAGTGTTGTAAGAGATATCAGAAAATCCAATACCATTTCAAGATCTTTTTTTACACAAGTTGTATTTAACGACGTAACCTTTGAAAATGTAAACAATAGCGAAAGCCTTACCTTTACCAGTTTTATTATGGGCAGATATAGCATTTCAAATGTGAGTCAGATCATACCATTCAACGATACCGTAATAAGTGAAGAAGAAGTTGGTAATTTTTGTCAGTAGATCCTGACTTCTGTGGCACCAACACCATAAGTTTGATAATTAGCATCAAAGTATTCCAGATTCTCATAACGCCTGAACAGTGTATGCAATTCGGCTCTTAGCACACCTTCGCCCACACCGTGGATAAATACAACAGCTTTTAACCTCTTTTGTATGGCCCATTCCAATCTCTTTTTGGCATGGTCCATTTGGATATTAAGGATTTCATAATTCGTTAATCTTCTGGCGTCGTCTATCAATTCATGGATATGCAGATCGACTTCCAGCTTTTGAATAGCTTCAGGTTTTCCTTTCTGTTTTTTTGGTACATTCTTTAACTCAGAGGCTTTAGCCTGGTATAGCTCATCATATTTGATCGGAAGATGATCTTCTGGAGATTTTATGAGTTCCTCTGGTTTAAATGGCATTTCAAAACCTTCGTCGGTCATGAGAATAATTTCGTTGACAGAGATTGCAATAACTTCTCCTTTAATGTTATCGTCAATCGTTTCAGCCTTGTCCCCGATTTTAAGACCAGATCCCGTCATGATTTCGAATTGTCATCATCAAAATCTACATCATCAAAATCCTCTTCGATCAGGTCATCAGCTTCATCCTGTGTATTATTATCGCTTGTCCATTGCTGTGTAGACTTATACAAACCAAACATCAAAATTACCAGACCTCCTATTTTGTAATAGACCTCTTTTGGCTCCGCAATAAAATCGTAAATCAGAAGGACTGCACCAATAAGAATGATCACTGTATTGAGCGCCTGCTTTGACACATTTACCTGTGGCATATGCTTTTTGAAACAAAAATAAGCCTAATAAGCATACTATGACTTAAACTGCTGCAAAAAATAATTGATAATATCTGTAGAGGTTACGATACCAACAATTTTGTCGTTTTCAATTACCGGTAAGGCATGAAAATGTTTCGCAGCAAGTATCTCGGCAACCTCCTTGATGGAATCTTCTGTGTTCACACAAACCACTTTACTGGTCATAACCTGTTCAAGCGAAAACATATCGTAAACTGTAGATTCTACATAGTCGCCGGATTCATCTGTAGCGTCTGCAAATGAAATACGCAGCAAATCAGAGTAACTCAGCATACCTACAATTTTATCACCACTGACAACAGGCAGGTGCTTTATTTTATTTTTCTTGAAAAGGGCTTCAGCTTTGGAGAGACTGTCCTTTAAATTTAATTTGACTAAATTTTTGGTCATTATGTTACCAACGGCTTCTCTTTTTGTCATGAGTTCTGGGTTTTAAAATGCTATTTCAAATATCATTAAATTATGGTATTTAAAATATGATTGATGTCATTTTTCGGGTTGAGAGGGCTGGAATAGTCTTTTTGGTTTCTCTTTTGAAGTTTGAAGTTTCTCTTTTGAAGTTTGAAGCTGAAGCCTCATAAATAAGGTTGACAAGTTTATGTAAACTTTAAACTAAAATGTTGATAACTCATTTTGGTTAAACAT
>CAJXVZ010000098.1 GCA_913062845.1 uncultured Psychroflexus sp.
TTCGTACCCAGAGGCGATGATCATGGAAAAACCCATCGTTACGACGGATTTGGGGTTTGCCCGAAGCATCTGTGGCGGAGCGGCTTTATATTTCAAGCCTAAAAATGCCAAGTCTGCCGCTGATAAGATTGAATTGTTGGTCCATGATCAGTTATTACAACAGGAGTTGGTTCGTAATGGGAAAGCCAGATTGAGAAGCTTTCAAAGTCCGCAGGAAAGAGCAGCGACTTATCTTGAGATCTGCGAAATGCTTGTGCTTCAGGAATCGCCTATTTGACAAATCCTGCAAGATCATTACGAGATAATTGGGCGGACCATTGAGGAGATAGACCTCATATAGCTTTAGATGCTTTCTCATTCATTAAAAATATTGAAATAAAGGCAATTATTCTATATAGACTTATAGTTATTGACTGCGTACCTAGCTAATCCCATAATCCGACTGCTTATGGTATTCATTTGTTGTACTTAGCTTTTTATGAGAGCTCATTGATAGAATATATGAGCAATTATAATCATGCCCAGTGTTTTATAAGCTGATTTAACTGCGGCGGCCCAGTTCATAGTAAAGTTAAGTAAAAACCCATCTTTACATATTTAGCCAATCCTTAAAAAAAGTGTAAATAATTAACTATCAATAAAATAAAATGTTAATTTAACTAAATTTAATAGTTAATATTGCAAAAAATGTGTTACATTTATAATTAAATCATGCAATTTATGTTGGGAAAAACAAAGAAAATACTCCAAAAAAATATCTTTCGTCCACACCTTACAGACTTCATTAATAAAGATCATGAATTAGTTCTTTTAAGCGATAAAATTGATTGGCAGTATTTTGAAGATGAATTTGCCTCTTTTTATTCCGGTAAAGGCTGACCATCAATGCCTATTCGACTGATGGTTCGGTGCTTGTTACTCAAGCGTATTTATAATCTAGGAGATGAGACCCTTGCCAATGCTTGGGTTATGAATCCTTACATGCAATACTTCTGTGGAATTAACCATTTTGAACATAAGTTCCCTGTGACCCAAGTGGCTTTGTATATTTTAGGAAGCGCATAGATGAAGATGGTGTTGAGAAGATATTCTTTTACCCTGTTAAATTACATGGTAAAGATACAGAAGAACGGGTCGTTTTATCAGACACTACTGTACAAGAAAACAATACTACTTTCCCAACCGATTCAAAATTAGCAAAAAAGATTATTGATAAAATAAACCAAATTGCAACAAAAGAAAACATAAATCAACGACAAACTTATGTGCGGATCTCAAAACAATTATTAAAAGACACCCATAATGCTAAACAACCAAAGCGAGCCAAAAAGGCAAGAGCCTCTATGAAAAAATTAAAAACCATTGCCGGAACATTGCTGCGTGAGATAAAGCGAGAACTTGATGACTCTAAGCTAAAGCTTTACATACAGGAGCTTGCTCTTTATCAAAAGGTGCTCAATCAAAAACGAACAGACAAAGACAAAATTTATAGTCTTCATAAACCATTTACAGCTTGCATATCTAAAGGAAAAGCGCATAAACGCTATGAGTTTGGAAATAAAATAGGTTTAACGATCACTTATAAATCACTTATTATCACATCGATTAAGAGCTTTACAGGTAACACACATGACAGTAAAATCATTGAGCTTTTATTGAATCAAATGGCAGACAATGAAATAAATCTACCGAAAGAACTCCTTTATGACCGCGGAGGAAAAGGCAAAACGCAAATTGGTCAGACCACCATTAGTACACCAGATTATAAACAACCAAAAAAACAAAGTGCATACGATAAAAGAAAAAAACGGAAGAAGTTTAGAAGAAGAGCAGCAATAGAGGCAGTCATCGGACACTTAAAAACAGACTTTAGAATGGGGAAAAACTATCTTCAAGGGGAAAAATCACCACAGATAAATGCATTTTTAGCTGCAACAGGTTGGAACTTAAAGAAAATGATGAATAAAATCAAAGAGGGATTAAAAAACCTTTTTATGTTCATTCAATATTTAATGAAAAGAAAGTCTTTAGAAACCAAATTTGTCATTTGTTAAGGATTGACTATTTATATGAGCAAATTTGTAATTGAAGCAGCGCTCGATTTTAAAGGCGCCAATGCGGATAAATTTGTTAGCCTTTATCTACAGCCAAAATCAGAACCAATTTAATGAAACAGTTTTTATTTAATCACCTTAAAAACCTTAAAGGTTGGCGAACTTCAGGCAAGCTGGTAGCTTTTGCAGTGGATGATTATGGCAACATTCGCTTGCATAGTTCGCAAGCTAAAGAGGATTTGATTAAAGCAGGGGTGAAGCTAAAAGGGCGTTTTGATCATCTTGACGCTTTAGATACCAGCGAAGATTATCGATCCCTTTTTGCGGTTTTATCTTCGGTGCAAGATAAGCTTGGTAATCCAGCCATAATTACACCTTACGCGCTGAGCTGTAATCCAGATTTCGAAGCCTCTCTAGCGCAAGGTCATTATGTACCCGAAAGCTTAGATCTTACTTATAAGCGTCTAGCTCAGGAAGATTCAGTTTATGAAGGGACCTACGAATTGATTTTAGAGGGCATTGCAAAAAAATTAATTAAGCCACAATTTCATGGGCGCGAGCATTTGAACGTCCATTTATTCAATGCGCATTTACGCAGTGAAAATCCAGCGCTTTTAGCCAATTTAGCCCAGCGCTCATTGGCGGGTTTGCCCCCTCATAAAGATTTTCCAAAGGTTAAATTTAATCAAGCTTTTGCTTTTTGGCGGCAAGAAGAACTAGAGCAGCATAAAGAAATCTTGGCCGATGGGCTGCGCCGTTTTGAAGCCATTTATGGTTATCCTTCGCTTAGCTTTACTCCGCCCGCCCAGCAGCTGGCCACGGAATTATACCCTTTCCTTGGTCATCAGGGTGTATTTGGAATAGATAAGCTTCGGGAGGCAAAACGGCACTTAGGACAAGGGAAGTATCAGCAAGAGAAAAATTATTTGGGCGCCAAAGGTCCCGGTCCCACATTATCGCTGGTGCGTAATTGTGTATTTGAGCCGAATGAAAAAATTAAGGGTAGAGAGTGGGTGACTTTCACTCTGCAGCAGGTAGCAGCGGCTTTTAGGTTAAACAAACCGGCCATCATCAGTTCTCACCGCGTCAACTTCTGTGGACATATCGATCCAAAAAACCGTGAAGAAGGTCTCTCTGCCTTAGAACAACTGCTTAAAGCTATAGTTAAGCGCTGGCCAGAGGTTGAATTTATTTCTATTTCTGAACTGGTTGAACGGATTCGTGAGGATTAAACGCGTTTTATATTTTTCTTACTACCTAAGGAAAGTGGACTGGACTCTATTAAAGAAGTTCCAAAAGCATTATCGTAAAGAATATGGTATGAGTAGCTTTAAGCAGTGGTACCTGGTTTTTGTTCACTCTTTATGCAACCGAATTTCTATTTTGGAGTATTACCAGTTTGACTTCCACTCTAAAAGTAGGGCCGAGAAGAAAAAATTGGCAGGAACGGGATTTATGCACGAATATAAAAGAGTGATAAATCCTATTTCTGCATGAAAAATTTTGGAAGATAAGCGATTGTTTCACCAAAATTACTAATGTTTTTTTGCACAAGTTTTTTACTCGGCAGTATATAGCCGCGGATTTAAATTAAGTAAAGTATGTTTTAGCATCTAACCAGGTAGTATAGAAGGTTTCAAATGGTCAGTTTAGGTACAGTATTTTTCATGGCTGCGAATCTAAATCCTCAAGCCTTATTAGACTTAATAAAAAATGAAGGCTATGATTTGGCGGAAGCTTTTGTTACACAATATGAAGCTTTACAAGCTTTAAGTCTTTCGGGTCTCAATACCATGCGGATAACTATCCAGCTAAATAGAAATGATGAAATGTAAGTATTGGGTTGTCGATTACGGATTGGTAAACTCCACAGTAGATAATTTGACGGCCTCAATAGATGAGCAATCGGGTATCATCACCGGACCAGCAATCTATAGTGATATTACCAAACCACCGGAAACCAAGCACTTGATTACCTGTGCAAGCATTATCGGTTTTCAGGTTCTTTTTTTGCTGGAATACCCTACCTTGGTTAAATATGAGGCCTTAGAGCATCACCAGAACCGCTCGATAGGTTGGGATTTGGTGGTGACGAAAAGCAGACATGGTTTAACAGGTTTAGCTTAGGTGTCTGGAATCACTCATTTATCGTGGCATAAACGATATTAGTTAGATCTGCATTACGCCGGAAAAGTAAGTTCCTTCAATGAATTGCACATATTAATAAGAACCGCCTTTATAATTATTAGAGGGCAGGCTAATTATATACATTCACCTTTAAATATATGGAAGTCAAAAATTTAGTTATCTCCCAAAATCCTCGCATAACACATGCTGGCAGCGTAAATAGTAGCGCAAAGGGTATTGCAAAAACTTATTTAGCATTAGACGAATGTGCAATGGGTCTTGCGCCTTGAGCTTTTCTACTTGGCTAAGTTTAGTGGTTATAAGGACTTTGCCCCAATTGCAAATTTAGCCTCTTTGCTTTTTAAGCATTTTTCACGGCTAAATGAAGATAGGATTGATGATTAAATCAAGGAGCGTGAGATCGACATGCTTTTTGAGGTTGGCTTACCACAGTTAGTGGGAAAAACTTTCTGGAGGCTCCCAAAGTCACATGTACCGGTTTTCAACCTACTAAGTTGCCGTAAGGAAGAGAAAGAGCGGCAATCACTTGGATTATTTTACAAAAAGTAGAGGCAGTGGCAAGCTTTTCATACTAGATAAAGGAACCGATAGTGATCCTATTATAGCTCAGTGTCCTACTCCTTTTAATAGGCGGGAGTATCTTAACAAAGTAATTGAGAAAGCCATATTGTTTTCAAGCCAAGCCATAGATAAAATCTTGTTTGAGATACGTTGGGTACGCTTAAGCTACTGCGGGTAAGATGATAGTCAAGCCATTTACTTTGGGAAGAGAGTGTAAAGCGATAGAGTTGTAGCGACGTGCAACTTCCGGAAACCAACATTGAGCTCATAATAGGGTCGGCATCACGCTTTTGCTTGGGAGTATAACTTTTTACAAAGAGAAAGAAATAGTGATTTGGCGGGCTCAGGTGTGCAATACAAGTATAATTATGAGGTGTCCGGTTGGATAGTACGCGTTCTGGAAAAGAGCTTTGTGGTTAGTACTGGTAAAAGTTAGCCAGTAATATTCAATTGTGATGAGTTGGTAATGAGCGAAATAATCAAAGGGCAGAAGTAGCGTTTAAGCTGGGGTACACTTAATTGGAAAAATAATCAATAATATTTAGTAGTTGCGCCACAACCAGATTACTAAATTTTGGAATGTAGAGGGGTGATAGCCAAGTTTCAAAGTCAAGGACTCTGCGTATTTGGTGTCTTTTTTCCAATGGACATTTAAGGGCTACGTAGCTTTTTAAAAAGAAGGTACCGTAATGGTACTAAGTGAAGCTTTGCAGGCTCATAAATATTTAAATACTAAAGAAATATTCTTTTAGAATTTTACTGTACTAAACTCGATAGCTTGCATTTTTATAAGATTTCCTTGATCTTGGAAATGTTGATTAATTGTCAGGAAATTAAAGATTTCTATAAACCGCATCGAGGAAATCTTTATAAATATCCTAGCACAAACTATAAATTAGCATAGGTTACAGCTCGTCAAACAAATAATAATCGCCTAAAATAATTTATACAAATAACAAAGTTAAAAATATAATTAATGAATATTCTAATTAGCGGCGTAGGTGGTCCTACTCCAAAAAACATAGCGCGCAGCATTAAAATAAGTCGCTACGCTCATGAGGCTAAACTGTTCGGCACTGAATTAAATCCGCTCAAATATGGCTTGTATGAGAAAGACTTGTACGAAAAGACCGCTATCACCCCACATGCCAGCAAGGCGTGTTATTGGGAATCTATAGAGGGCTTTATCAATCAAAATGATATTACTTGCGCTATAGTTCAGCCAGAACAAGAGGTTTTGGCCTGGGCTAAGCATAAAAGGGAAGGTGGTTCTTGGCCCTGTAAGGCGTTAATACCCGATTATGATGTGGTAAAGGTTTTGGTAAATAAAGGAAGGATGACAGAGATGCTGAAAGATTCAGGATTTGTGCCTAAGTCCTTGATATTTAGCCCAAAGGAGCTGCATATTGAAGAGCTTGAAGCGAAATTCGATTATCCATTTTGGGTGCGCAGCACCTGCGGTAGTAGTGGATTAGCCTCCCTAAAAGTGACCAGTCGAGAGAGTTTGGAGACTTGGCTGAACTTAAATGGTGCAATTGACGAATTCATAGCTAGCACTTATTTACCTGGGAGAAACCTGGCGTGCAAGCTTCTTTTCCACAGGGGTGAGCTCCTGCGCGCGGCCTGTGGCGAAAGGGTAAATTACATCATGGCCAATACCGCCCCCTCCAAGATAACTGGGAATACGGCCTACGGTCGCTTACTTAATGAGCCAAAGGTGGTTGCTTTTGCAGCAGAGGTTTTGGAGCTTGTTTTCCAAAAGACCGGCGCAGAAAAGCATGGATTTTTTACCGTAGATATCAAAGAGGATGAATATGGAAAGCCTTTTATAACCGAAATAAACGTGCGGATGGTAGCCTTTAATTTAAGCTTTGCCCAAGGCGGAGCCAATTTCAGTGAGGATATATTGCAGCTCCTTCAGGATGAAGAAGGATTTGATCGCAGTTTCAAGATTTACGAATTTAAGCCCGGAACAATTTTTCTTCGGGACGTGGACTCAGAGCCTATTCTTATGAACGAGTCACAAATAAAAAGCCCATTTATTGACGTATAGAAAGTCTTTTCTTCAACTTTATACCATAGCAGTTTATTCGCTGGGAAATATATCTATTATAATAATAATCTAAAATTTAATTTGAATAAAAATGGAAAATTTAAATCTTATTAATACGAATTTTAAATTAAGTGAGTCAGAGATAAAACAATTTAAAGAATGCGGCTTTGTACTTCTAAAGCAATTTTTCTCTAAAGAGATGATGAAGGTGCTGCAAACCAAGATCGAGAGCCATTTAGCTTCTCCTTCGGACAAATACCAAAGTGGGTTCAACCGGGTGAAATACGATATATTTGATGAGGATGAGGATTTGCGCGCTCTGTTTTTGGATAAAATTTATCGTTCCACCATCAGAAGGCTTTCCGGTCGAGATATGTTGCATACGCAAACCTTGGCTTTCGAGTTAAAACAAAATCAGAGTAAAGGTTTTCCCTGGCATATCGGCACCCAAAGTTTTGGTTTCCAAAAAGCGGAGGATTTTGGCTGTACCCTTTGGACGCCGCTGATGAAAATTGATAATCAAAAGCAAAAAGGAGGCATGTCCTATGTGCCAAAGAACATAATTTCTGGATCTTTCATGTATGACTACGTAGATCCTGCCTCTTTTAGATTGCTTCAAGAATATATCGACAGTAAACAAGAGATCAGTTTAGAGGAGTTCATTGAATTGCGAGACGGACCCTTAAACCATCCCGCTATGAAACGCTTATTAGATTATTATGCCGTAGCCGACGATTTTGAGATTGGCGACGCCCTTCTGTTCGATAAATACGTAATACATAAATCGGTAATGCTGCAAGAAGGTCCAGAGGATACCCGCGTAGCCCTGGCCATACGTTTTATTGATGCCCAATCTCGATATGATCAAAAAAGAGCTTTAGATTTAGAGATTCCGCGTAAACTTTACGGTTATACTGGTCCTACTAAGTATCATTTGGAGGTGGCACATAAGAATGATCAGTTAATCGCTGAAGGACCACTCTACAAAGGGAAAGAATATCGCTTAATTACCGCGGATTTACTTTGTTAAAAACAAAATATATAATTAGGGTCTCCCCATTCTTCGATAGACTAATTATCACCTTGTTTTAATGCATGAAAAAACGTATATTTTTACAATAATTTTGCATATGATAAAATACACTTCCCAATTTCAGAACAAATTTGAAGAATTTGGTAATCTTTACTAACCAAATTTAAATCAAAATAATAGATGGGTAAAATTAGCTTATCATTTTCCTTGGGATAAGTGTGTTAAAATTTACACTAAGTACTTTCCTGAAATGGGAAGAACAGCTATTAATCTACGATTTGTAATTGGTAGCATAATCATTAAACATAAATTAAGTCTAAGCGATGAGCAAACCGCTCAAATTATTGAAGAGAATCCTTACATGCAGTTTTTTCTTGGTTTAGAAGAGTTCATCAAAGAATCTTTTTTTCTCCCAGCTTATTCGTAGAATGGAGAAAGCGCTTAGGGAATGGTGTATTTAATCAATAGAATTCCCCGAGGTTCTGCCTCGGGTGTTGCGTAAAGTTATGTAATTTTGCTGATATGAGTGATCATATACGTATGAGTCATAATAAGAGTTTGTTACTTTACCATTTTGTATGTCCCATAAAGTATAGACGGAGTGTTTTGACTGCTTCGGTTTCAAATACATTCAAGGAAGTTTGCCAAAAAATTGAAGAAAGATATGAGATAATTTTTTTGGAAATAGGCCTAGATGATAATCATGTACATTTTGTGATACAGGGAATTCCAAATGATGCACCGAAGAAAATCATTGGAGCCGTGAAGAGTATAACGGCTAAAGAAATTTTCAGACTTCATCCAGAGGTGAAACAACAGCTTTGGGGAGGTAAATTTTGTACAAGTGGCTATTATGTGAACACAGTTGAACAATATGCCAATGAGGAAGTTATAAAGAGGTATTTGCAAAATCAGGGTGTTTCGAACTACGAAAAGATACATTCGAATCAACTACGGTTGTTCTAGCCTAGATACCCCGGCGGCTCTGCCTCGGGGTTGTTCATTTAAATGGCTATGTGCTGAACCGGATTAATCAAGTCTTAGTAGGCGATATTACTTATTATGGGTTTAAAGGGCAATGGCGCTACATCATAACCCTAAAGGATGCCTATAGTAAGAAAGTTCTTGGCTTAGGGGTGTTCAAGAAGATGACTAAAGAAAATACGCTATCCGTGTTATTAGAAGCTATTGAAGATAGA
>CAJXVZ010000099.1 GCA_913062845.1 uncultured Psychroflexus sp.
AAATATTTAAATGAGCGTTAGGACACTAATAACAAGGCTTAACAGATTTTTATTTTATCTTTACCGGACAGTAGTGAATCAGTATGAAAAATTTAAAATTTAATGTGAGGATGTTTCTTTTGAACATCTGAGATCAGCTCCTTTGTTTTTTGTTGGAATAATATATTACCAGGATGCTCAGGATTAAAAAAACGGTGAGCTAAACGTTTATTGATTGCTAATACCGTTTTGAGTGTATGCAAAGTTTTTGCATCGAAAAATGCAGATTTTAATTTTTCCCAAATGTAATCGAAGGCCAGACTATTGGGATGAACAAAATCTGAAGTGTAGTACCTGTAGTCTCTCAAATCGTCAAGTAATATCTCATAACTGGGAAAATAAAAAACGTTGGTATTAGCTTTTACTACGTCTTGAATTGAAAGGTGTAAAACAGATTTACTCATCTGGTTTTCAACAAAACCATCTTTGAGATGGCGAACAGGCGAAAGTGTGAAAATCAGCTTTACGGTAGGATTTATTTTACTAATTTCTCCAACAATATGCCCCAGTACTGTAGCTGTGGTTTCCGGATCGAGTAACTCTTTTTGAAATTCTTTTTGAGGTAATTTATGACAATTTGCGACTGTTTGCTGAGAGCCCAAATGCTTGTAAACCCAAGCCGTTCCCAGACTTATAAATACAATGTCAGAGGACTTTAAAGCATGTCTAAGATCAGACTGAGCCTGCTCTAACATTGCAATATGCTCTCTCTTTGAAATTGCTGATAAATCTGAATGGGTATGAAAATTTGACCAAACGCCATTATACTCAAAACTGTCTCTAAGCATATTATCGTTTTGCTCTAAAGAAATTTGAATACTTTTGAGTATAGCTTTTGGATGATATAGAATACCAAAAGGATTTTTAGCCACACCAAACTTCAACTCCTCAAAATAAGCACTGATATTTTCGGCAAAACAGGATCCTAAAAACAAAAGGTTATCATGATAACTAAGATGAAAAGGATAAGGCGTAACTTCTATGCTGGTTTTAAAATTCAATTTATTAAACCTTTTGGAAATTTATAAACAACTCTTTACCCTGCCTTTTAGGATGAGAATTATAGCATCTTCCCAGGCTTTTTATTTTAAACTTATCGTCAAAATATTTAAGGTATTCTTCCTTACTGCCACCAAAAGGCGGACCATTCTCGGTTAGTGGAAAATCAAATAAAACACCAACAAGCCTGGCTTCTGGTTTTAAAAGAAGTTTCATTTTCTCAGCATAGGCCATTCTTAATTTTGGGTTTAGCGCGCAAAAAAAAGTCTGCTCAATAATTAAATCATATTGTCCCTGAATTTCAAAAAAATCTGTATGTAACAACTGGTTTTTTGGGAAAACAGGTGTTCTCTGTGAGAAATTTTTTAGCGGCGTCTCAGCAATATCTACAACAAAAACATTTTTATAACCTTTTTTAAAAAGATACTCCGCTTCATAGGCATTTCCTGCACCGGGAATAAGAATTTTAAGGTTTTTATTTCGGAGTTGATCAATATAAGTTTTGATAGGCGGTGAAATCATACCCATGTCCCAACCGGTATCTCCTATCCTGTAGCGTTCCTCCCAGTTTTTTTCAGTTTTTATCTTCATTTTGAATGTCGTTTGGCTTATCCAGATACTCTTCTATGTCTCTTCTGTCTTTTTTGGTTGGTCTACCTGTACCTTTTTTTCGGTAATAATCCTGAGAATATTTAAGTGCTTCTTGCGCTTTAAATTCTTCTTTTGGCGTTTTATCGACCCTGTAGATATTCGTCAGTTTTGCACCTACTCTGGATTTAGGCAGGTCCAAAACTTCAATTTTATAATCTATCTGATTTTTACGAACCCGGATTTCATCTGTTGGATATATATCACGGGAAGGCTTAACCTTATCGCCATTTACACTAACATGACCTTTTTTACAGGCTTGTGTGGCCTGACTTCTGGTTTTAAAATATCTCACACACCACAAGTACTTATCAACTCTCATATTTTAACCTCTCTTTGTTTGTTTTTAACAACAAAAATAACA
The DNA here is from genome assembly GCA_913062845.1 of uncultured Psychroflexus sp. GTDB lineage: Bacteria > Bacteroidota > Bacteroidia > Flavobacteriales > Flavobacteriaceae > Psychroflexus. The sequence continues at coordinate 2,051 of CAJXVZ010000099.1, forward strand.
GAAAATCGTATCTTGCACCCTCAAAATTGTTATAATGAAGTTAAGAACTTTTTTTCTTGTTTTAGGGTTAATCTCAATCACAATGACCTCATGCAGCAGTGATGATGATGGTGGTACTCAAATTGAATTAAGAGATCCTGAGGAAGTGAGCATTGAAAATATTGAAGAAATAGAAGCCTTTCTGGCTACTCACTTTTATGAAGTCGAGGATAATCCAACAAATCCGAATTTTCAGATATTCACTTTTGATACCATTGCGGGTGAAAACAGTGAAAAAACACCAATAGCTGATTCCCCATTGCTGTCAGACACGACAATTATCCAAAGAAATGTAAGTTATAAATTGTATTATCTGACCTTAAAACAAGGAAATCCACAGGAGCGCAGACCTACTTTTGCAGATTCAACACTAATCACTTACCAAGGTATAACTATAGACAATGATCTGTTTGATGCCGCCCCAAATCCAATATGGCTGGACCTTACACAAACGGTAAGAGGTTTTTATGAATTGTTGCCAAAACTCAATGGTTCTTCAGGATTTGTTGAAAATCCCGACGGCACTTTTACATTTAATGACGATTATGGCATGGGAGTGGTGTTTATACCCTCTGGTCTTGGTTATTTTGCTTCGCCTCCGGCAGGTTCCGGCATATTAAGATATCAGCCAATCATATTTTCAGTTCAGCTTTATAAATCCAGAGAAGCAGATCATGACCGTGATGGTATTCCTTCTTACCTGGAAGATTACAACAATAATGGTCGCGTAAACGATGTTGCTGATGGCGATGACCTCGGAGATGACCTGGACAGAGATGGTTTACCAAACTATCTGGACCGAAACGACGATGGTGATGATGTATTAACCATAGATGAAATCACAGATGAAGACGGCAACATAATTACACCTTATCCGGATAATGATAATGATGGTATTCCTGATTATTTAGATCCTGATTTTCCCGGAGACAACATCTGATGATGAAAGCTTTATTTGAGTTTTAGCTCGGTGCTTCCTAAGTTTGTTTTTTTATTTTCTTAATTCTTTTTCAGTCATTTCAGGATTATATCTTTTTCCATCTTTGTCAAAGCTCCAAACATTCGAAACTTCACGTAGTTTAGGCAATTCGGTTTCCTCGGATTTAGTTTTTTGTTTTATAATTCTCCGAAATTTTCTGTTTGCGTCTTGTTTATTTTCCTTTTCAGACGTTGCAGTTGTAAATCCGTGAATTTTGGTTTTCTTTTTTGACCTACTCATAATTACCCATTTGCGTATTTGTCAATCAATTTACAAAGTTTTTCCGTAACAGATTCCGCTAATTTGGATTCAAAGACTTCTGTTGGCTTATCCCAATTGTTGTCATAAATGACATAATTTTATAATTCTTTGTATAAAATCCAACATCTAAAATCGGTTCTTCTTGATAAATATGACTTAATTGTAAAATATCTTCTGTTTTTTTGGCAGTAACTAACCAATTTTCAAGCGTATATTCCAAAATTCCGTTCAAGTCAGCTAAAGCTTTATTGGTCAATTCATATTTAGCCATTCTTTCTGCGCTTAGCCTTTAATTCCTCAAGATTTTTTTTGAAGTCAAAATCGTGAGCAATTCCACTATCAATTCCTTCTTGTATAGCATTTCTTAATGCAATTACTTTACTTTCTTCTTTTTCCAAAAGCCTAAGTCCAGCTCTGATTACTTCACTGACGTTTTTGTATCGTCCAGCAGCAACTTGAGTTTGTACAAATTGATCAAAATAATTTCCGAGTGATATAGATGTGTTTTTCATTTCTTAATATTTTATATAAATATACCAAAATTTGGTAAATTAGTCAGATTGGCAAAATTTCGTATAAATTACACTCAACTTGTTTGGCTATGATTTGTTGCATGAAAATCTGCGAGGTTTTTCCTCCGTAAACCTAGGATAAATATTTGCCAGGACTTTCGTAAATAGGCTTTAAATAGCAGTAAATTAAACGCATTGTTGTTGTCAGTACTTTTAGCTATTTTGCAATTAGAATATTCTTATCTTAACGAATTATATCTTGATAACAACCTGTGAAATTAAGGTTATTATGAAATAAAGTATTTATACTATTCATAGTAGTAAAGACTTCTTTCAAAAAAAAAACCAAAAGAATTACCTTCAAGGAGCTCAAAAGCATTTACAGGAAGGCCATTATTTTGATTAATAAAGTCGGTATATTCAAAAAAATAGTATCCGGAACCATTAGCGGTTGAATAATAATCTAACCTTTTTGAATGACGTTGATCCGAATAGCTTGCTTCATCCATGGAAATAACACTAAGCACATCAGGCCTTAAATAGATATTCTTTAGAATCGTATTTGTAGCTTCAGTAAATGGGTTTTCAAAAGTTTCTTGATATTCCCAAATTGTTTTTGTATGTGCATTAATTATATTATATTTCTGAGAACTTTCTACATATTCGTATTTGTCAGTATTTTTTTCGATTAATCGATTGGAACTATCGTAAGTGTATTGTGTTAATAAATAATCTGGAAAACTGTGACTAGTATTAGTATACGAGGTTCTGCTCTAAATTTTTCCACTGGCATTTAATTCAATATTGTGAACAATCTCATTATTGTTATTAAATCCAATTATTGTATTTGAAGAATATTGGTAATGTATAACTGAATTTGAATAGTTACTTTGCTTAGTTGAGGTAATTATTTGATTATTAGAATTATATTAAAAAAGTAATTGTAGCTGTATTCATTCCAAAGATTTGTACAACTGAAATTAAACGATTATTTTGATCATATTCAAATGTTATAGTATTACCATTTTCATTTTCATAGAAATCAAATCGGTGAGTGCCGTTATTTAATAAAAAATATTCTTAAGAGTCTAAAACATCCACATCAACGATAGGTCCGCCTGATACGAGACCATTTCGAATAACTTTGTATTTTTTTAATATTGACAATTTTGTTCCCATACCGGAAAAATCTGTTGGGTCTAACGGATCTGTGTTTTCGGTTAGTTCTAATTGATTATTTCTACCGTCTTCATCACAATCGGCAAAATTCCAAAAAAGGTCTGGTTCCAAATTTTGATTAGAAAGCACAAATTCACAATTATCATTTGGGTCTGTTAGATCAAGCCTTTCAGTACCATTAGCAACTCCATCGCCATCACAATCAAAACCGTACCAATGGTCTTTTGGTTCAACAGTCTGATGGGAAAAGACAAAATCACATTTGTCTTTCGGTGAAGTAAAGTTTTGGTCTACAATTTCATCATTATCGTAATCCAATTCATCTTTATTGATTACACCATCTCCATCACAATCTGCATTTCTCCATGCATTAGATGTGTCAGGATAGTATTGATGTTCAAGAACAAAACTACATTTAATCTCAGGGTCAGTTCCATCGACTACTTCTTGCTGGTTTGTCACACCATCGCCATCTACATCTTGGGGATTTATTTGTTCGATTTCATTATCACTATCGTTACTACAGTTAAGTGCAAATATTGATAGAATAGTTATATATAATATTTTTTTCATTTCTTTTGGTATTGACTATTACGATTCTGCTATGGGCACTAGCGTCAAGAAAGCCATAATTGTTATTTTATTCAACTAAGATAGTAAATTAACACGAAATTTAGCTTAGTTCTTTGTTGACACGAGTATTTTATTCAGCTAGATTTTTAATTGTTGTCAATAATTTTGAATTTAGGTAAAATCGATTATAACTCTTCCATTCCAATTTATCAGATTCCGATTCAACGGCTTTAAAGTAGCCTAAAATAATTTTTTCCGTGTTTTCTTTTTCATAAATCTGGATAGGAGGTATATTTTCTTTACTGTTGAAGTTTAATAAATAAAGTGGTTTAAAGCCCTCTGTTTTAATTTTATCATTTTTATAATAATTTACTGAGTCTTTGAATATACTTATTATTTTTTTGATTTGAATAGAGTCTTTTATTTCGAATCTGAATTCACTACGATGCTTAGAGACCTCAATTTTACTTACAGATTTAAATTCAATATTAGGAATAACTTGGTCTTTTCCAATCGGAGAAAAATTAGAACAAGAGCAAATTGTAAAAATTAGTAGTCCTAATATTAAAGGTGTTATTTTTTTCATATTTATGCCAACCGGCTCTGCTATGGGCAGTAGCGCCAAGAAAGCCATATTTTTATTTAATTCAACTAAGATAGCAAATAAACCCGAACTTTTGTTTTTCAGTCACGAACCCGAGCTATTGCTTATAGCTATTGTGCCTGTTGCACGAAACCAAATATACAACAATAAATAATTAAGTAATTTTCCTGATTTATTCATATAAAGTATTGTATTATAGGTTATTATGTTGTATACTTAACCGTGCAAGGCAGAAAAGATTATCAGGAAAAATTGTTTACCACATTTCGATTAAGTGGACACGTGCCGCCGGATAACTTCTATCGGCGATTAAAAGAAAAACTCAATTTACAGTTTGTAAGACCACTCACTAAGGACTTTTATGGTAATTGTGGACAGGAAAGTATAGATCCGGAAGTGTTCTTTAAACTCTGTTTGGTTGGGTACTTAGAAAACATTATCAGTCACCGTAAACTCATCGCGCATTGCAGTATGCGTTTGGATATACTTTTCTTTCTGGGTTATGATATCGGAGAAAACCTGCCCTGGCACAGCACAATTAGTCGTACGCACCAACTTTTTAGTGAAGACGTTTTTGAATCTGTGTTTACCCAGGTTTTAAAGCAATGTATTGATTGTGGAATGGTCAGTGGGCATACACAAGTGATAGACAGCGCTCCTGTAAAGGCTAATGCTTCTATGGACAGTTTGGAGCTTAAAGTGCCGGATAAAGACCTTAAAGCCCATTTGGCTGAACTACGGCATATCAGTAACCGGGACAAGGATACTTACCGAAAAGCAAAAGAGAACAAAGCAGACGATGATGACAAAAGCATATCGGCCTCAAAAGCAGAACTTAAAAATGTAAAAAGTCGTCAAAATAAATGGTCTAAAGACCAAAACGAACGACCGGGAGCAGGCAACAAAGGTTCTCGTTACACTAGCAATAAAACCCATTATAGTCCTGTGGATCCTGATGCGAGAATAAGCGTAAAGCCCGGAAAGGCCAGAAAGCTGAATTATACCAGTCAATTGGCAGTAGACAGTAGCCATCATGTGATAACACATATTGGCGCTTATCATGCTGATAAAAAAGATAATCAAGACCTGATAGATGTGGTCAAAAAAACCAAAATAAGACTTTGGAGAGAAGGTTTGCAAATAGAAAATATATTTGCAGATACGGGCTATTCCAGTGGTGAGAATTATGCTTTTTTAGAACAACAAGATCTTACGGGTTATATTCCAGCTCATGGGACTTATAAGGGTGGTCCAACAGGCTTTACCTACAACAAAGCACAAGATCATTTTATCTGTCCACAAGGAGAGACAGTACCTTTTAAAAAGATATTTTTAGACTATAGAACTAAAACCAAAAAGAAAGAATACCGCACAAGTTCTTTGCAATGTAAAGGCTGTCCATTAGCCAGTAGTTGTTTAGGGAAAACTGCCAAAGAAAAGAAGTTTTCTGTCACTTATTACAGAGAAGAATATGAACGCACCAAAGAACGATTAAACACAACTTTAGGCAGACAATCCAAAGCCATACGGCAAAGCCGAGTAGAGCCAGTTTTCGGCACTCTTACCCAATACTTAGGTCTCAGAAAAATAAACGTGAGAGGAATAAAAGGCGCAAGCAAATGCATGCTCATGGCAGCAGTGGCTTATAACCTCAAAAAACTACTTAAATTTGAGAAAAATCATACAAAAAATAGAGCAAAAGGGGTTGCTTTTGTTCGATTTATGAAAATTAAACTATATGACTTCATGGCATCAATTCTAAGCAATCCAAAAATTCAAATTTAGTATCTATAATTTTTATGATTAAACTAAAAAAAGCCCGCTTAAGGGCTTATTTTTTCTCTGATTATAAAAAATCAAGAGGTTGCGCATCAGCTACCGTTGTT
>CAJXVZ010000100.1 GCA_913062845.1 uncultured Psychroflexus sp.
CAGGTTTATGAGTTGTAATATTCTCCTTAAAATCTTTGTAGATATAATCTCTCCAACCATGTGTAAGCATAAGGTAGTCTATTGCCGCAGTAGATTTGGGTTCTTCCGGATTAAAATAAAAGTTTGGCTCGTGAATTTTACCTTTAAGTTCAGCAGATAATAAAAGATTAGATTTAATGTGGTCTTGTTTATCGTCTGCATAGGATAATAATTTATTATCGGCGACTGCAATAGCTAAATTTGCAGGAACAGCCACATCATTTATATCTGTAGTTCTTATTTTCAAATTGACTTTACTTCTCGTTTGATAAATATCTTTATCAACCTCAAGCTTAATCTTAAGTTGCTTATGTGCATTAATGAATGCGATACGTTCGGCCAAAGGTTTATGGTCTTCATCTGTAAACCTGAAATTTGTGATACCTATTGGATAGTTTTTGGAATCCAGTTGAATTCTCTTATTGTCAGGATTTATGCTCTTGCTATATAAGAACTTTTGACCATTGAATACCTCTAAATTTAAAGACCTATCGTAAGTAGAATGCAAGCTTATGACTGTTGAAAGACTATCTGTTTCCAATCTAAAACTAATACCTTCATCATGAGACTTAGGTAGATAATGTCTTTTTTCAGATTTGAAAGGTTTATAGATTTTAGCATAATATCTCGTGTCTGATATTGGGTTTAGTTTAAAACTTCCCATGCCATCGTGGAAGCTCGAAAAAGAACATATTTCTTCATCTTTGTTATTAAAGATCTTTCCTGAAATATCAACGGGCTTTCCAAATTCATCTAAGGCTTTAAATGCAATTCTGTTTGTTGTTCCGTTAAGTATTTTTCCACTTTCCGGCAAAAACTGAAGATCTACATTGTTTAAGACTACAGGAACACTTCGGGAAATAGATTCAAAGCTTCCTTTATACGGTACCTTTACATTAAGAGTGACATCACTAGTGTTTAAGTTTTCAGGAAGTTTAAACTTTATAGTGGCTTTGCCATTCTCATCTGTAGTTGAAGATTGGGTTAAATATCTTTTTCCGGAGATGGATAGGTTAAAAGAAATATCAGTATTAAGAGGTATATTTTTTAAGTTTTTAACTTCAAAATCTGCATTTACACTACTGGATTTGCCATATCCTTCTTTTTTAAAATACAATTTCAATAAGAGGTTTGGCTTGACTATTTTTTGAATAGTGATATCTTTTACGAAATAACTTTCATCTCCAAAATTTCTCATCCAATTTGTAAAGGCTTGTAATTTATAAATTCCGCCTAACCAATCTTTTTTAATCTTTATATCTCCTTAGGCATATCCCTGTTTTACCTGAAGTTTTAAAGTTTTGGCATAGCTGCCATCAGGAGCAATGAGCTGAAGATACATTACTTCGCTTTTGCTTGTGACGGTATTATCGTTATCGACAACATATGCTTTGAACCAAATGGTTTCACCGGGAAAGTACATCGGTCTGTCCGTCTGGACGTAAATTTTTTCTAAGCCATTTTTGATTTCCTGAGCAGAAATGATATTTACAGCAAATATCATCGCGCAACACCACACAACAATTTTAAAAAATGACTTCATTTCTTAGATTTTAAGGTTTAAACTAAAGCCAATTTCAGAGAACAAGGGCATGTTAAAAAAATTTAGTCCATCGGCCGATCTGTTACCAAATAATGTATTGTACGGTGTGCGACCACTGAATCTGGACCAGGTAAAGAGATTATTGGCATAAACCTTAATCTTAAATTGCTTGATCAACTTCTTGTTTTTTATTCTATTGTATCCATTATCATTTTGAAGCGTATAAGAAAGATCAATTGACCTGATATTGATATAACTGCCATCCTCTATGGCTTCTTCCGCAATACCACCAAAACCATACCTTACAAATCGGTTCTGATTGAAAGGAAGACCAGGATTATAAAAATCTACTGGTACATTGTTGACAACCCCTTGTTGATTAACACCTTCAAACACAAAGTCGGTTATATTCCTTTCTATGGCAGATTGTTGAGAAGTACCGAGATAATTTAATGTATTTTGAGTGCCATTCCACACATCTCCACCTTTTTGGAAATCGACTATTAGTTCCAGATCAAATTTTTTCCAGCTAATGGTTTGAGTATAGCCAATATTGTAATCTGGAATAGGATTGCCTATAATTTTAGGGTTAGGCGCAATCATTGGAAATCCATCTGCACTAATGATTACATTACCCAGATCATCTCTTAGATATGCAGAGCCAACAATAGAACCTGTAGGTTTATTTTCTATTAAATTTTTAGAAACATCAGAAAAACCGGCAATTGCTACCCTACTTCTGTTATCGTGTAAATCTGTAACTTTTGAATTGTAAGTTGAAAAACTGATTTTTGGAATTAAATTTATCCCATTTCCAAGCCAGATGCTTGTATAATATTCTGCTTCGAAGCCTGTGGTTCTGATATTAGCAATATTTTTAAGGTCAAAATTCTGCTGTTCCATCACAGGAAAAACACTTCCCTTAGTTTGGGTATTGTAAAATCCAAAACTGAATCTATCATAATACCCCAATAGATTTATCCCAAAGTCCAGATTAATTTCGAAGGTTTCAACTTCTTCTAAATCAATATCAGGAGAAATAAAAAGATCATTATTTGATGTATAGCCGAGAACGGATTCTGCATCCAGCACCAAACTGTTATGGCTTAAATTATCATAATACAATGGCATGTCATTAATATTTTGAGAATAAAAAGCTGATAATAAAATTTCAGAAAACGGACTGTAAAGATCAAAAATCTGCTCAAAATTTATGTGACCTCCAAGCCCTGGCAAAAACCATTTGTTATTTTGGATTGATGAGTAATAAGAATTATTTACAAGTTTAAATCCATAACCATTTTTCATATTTAATTCAGCCTTATGGTTGAGTCTGAAAATATTTCTGTTCCGGTTTTCTATGCGTTCAAATGTAGATTGAGGATTGCTGAAGGACATCGGGTTAAGGTCTTCATTGATATTTAGAGAAAACTGCATGTCAGCATGATTATGATCAATTTTTGAGCTTAGCTTTAATTCATCATAATTATTTATATCTTTCTCAAACTGTAAATCTATCTCTGCATTCAAACTGTTTTTCACAATTTTCTTATTGCTAAAAAAGCCTTGCTCAAATCCGGACGTACCGCGTATTACGCCAAACTTTTGAAGGTTATTATCATGATTATAATTCAAACCTGATATTAATTTCAGATTTTTTGAAAATCTGTAAGTATGGAAAGCACTTGCCATAAAAACCTTTGTTTCTATGGCATTTCTGTTGTTTTCAAAAAGCCATTCCGGATTATTAAAAGCATTGCTAAAGCTTCTTAGAACGTTATCTACTAAGGAAACCTTCTGTTTATTACTAAATGATGGAGGTGTCGCCCAACTGTTTAAAAGTAGATTATTTAAAAACCCGTTGATGTTGGGTTGATTATCAACCTGATCCTGATAAGACAGGTATGTATACCATCCATGTTCATTTTCTCTGTATGAAGGCCTTTCATATTTTAGAGAGATCTTATTGTCTGTATTCAGCTCTTTGTTAAATATATCTTTCGCATTAGCATTTTGAAGGTCAAGATTAATTGATTCGTGTTCTGTAGAAACATTAAAAAACAAATGATTTGAGTTTGTAATAACTGTTCTAAGAATACAATTGTCATAGGCTTTTGCAGGAGTTCCATTTCCATTTCCCGAACCAACTAATCTTCCATTATCATCGTATTCATAATTTGTACCATCAAACTCAAGTTGGGCAATTTCAGGACCATACGAAAATATAGTGTTGGTTTCAGGACCAACAAATTCGATATTACCATTAAACGACAGTCCTTGACTAAATTGGCTTTGCAGTTCAGGTAAATTATCATCCCTGACAAATTGTAATCCGGTTCTTGAATTCAGACCGACTTCATAATAGATTTCAGGCGAATAAAAATTTAGTCTTACTTTATCTTTACCTACTTTAACTTCTTTTATCTTTTGGTACTTACCTGAAGTCAGGTTTCTGTTTACTTTCTTTGGTTTATTATCAATACTAACAATAGTATCGCTTTGTTTTTTTAAGCTTTCAACAGCAGTTTTATAATATTTGTTGGTCTTAAGGTTTACATATTCATACTCAAAATTATTGTCGTCAAATTTGTGTAGCATTGCCGATGTTATTTTTACCTCTTTGGTAGTCATGCCGACATATGAAAATACCAGTATGTCTCCAGGAACGCAGCTTATACTGTAATTACCATCAAAATCCGTTTGAGTCCCTTTTGTTGTTCCTTTAATGTAAATGGTTACACCAGGAATCGGCAGGCCATCACTATCTGTGATTACCCCGGAAATCCTTCCAGTTTGTCCATATGAAATATACGAACATAACATCATCAAAATAAGGCAATATAGATTTGTTAACTTCAAAATGCTTTAATTGTTGATACCAAAGCTAATTATAAAAATCAAAAACCCTACTCATGAGAGTAAGGTTTTTTAAATATGTCTGGTAATCGTTTAAAATTTAACCGATTCTATAATTCAAATTAGGCTAAAAAAAAATTACTGGAAAAAACTACAACTTTCCATTTTTTACCAGCTTATCCAAAGCCTCAACTGTTTTATCAATATCCTCATAGCTCAAAGCGTCATTCAGAAAATAACTTTCAAAGGCGCTGGGCGGAAGATAAACACCTTGCTCCAGCATGCCGTGAAAATAATTTTTAAAGTGTTGGTTGTTACCTTTAGCTGAAGATACGAAATCTTTTACCGGTTCGTTGGTAAAATGGACAGAAAGCATAGAACCGTAACGGTTAATTTGATAGGGCAGCGACTGGTTCCTTAGCACGTCTTCAATACCTTTATGAAGGGTTTCTGTTTTCTTTGCAAGACGATCAAAAATTTCCGGATGTTCATTCAAGTGTTTTAATGTAATATAACCCGCGGTCATGGCAAGGGGATTACCACTAAGAGTTCCAGCCTGATAAACCGGACCTTCGGGTGCTAAATGCGACATGATTTTTGAATTTGCTGCGAAGGCACCAACCGGTAATCCACCACCGATTACCTTTCCAAAGCAAACGATATCTGCTTTTACATCCAGTGTTTCCTGAGCACCGCCTTTGGCCAACCTAAACCCGGTCATGACTTCATCAAAAATGAGTAAAATTTCATTCTCATCACAAACTTTTCTCAATCCCCTGATGAAGGCCTCATCAGGAATTACGCATCCCATATTTCCGGCAACCGGTTCAATGATCACTGCCGCAATTTGATCAGGATTTGCCTGAATAATTTCTTCAACCTGCAAAAGATTGTTGTATTCGGCCAATAAGGTGTCCTTAGCGGTTCCGGCTGTTACTCCAGGACTGTTCGGCGAACCAAAAGTTACTGCACCACTGCCTGCCTGAATAAGAAAGGCATCACTGTGGCCGTGGTAGCATCCTGAAAATTTAATGATCTTATCTTTTTTTGTATAACCTCTCGCCAGTCTCACAGCACTCATACAAGCTTCTGTTCCGGAGTTTACAAAACGGATTTTGTCTATATTTGGCACCATTTCAACTGCAAGCTTCGCAATCTTTGTTTCCAGTTCGGTCGGGATACCGTATGATGTCCCTTTATCTATGGCTTCTCTTAAAGCCTCTGTAACCGGTTCAAAAGCATGACCCAGAATCATTGGACCCCAGGAAGAAATGTAGTCTATAAGTTCTCTGCCGTCTTCATCATACAAATAAGCACCCTTTGCCCGGTTGACAAATATCGGGTCACCGCCTACAGCATTAAAAGCCCTTACTGGTGAATTTACGCCACCGGCAATGTATCTTTTTGCTTCATCAAATAGTGCACTACTTCGTTTATAAATCATATATAATTAATTCAATTTTAGTACCTGTCCGATACTTATAATATTGTTTTTTAAATTATTAAGCTTTTTTAATTCTTCAACATCCATGTTGTAACGTTTTGAAATGTTATATAAAGTATCACCTGCTTTTACCGTATGTGTTTTGGTCGTTGTATTTTTCTCTGGATTTGAAGTTTTTTCGTTATCCGGATTTTTTTCGGCTTCAGGATTCTGAGTAGTAGAAACGACCTCAGGTTTGGATTGTCTCAATTTTACAGTGATATTTTTGTCGTATTCGTACAGTTTATATCTTTCAATTAAACCAATCAGTTTGTCCGGATATCGGGGATCTGTGGCATAACCGGCTTTTTTTAATCCTTTTGCCCATGATTTATAATCAGTAACATTATAATTAAAGAGAAAGGCATAACGATTTCTGGTAGCTAAGAACAATGAATGGTCTCTGTAGGAATACTCAGCCCTGGTATACTTTCTAAAGCACTCCTGTGCTTTGTCGTCATCATGATACACTTTGGCACCCTGCCATCCATTGCATTTGATGCCGAAATGGTTATTTGATCTGCTTGTAAGATTGCCCTGACCGTTTCCCGATTCCAGGATACCCTGAGCAAGCGTAATACTCGCAGGAATACCATACATACGCATTTCCTGCCGGGCAATGTCGGCAAACTGATAAATATAAGATTCTGTGAGATCAAGATTTTTTGGTGCAATCTTTACTTTTGCCACCTGATCGTAAACTTCAGATTTTTCTGTGTTTGGTGCAGGTGTACTTACGGGCGGTTTTGTGTTTGATATTGCCCTTTTTTTAGACCCACAAGAGTTTAATGTAATTGTTCCGGCAATAGCAAGTAGGATAAATATTCTTGATTTCAAATGAGCTGATTTTTATTTTCAAATTTAACAATAATAAGCTTTATTGAAATATGATTGGCTGTCTATTTTTTGTTTTTTGTAAATTATTAAAGGCTTTTACACCTTGTAATCCACCGGAATGAATGGCTAAAATTTTGGTGCCGTCTTTAATTTGTTTTTGTTCAATCATTTTAAACAATTTAAAAAACATCTTGCCTGTGTAAATGGGTTCAAGCTTTATGGATGTACATCTGTAAAATGAATTGATAAAGTTGATCAATTCTTCATTGCTTTTTGCATAACCTCCAAATTCACTATCTTCAAAAATTTTAAAATTTCTTTTATTCACATAGGCATTTATCTCATGGTGTTCGTGACCTTTAAGGGCAGAAAACCCATAGATAAATTGATCTGCTTTTGATGCATTTATGATTCCGGCAATGGTTCCGCCAGTACCCACACAACAAGCGATGATATCGTATTCATGGTCGTTTAGAGTCAGAATTTCTTGACAACCTTTCACGGCCAGTGCATTTGTGCCACCTTCTGGAATTCTGTAGAAATCACCAAATTTTTGCTTTAATTCTTCAACTTCAGTAATTTGATCTTTTAGTATGTATTTACCGCGATTGACGAAA
>CAJXVZ010000101.1 GCA_913062845.1 uncultured Psychroflexus sp.
AAAAGCCACTATCTAAAATCACTTGTTTTACTTGTGCAGCAGTTAGCTTTGGAAACAAAGAACGGATAACAGCAGCTACACCCGCAACGTTTGGTGAAGCCATAGAAGTTCCTGACAAATATTCATAGGTATCCAGAGGTGTTGTGGCATATATTCCTGCTCCGGGAGCGAAAACATCTACCGTTTCATTACCATAGTTTGAGAATCCGGCTATCATATTTGAACCATATTCTGAAGTCATGGCACCAACATTGATAAAATTATCTGCAATTTCTACGCTTTGACCAGGCCATTCGTCATTAGGATATACTCTTGTATCATCCAAATCTAAGCCTTCGTTACCAGCAGCATTGACTATTAAAACATCATTTTCTGCAGCGTATTTTATAGCTTCATTTACCCATTCCGGATGCGTAGAAAAATACTTTCCAAAACTGGTATTGATTACTTTTGCGCCGTTATCTACTGCATATCTGATGCCCAAAGCAATATCTTTATCATATTCATCGCCGTCCGGTACAGCTCTAATGGGCATAATAGTCACATTTTCTGCTACACCATTCATACCAATACCGTTATTTCTAACAGCGGCAATGATACCGGCCACATGAGTACCATGTCTGGCATCCTCTTTCTTAGGGTCAGGGCCGCTTACATCTCCGTTACCATAGTATTTTGTGGACATATCATCCGGATCATCGCCTAAGTTTTCTGCTCTAAAGTCTTTTTCCAGATTGAAATGGTATTTAACCCTTGATTCAAAATAATCTACTGCGCTTTGGAGTTGTTTTTTTGCCCCTGCCAGGTCATCTCCAACATTGTTCATGATCATCATCATGAATTGTTTCTGTTGATTAAGACTTTCAGAATCTGTCTTTAAATTCATGATATCCTCCTTGGTAAAGTCTTCTTTACCAATTTCTTCACTCATTGAAGCTATGGAAGCATTCAACTGTTGCTGGATGCCTTTATATCTTTCAAGGTTACTTTTGGCCTGTCCAAATTCTTCGTCATATTCAGCTTTGGCTTTAGTATACATTTCATAAGTTTCTTTGTTTTCTGCTGAAATTTCGGAAGCCGATTTACCTTCAAATTGGTCTTTATATTGTCTGACTATTCTGGTCTTTTCCAGGTTTTCACCAATTATGTCACCTAAAAAATTCCATCCGTGAACATCATCAACATAACCATTTTTGTCATCGTCTTTGTTGTTTCCGGGTACTTCATCTTTATTTACCCATATCACCGGACTCAAATCTTCATGCTCAATATCTATCCCACTATCCAAAACAGCAACAATCACGTTTTTACCTTCATAGTCTTTAATGAGTTCAGCATAGGCTTTATCTACGCTCATACCCGGAATTGTATCGGATACCAAATCAAAATGTGCCCAGTTTTGTCTTTGATCTTCTGAGAGCTCAGTCGTTTTTCTGGGTTGAGTATCGATGTTTTCGATAGGTGTTGAAACAATTTTTGGTCCGGCAGAACCACAGCTTAGCATAAGCATTGAGCCAATGGCCAATGTTGAAATAGATTTTAAATTTCTTATTTTCATTGTTTAAGGTTTAATTGAATAATTCTTTAAATGTGTAGGTGTTATGATGTCTTACGCCTTTTTCAGTTTTTTTAAGATCTATAACTTCGTTGTGGGCGTCATGTTCTAAAAACAAGTAGTAATTATTTTCAGTAGCTTCATTTAGAAAAGTCTTTTTTTCATCAAGTGTCAGGAGCGGTCTTGTATCATATCCCATAACGAACGGTAAAGGGACATGACCTGCTGTAGGCAGCAAGTCGGCTGCAAAAACAAGTTTTTTATCTTTGTAATCAATGATAGGTATCATTTGTTTATCTGTGTGTCCGTCAACAAACAGCACTTCAAAATTCAATTCATCGTAAAAATGACGATTATTTGTTCGTTCTAAAAAATGAAGCTGTCCTGACTCCTGCATAGGTAACAGATTTTCCTTGAGAAAAGAAGCTTTTTCTCTGGCATTTGGATTGATGGCCCAATCCCAGTGTTCCCGGTTTGTCCAGAATCTGGCGTTTTTGAAAGCCGTTTCGTAGCCTGTTTTATCTTTATTCCATTGAACACTTCCACCGCAATGGTCAAAATGCAAATGTGTCATAAAAACGTCGGTGATGTCATCCCTGTGGAAACCATGCTCAGCCAGTGATTTATCCAATGTATGATCACCCCATCTGTAATAGTAGCTAAAAAACTTTTCGCTTTGTTTATTTCCGAGACCGGTGTCAATTAAAATCAGTTTATCACCGTCCTCAATGAGAAGTGAAGTAGCGGCGATGTCTATCATATTATTACTGTCGGCAGGATTGGTTCTTGACCATAATGATTTAGGAACTACACCAAACATAGCGCCTCCGTCTAATTTAAAATGACCTGTTTCTATTGCGTATAATTTCATATAAAAAATTCGGACATGCAAGATACTAAAAGTCTCACAACTTACTTTGATTGTAATTGAATTATGCTATTTTTAACGACTAATACTGGAATATGTTTGAATTAGCTTCGATTATAATACTTGGTATTTTAGCGCAATGGGTAGCATGGCGATTTAAAATACCTGCTATCTTACCATTAATACTTATAGGTTTGCTTGTAGGACCAATCGCTACTCAGTTTACAGACGATGGCTCCAAATTTATTGAGCCTATCTGGAATGGCAGCAGAGGTTTATTTCCAGGAGAGAGCTTGTATTATTTTGTTTCTCTGGCCATTGGGATTATTCTATTTGAAGGTGGACTGACCTTAAAAAGAGGAGAAATACTCAATGTAAGTAATGTCATTGTAAAGCTTATAAGTATCGCTGTATTGATCACTTTTATAGGAGCAGGTATCGCCGTACATTTTATTTTTGAACTCTCTTGGAAGATCTCACTTTTATTTTCAGCATTAGTCATTGTAACAGGCCCAACGGTTATCACCCCAATCCTTAGGAATATCCCGCTTAAAAGAGATATTTCAGCCATACTTAAATGGGAAGGTATTCTGATTGATCCCATTGGAGCACTTTTTGCAGTTTTAGTATTTGAGTTTATCAATGCCAAAGCCGGTGCAGAATACACCTCAATTGCTCTTATGGATTTCGGAAAAGTAATTTTATTTGGTTTTAGCTTTGGGTTTACTTTTGCAAATGCCCTTATTTACCTGATTAAAAAGAAAATTATACCTCATTTCTTGCTCAATGTCGTAACACTGGCATGTGTTTTAGGGGTTTTTGTTCTTGCTGATACCTTTGCACACGAAAGTGGACTTCTAGCAGTAGTAGTGATGGGAATTATTATGGGTAACACCAATTTACCGAATTTTAAGGATCTCCTTTACTTCAAAGAATCACTTAGTGTATTGCTAATCAGTATTTTATTTATACTGTTGGCTGCCAATATCAATTTTGACGACCTGATGCTGGTTTATAATCTGAAATCACTCTATCTGTTTTTGATCATCGTATTTTTGATAAGACCGGCTGGTGTTCTATTAAGCAGTATAAATTCAAATTTAAAATTCAATGAGAAGCTGTTCATTAGCTGGGTTGGACCAAGAGGTATTGTTGCAGCGGGTATTGCTTCTCTTTTTGGTATAAAATTAGCCAACAAGGGTGTACCAAATGCTGAATACATTACACCTCTGGTTTTTATGATTGTGCTTGGTACAGTTCTTCTTAATGCCACAACCGCCAGACCATTTGCAAAATTGGTTGGTGTTTTTCTTAGAAATTCCAGTGGAATATTAATCGTTGGCTCCTCATCATTCTCCAGGATAGTGGCAAAATATCTTAAAGATAATGATCGCCATGTGGTCATGGTAGATAATAATCAAAGTAATATTGATGAAGCTAAAAAGATTGGACTTACGGCTTTTGTTGCGGATATTTTTTCAGATGACCTTCAGGACAATTTGGAACTAAGCGACATCGGTTATCTTATGGCCCTCACCGGTAACACGACAATAAATAAAAAAGCCATTGAAAACTTTGCTAAAGAATTCGGAGAAAACGGAACATTCAGAGTAATTTCTCCAGAGGAAATGAATGACCCTGAAAACAATCCAAAAGATGGTCTTTTCTCCCATACAGATGATTACATCAAACTTGTAAATCTGGCCAGAAGATATCCTGAAATTCACGAGATAAAAATTAATTCACAGGAACATTATAAAGGTCTTATAGAAATCACCAAAGCAGACCCAGATGTTATCCCTATCTTCATAAAAACAAAAGAAAACTCTCTTGAAATAATCCCTTCAGACAGTAAGGATCTCGAGGTGGAAGAAGAATACAAACTGGTTTATATGGGTAAAGAAATTGATTCTTCAAATTCAAAAAAAATAACGCAGGAAGATTCTATAAAGGAAGATGAACAGCTTTCTGAAGAAGATGTGAAAAACCGTAATTAAATTTTGATGGCATGTCTGAGCAGGAAAAAATATATCTTCTGGCATTACACAGGCTAAAGCATGTAGGAGATGCTACAGCCAAAAAGCTTTTAGAGATATTAGGTTCTGCTGAAGCAGTATTTAAGGAAAAAACGACAAGGCTTTCAAAAATTAACGGCCTTGGAGCAAAAAGAATTCAGAGTATCAAAACGGAGTTAGACCTCGATGGAGCCGAAAGAGAACTTAGGTTTATTAATGACAATGATATCGGTTTTTTGTTTTTTAAGGATAGGGACTACCCGGGAAATCTAAAACATTGCATAGATGGTCCGATTGTATTATTTCAAAAAGGCAATATTGACCTTCAAAATAAGCCGATAATTAGCATAGTAGGTACAAGAAAAATTACCACTCATGGTATAAGGTTTACTGAAAAACTTGTTGAAGATCTATCTGTATTTAATCCGGTAATTGTTTCAGGATTTGCATATGGTACAGATATCACGGCGCAGAAGGCTGCTGTAGAGAATAAATTGCAAACCATAGGTTGTCTTGCACATGGGTTTGATCAGATTTACCCAAAAACACATAAGAAATACGAGGCTGATGTTCTTCAAAATGGAGGCTTTTTTACAGATTTTTGTAGTGACGACACCTTTGACAGAAATAATTTTCTTAAGCGTAACAGAATTATAGCAGGCCTTAGTGAAGCCACAATCGTCATTGAAAGTGCTGAGAAAGGTGGTTCTTTGGTAACAGCCGATATTGCAAATTCTTATGACAGGGAAGTTTTTGCCCTGCCAGGCCGATACAGCGACAAAATGAGTATTGGTTGTAACAACTTAATAAAAAAACAAAGGGCCATGATGATTACATCGGCAGCAGATGTTATCTACATGCTCAATTGGCAACTTGATCAAAAGCCAAAAACGAACAATCAAACAGAACTATTTATAGAACTATCTCCGGATGAAAAAATAGTAGTTGAAGAATTAAAATCTCTTCAAAAAACAGAACTCGATCCTTTAGCCTTAAAGTGTAACATACCAACATCAAAACTATCTACTATTCTTTTAAATTTAGAACTTAAAGGTCTGGTTAGACCATTACCAGGCAAACAATTTGAAGTCATCTAAATCTTTTGTTCTAACGGTGCTTGTTTCCTTTTAAGACCTTAATTAAGTATTCACTTTTTTTTAATAATGATATCTTTTACATTTAAGTTTTTTATGACTAAATTTATTGAAAAAATAATATGAAATTAATTTTATCCATAATCCTTCTTTTCTTTATCAGTCTGTCATCGGCTCAAGTTCCAGAGCGTCAAATTCTTAAGGGAAAGATAAATGTTCCGGCCGATGCTGAAGCCTCAAACATTAACGTTTACAATATTAATTCAGAAAAGGGTACATCAACCAACTCGTATGGTGAGTTTTTGATTAAAGTTAAGAATAAGGACCATTTATTAATTTCATCTGTTCAATTTCAAAACTTTGAAGTTGAAATAACCAGTGAAATCATGAGTGACAGAGATATCATTATCAATATCCGGGAAAATGTAAATCTTTTGAATGAGGTGACTATTTCGTCAAATGCGTTGAGTGGCGATCTTTCAGTAGATATTAAAAAGATCAATACAACAAATACAGATTTGGAAATTGACGGAAATGAGTTAATAAACGGTTATGATGCAGACATAACAATAGATAGTCAGATAAGAACCGAAAATGCTGCTGTGGATAATGACTTTCTGGATTACCCAATGGATTTTGTTAAAATCTTCAGGATGCTGGTTAAAAAGAAAGACAAAAAAGAAACCAAATTCGTTGAGAATGTGGATGTTGAGGTGAGAAAAATGTACGATAATGATTTTTTTAAAGAAAATTTCAACATTAAGGAAGATCAAATCAATGAATTTTTATTCTGGGCATTCGATCACGGATTTGACAACAAGCTGTTGAATAAAGGGAATGAAATGGATCTTATCCAGTTTCTTCTCGAAAAAGCCGAAGAATTCAACAATCCCAAGACCAAAATTGATGAATAGGTTTTATAACGCTTTTGCACTATGATCTTTATTTTTCAAAAAATATTAATTTTTCGATAAAAAATATTTTAGATGATGCCTTGTAGTCAAAAGCGAATGCCTTAGCTCATTTACGCTTCCAAGAATTTTAGTAAAATGATTTGTAGATATCAGACAAGCTTATTGAAGATTTTATTTATTATTGTGTCGACAAAATACTGGGCTTTAAAATATTCATGACAAGAAAACCATTTTAAGGATAACGGAACATTACATATTCTGGCCGAAAGATATTTGAACTTAAACGAAGTGAATCCCATAAAATTTGAACAATAGATGATCAGAAATATTTCGTTATTGATTTTAGTATTATTTCTTACTTCGGGCAAAATTGCTCATGAATACTACGTCAGTCTGACTGAAATCACATTTAGTCCCGAAAAAGAAAGGCTTGAAATCATATCAAGAATATTTCACGATGATTTAGAACGGGTTTTAAAAACAAGGTATAATGAAAGTATCCAGCTCAAACCAAGTCTGCAGTCAGAAAATGTAGAAGATTTTATAAAGCTGTACTTTGAAAAAAAGTTAAAATTATTTTCAGATGACAATGCCCTTAAAATTGAATACCTCGGTTACAAATTTGATGATGACAGGATAAATATTTTTCTTAAAGTAGAAAAAATTGATAAGCTTAACAATTTGAGAATTAAAAATTTACTACTTACAGATGTTATAGAGCAACAAAAGAATATTGTACACTGCTTTAAACTAAATCAAAAAGAGAGCGTCTTACTTACACGTTTCGATTCTGAAGCATTGTTAAAGTTTAACGATTAATCGGGATTGAAATTTATAATATTTCTATTTTTAGCAACCAAAAAATTAAATTATGATGAGAAATCTATTTGGCTTAGTTGC
>CAJXVZ010000102.1 GCA_913062845.1 uncultured Psychroflexus sp.
ACTCCGCTTATACAGATTAACAGGGAGCTGATGCCATTATGGCAATTTACAGTAAAAAGAATAATGGATGTCGCGATTAGC
Source organism: uncultured Psychroflexus sp. (assembly GCA_913062845.1). Taxonomy (GTDB): domain Bacteria; phylum Bacteroidota; class Bacteroidia; order Flavobacteriales; family Flavobacteriaceae; genus Psychroflexus. The sequence continues at coordinate 82 of CAJXVZ010000102.1, forward strand.
ATAATCGCTCTTATCTTGCTTTCGCCTCTTTTATTGATTTTAGCAATTATGGTTAAAACCTCATCAAAAGGTCCAGTTTTCTTTTCCCAGGAACGAATCGGTAAGAACGGGCGGCCATTTCTAATTTTCAAGTTCAGATCCATGTACCAGAATGCGGAAAAGAATGGTCCGCAGTTATCATCTGAAGATGATCCTCGCATTACACCAATAGGTAGGTTCATGCGCAAAACAAGACTCGATGAGTTGCCACAGTTTTACAATGTGATTATTGGTGACATGAGCCTTGTTGGACCAAGACCAGAACGCCAATACTACATTGACCTCATCACTGATCAAGCTCCGCATTATATGCATCTTTTAAAAGTAAGACCCGGCATAACGAGCTGGGGACAAGTGAAATTTGGCTACGCCTCATCAGTGAAAGAAATGGTTAGGCGACTTCATTACGATCTTATCTACATCGAAAATATGTCGCTCTTTTTGGACATTAAGATACTGATCTACACCCTTTTGATCGTATTACAACGAAGGGGAAAGTAATGATCAGAACCTAACTCTGATTAGCTATCATTAAAGACTTTTTAGCTTTTCCTCAAGCTGTTTGTAAGCATCGTCCAATCCGTTAGCGTCTTTGCCTCCTGCAGTAGCAAAAAACGGCTGACCGCCACCACCACCTTTGATGTGTTGAGCCAGGTCACGGATTTCTTCTCCGGCTTTTATTCCTTTAGATTGCGTAACATCATCAGTCACTATGAGAGAAAGCGTCACTTTTTTGCCTTTGCTTCCCAAAAGGATAACTGCATTCTTGAGTTCTTTTCGCAATTTGAATGCGAGGTTTTTGATAGATCCCGCATCCAGGTCAACTGTTTTAGCCAGGAATTGAATTCCGTTTAATTCTTTCAATTCTGATAAAAGCGCATTTCTTTCGGCTACTTCTTCTTTTTGTTTCAAAGAATCAATTTGCTTTGACAGCTCCCGGTTCTGACCAATAACTTGCTGAACACCTTTAACAGGATCTTTTTTGTTTTTCACTTCTTCAGCAATGATATCGAGTTGTTGGATGCGCTCACTAATGTAGCGGTAAGCCTCAGCTCCGGTGATTGCTTCCACCCTGCGAATTCCGGCTGCTACAGATGTTTCATTTGTCAACTTGAACAAGCCGAGTGCGCCAGTTGCCGGAACGTGAGTACCTCCGCAAAGCTCAACGCTATCTCCAAACTTGATCACGCGAACAGCGTCTCCGTACTTTTCACCAAAGAGCGCAAGTGCTCCCATCTGCATGGCTTCATCCATTGGGATATTTCGCTTTTCAACGAGCGGTGTGTTTTCTAAAATAAGTTCATTTACGCGTCTTTCAATTTGTTGGAGTTCTTCATCAGTCACTTTTTGAAAGTGAGAGAAGTCAAACCTTAGATAATCAGGACGGACTAACGATCCTTTTTGCTCAACATGTTCACCCAATATTTCGCGAAGAGCATGATGTAACAGGTGTGTAGCCGTGTGATTACGGGCTGCGTTTTCGCGTTTTGCCACATCAACTTCAGCTTTAAACTTTCCATTCAGATCCTTAGGAAGTTCTTTTGTGAAGTGGACGATTAAGTTGTTTTCCTTTTTGGTGTCGAAAATTGAGATCTGGGAAGAATCGTTTTTCAAAACTCCCTTATCACCTACCTGACCACCACCTTCAGGGTAGAAAGGCGTTTGATCTAAAACTAATTGATAGTATTTTTTGTCCTTTTGTTTAACCTCTCGATAACGAGCAATGGAAACCTCTGCTTGAGTTTGATCGTAGCCTACAAAATTTGTCGACTCTGCCGAGTTCACTTCAACCCAATCGCCAGCTTCCATTGAAGTTGCTTTTCGCGATCTATTCTTTTGGTCTTCAAGTGCTTTTTGAAAGCCTTCTAAATCGAGCTTCATTCCTTCTTCTCTCGCCAGTAGATCAGTTAAGTCTATTGGAAAACCATATGTGTCGTAAAGTTCAAAGGCAAATTCTCCTTCTACTTTATCGTGCTTTTTCTGGTACTCACTAAACTTTTGGATTCCTTTTTCAAGCGTACGCAAAAAGGCTTCCTCCTCTTCCTTCATGACTTTTTCGATCAGTGAACTCTGTTTTTTGAGCTCAGGAAATGCTTCACCCATTTCTATGATCAGAGCCGGTAGCAACTTGTATAAAAACGCCTCTTTTTGATCGAGGAATGAATAACCGTATCGAACTGCGCGTCTCAAAATTCTGCGAATCACATAACCAGCACCTGTATTTGAAGGTAGCTGCCCATCAGCGATTGAAAAACTTATGGCTCTAATGTGGTCTACGATTACGCGAAAAGCAATATCCTTTTTTTGGTCAGATCCTGAATACGAAACCTCAGTTACTTTCTCCGTAGCCTGAATCAGGTTCTGAAAAAGATCAGTGTCGTAATTTGATTGCTTTTCCTGAAGCACCATAGCCAGTCTTTCCAGCCCCATACCGGTATCGATATGTTTTGCGGGAAGCGGTTTTAGTTCACCACTTGCCTGGCGGTTGTACTGAATAAATACGAGGTTCCAGATCTCGATAACCTGAGGATGATCCTGGTTAACGAGCTCTTTTGCATCTACTTTATTCCGCTCCTCATCAGAACGAATGTCTACGTGAATTTCAGAGCTGGGACCACATGGACCTGTATCACCCATTTCCCAAAAGTTATCTGCTTTATCGTAATCCAGTATTCTACCTGCCGGTACATGTTTATTCCAAAGCTCAAATGCTTCAGTATCGCGAGGCAATCCATCTTCTTTATCACCTTCAAAAATGGTGATGTAAAGTCGATCTTTATCGATTCCAAAAACTTCAGTCAGCAGTTTCCATGCCCAATCGATTGTCTCCTCTTTGAAATAATCGTTGAAAGACCAGTTTCCCAACATCTCAAACATTGTGTGGTGATAGGTATCCACTCCAACTTCTTCAAGATCGTTGTGTTTACCACTTACGCGCAAACACTTTTGAGAATCAGTTACTCTAGTACTCTCAGGCTTTTCATTGCCCAGGAAAAACTCTTTAAACTGGTTCATCCCGGCGTTTGTAAACATCAAAGTCGGGTCATCTTTTAAAACTATGGGTGCAGAAGCAACAAACTCGTGTTTCTTGCCGGAAAAGAATTCAAAAAATTTATGTTTGATTTGTTTAGAATCCATATGAAGCGCTTTATTTCAACATGATTGTTGATTTTCTTTTATATTTGCAATGCGTTTTTATTGAAAAATGCAAAAGTAATAAATTTAAGAATGCGTAAGCTAAAATACTACTACGATACTGAGACTTTATCTTACAGGAAGATTGAACCGAAAAAAAGGAAATACCTTGGGCTCACACTTTTGTTTATTCTTGGTTCTATTGCTTTAAGCGTACTGTTGTTACTGCTCTACCTAAATATTCCGGGACTTGAAACCCCAAAGGAAAAAGCCTACAAACGTGAACTGGAACAAATGAAGTTTCAGTACGAGATCATAAACCGACAGATGGACGAAATACAGACCGTACTGAAGGATGTTGAAGAACGGGACAACAAGATCTACCGCGTATATTTTGAAGCCGATCCTATTTCTGACGAACAGAGAAAATCAGGTTCTGGTGGTGTAAACCGCTATAAAGACCTGGAAGGCTATGACAATTCTGATGTCATCATAAACACTCAAAAGCGTTTGGACCAACTAAAAAAACGTGTCATAGTTCAGTCCAAGTCTCTGGACGAAATTGCTGAATTTGCGCTGAGCAAAGAAGAGTTTCTGGCTTCATTACCAGCCATACAACCCGTACAAAATGACGATTTAAAAAGACTGGCCTCAGGTTATGGCATGCGCATGCACCCAATTTACAAAATAAGGAAATTTCACAAGGGGATGGATTTTTCGGCACCTGAAGGTACTCCGGTATTCGCCACCGGCAACGCCAGAGTAAAAACTGTTAAACGTTCCAGACGCGGTTACGGCAACCATGTGGTCCTGGATCATGGTTTTAACTACGAAACGCTTTATGCGCACATGAGTAAAATAGCGGTATTTCCCGGCCAGAAGGTCAAACGTGGTGAAATAATTGGTTATGTCGGCAATTCAGGCACCTCGACGGCACCACATTTGCACTATGAGGTTATCAAAGACGGCAAGTATGTTAATCCGATCAATTTTTACTATAACGATCTGGAACCTGAAGATTACGAAACCATGGTCAACAATTCGGCCTTAGAAAATCAATCTCTGGATTAAGCCTATGAAAGTCGATCTCCCTGAAAAACTATATTACAATATAGGCGAAGTCGCTGAGGCTTTTGACGTCAATACTTCCCTGATCAGGTTTTGGGAAAAGGAGTTTGACATCATCAAACCCAAGAAGAATGCAAAAGGCAACCGGAAATTTACTCAAACGGATGTCAAAAACTTTGAATTGATATACCATCTGGTCAAAGAAAGAGGATTTACACTGGAAGGCGCCAAACTTCATCTGAAGGAAAATAAATCAGACACCTTGTCAAAATTTGAGATCATTCGAAAATTGAAAGGCATCAAAGCGGAGCTTAAGGCATTGAAGGATAGTATGTAAAGCAAATCCTTCTTGTAAAGATTTAAAATTAAACCGGATTTTAAAAATTTATTTGCTAAAGCTTTTGCCCTGCTGTGATTTATCCTTATATTTGCAATCCACATCGCGGCACTTCGAAAAGCTCAGTGCAAGGATAGAGCAGCATACTTCGACAAGTTTATCTTGAGCTATGTCGAAAGGCTCAGCATAAAGTCCGCTCGCCGGGCAGTTGAGAGAGTATGATCTCAGAGCGATGAAATATATATCGCGGGGTAGAGTCCCGAAATATCGGGAGTAGCTCGTCGGGCTCATATCCGCCTGAGGCGGACACTGGTTCGAGTATTTATATGAAGTTCTAAAGATTTAAAAATATATCGCGGGGTAGAGCAGCAGGTAGCTCGTCGGGCTCATAACCCGAAGGTCGCTGGTTCGAGTCCAGTCCCCGCTACTACAAAAGCTTCACAGAAATGTGAGGCTTTTTTTATTAGTTAAAGTCATGAGTGAATATGTTGTATATATATTAAAATCATTGTCGTCCGATAAACATTACGCAGGCTACACTAGCAATTTGATCACTAGATTTAAATCCCATAATTTACTAGGAAAGAAAGGTTTTACAACAAGATATAGACCTTGGATGGTAATTCATGTTGAGTTTTACGATTCTAAAAAGGAGGCAATGAATCGAGAAAAGTTCCTAAAATCAGGAAAAGGTCGAGAATGGATGACAAAACATATTTCTAATTATTAACTCGTCGGGCTCATATCCCCGCCCATGGCGGGCTTTCATCCTCTGGTGGAGACACAGGTTTACGCCATAGGTGCACTGGCGAGTCTCCGCCATTGGCGGACTACTATTCATTTTAGCTTTTAGCCAGTGGCTTTTTTCAGGCTCAAGTCCATTTGTTGCTGAGTAAAAATCAGAATATTATTCTAATTTAAACATACCTTTTGGAATTGATCCTTTTAACTTCGTTTAGTTTTCTTTTTAGGGTCTTGTCTTGTAGGGAAAAAGTCTGTAACGTAAACTGTTTTTTTAACTTCGTCTATAAAGTAGATGATTTTAATCGTATTTCGTTTGGTTACGTGGTAAATCAGAGCTCTAAATTCTTTATCGTAACGCGCTAACTCTTCTTCTAAACGTCCTCTTTCAGGGTTGTCTTCTAAAGACATTGCCAGTTTTATAATATCATCAGATTTCTTATTGGCGCTTTCTACACTATGAGTTTCGTATAAATGTGCTAATAAATTCCAGTAATACTGCTCAGCTTTGGAGGTAATTTCTACTAGATAGCGTGTTTGCTCTTCCAATGGTCTATATCGGCTTTAAATTCTGTTATAGGTCTTGTTTCGCCTTTTTCTATGGCTTTTAAAGAGGCTTCAGTACGCTCTTGAAGTTTTGATATGTCAGAAGAGTAGAAGGTATTAGATTCTTCTTCAAAAACATTTTTAAGCTTTGTCAACAGACTTTCTTTCTTTACCTGTAGTAACAAATGCATTAATTCTAATTTTGTAGCTTCAACATTCATAATACTATCTTTTGTCCTAACAAATATAATTTAATATTTTAAGCTTAGCTTATCGGATGCAACGTATTAACAATTTCATCCAGATTTTCTAAATCATCTTGTAAATACCATTCGGTTGAACTAATGTAAAGGTGTCCGCGTAAGTATTGCGCTTTTCTATGGTTGTACTGTCCGAACGAGTTGGTTATAGCACTTTCTCTGATTTGCTTTACATTCTCTACTTTTTGATTGTACTTTTTCACTTTTTAAAGATGTGATTAAAGATACTATTAAACTTTGGATAGTTCGAGGTGAGCTATTCATTAAACTTTGGATTTTGTAGTTGGATTATTGTAGTGCTTACTTCGTTTATATTCTAAAATCTCTAACTGCAGGTAAACATTATGTAGGCTATACATCTAACTTGATTTCAAGATTTAAATCACATAATGCGTTTAGCCTGAAAGGCTATGCTAACCGCTACAGACCGTAGTATGTCATCCATGTGGAGTTTTTCAATGTCAATAAAGACGCTATGGATAGAGAAAAAATTTTAAAGTCGGGTAAAGGTAGAGAATGGATGAAACGACCAATAACAAGCCTGTTTTAACAATTAAGCATAAAACATAAACCTGAACATTGAAAAGCAACCTTGTTTTGAATATTCTCTACTGAAATCCACAAGCCTGTTTCTCTTATAACAAAAATTTCATGATGTGACTCTTAGTCCGTTGTATTAAATACAACATCGAACTAAGTTTGAATTCAAAATTATTACAATCCTAATGAATATCAATGAAAAGATCGGGCAGCGCATACTGGCGCTAAGAAAAGCCCAAAATCTGTCACAGGAAGCTTTGGCGCATAAATCTGACGTGGACCGAACTTATATGACTGGTGTGGAAACCGGTAAACGCAATGTGACGGTAAAAGTATTAGAGAAAATCATTCTTGGGTTAGAGACTGATTTTACGAGTTTTTTTAGTGATGAAAACTTTATAAAGAAAATAAATGATTGAGGAGAAAATAATACTAGATAAAATAGACGGCAAACATTTTGAAATTAAGTTTTATAAAAATGAAGATGAAGGATCTGCCTTGTTATCTCATTATCAAAAACATAATAGAAAT
>CAJXVZ010000103.1 GCA_913062845.1 uncultured Psychroflexus sp.
CGCCAGTTCAAGGCCCTAATGGTAGCCATAGCCAACGCCCGCTACTACGGCACCGGGGCCAGCCTTAACGGGATCGGACGTTTAGACGATGGCCTTTTTGAAGTGTGTATTTTAAAAGATCTCAATGCTAAGGCCTTGGCCGAGCACTTTTTAGACGCCTTAGACCCCAGCAGTGACCATCTGGAGGTATGGCAGTGCGAGGCCGTAACCATAAAAGCGCCCCAGCCCCAGGCTTTTCAAATTGATGGCGAGTTACAGCAAAAATTAACCGAACTAAGCGTAGATTTACACCCACAGGCACTGCAGATAGTCTACTAAGCGAGACTTTTTGAAATTTTGCTAAGGCTCTTTAGATAAACTAAAAGCGTGCTGCATGCTTAAAGGAAAGGGCCAGGCTAAGGTGATTAAGCATTGCCAGGTATTTTTGAACAAACTTTAAACAATGGGCTTACAAAGAATTTACAGGCGGGCCTTTAGAAAAAGACGCTTGAAACGTACATTTTGGGATAAATGGGCTGTTTACACCGAGAAAAGTTCCTACACCCTTGAACAGAACCTACTTCATTTCCAGTACAATAATTACAACCTAAGAATACGCGGAGTTGGGCACAGCGACCTGGAAGTATTTGGCCAAATATTTCGCAAGAAGGAATATCAGTTGATTGCTGATATCCTCACCTTAAATGCCTGTGAAAAGCCTTTAGTGGTAATTGATGCCGGAGCCAACATTGGATTCACCTCGGTCTTTCTGCATCAATTGCTTCCGGCCTGCCGGTTTATAGCCATAGAGCCCGATCTTGAAAATGCCCGTTTGGCCAAGGCGAATCTAGAGGCTAACGAGGTGGATTTTGTCTTTTTCCAGAAAGCTTTAGCCGAAGCGCCTGGAAAACGATTTGACCTGGGGCGGCAATTCCGCGATGCCAAAGACTGGGCCTTCACCACTGAAGCCAACCCGCAAGGATCCATCCCGGGAATCACAATACCGGAAATAATAGCCGAGCAGAACCTCGACTATATTTCTTTCTTGAAGATTGATATCGAGGGTTATGAACGATTTATCTTTAGTGATGAAGCCAATTTAGACTTTCTGGATAAAGTTGCCGTCCTGGCCCTGGAAATTCACGATGAGTTTGACTGCCGGGAAACTATTTACCAAAAACTCCGTGCCGCCCATTTTCTACTATTTAATCACGGGGAACTCACGGTGGGCATCAAGAAAAACTTCGGCTTTAGCTAAGCAATTTTAAAGGGGCAAAGATTTTAATCACTGGGCCGTGAGGTTGCAAGAAATTATAAAGACAGATATATCTCGGTACTTAGCTTTTCAGAATGATGGGTTAAAGATTGTCTCAAAAAATTAATGGCATTTTGCAATTAGCTTATATATATTTAAGAATTGATATTTTCGCATTTTAACTAATTCTACAATGACAAAACATGAAGTACCTGAATGAGTTTATACATTATCTTTTGTACAATCCACTTGTTTTAAGGTTTCGCCTTGCCTTTACATCGAGTCAGGGAAGAAAAAAACAATTAAAAAATAGAGCAGTTTCATTTCCTTTATTTGGTTATTTATGGGTGTTTTTAATTTACAGAAATATTTACTTCATCAAAACTTTATATTGTAAGTTATTTCGGCCAAAAAAGATAAAAATATCAATTATTATTCCAACGTATAATGCGAGAGGAAGCGTAAGAAAAGCTTTTGATTCAGTAATTCAGCAAAAAGTAGACTTTAACTTTAAGATAATTTTCACAGATGACGCTTCTACAGATGGTACTCAAGAGGTATTAAAAGGCATACAGAGCGAGTGGCCTGATGTGGTAGAATTGGTTTTGCGTGATAAAAATAAAGGTATACCAAATAATCAGTACGAAACCGTTGTAAACAGAGTAGATTCAGAATATTTTACTATTTTAGATGATGATGATTATTGGACTGACTTAAATAAACTTCAGACGCAAATAGACACTTTAGATCGCAATTTATATTGTTCAATTTGCTCGCATGTCACGCGAAGAATATTTGATCTAGAAGGGAAAATGTATGAATTATTCCCGAAAGTTAAAGCAGGAATCTATCATTTTCCAATCAACTCTCATGTTTCTTCAAAGGTTTTCAGATGGACATACATTAATTTTATTAGTAAAAAAAATGAGCCAGCTCTAATTGATGATTCAGCAAACAGTAAGCTGGCTCTAGTCGTTGGAACTCATGCTTTTATAGATAAAGAAATGTCTGTTTATACTGATTTAGGTAAAGGAGTATGGACAGGAAAGGACAAAGAGTTTCAAAAGGAATTGGCACTAATAGGGAATACCAGAATTTATAAATATTCCTATGGATGTTTCGTGAAAACTAAGAACATCGATTTTGATATATTGAAGAGGAGCAAATACATTGCTAAATTAGAAGAGGAATACTCTAAAAAATAGAATCTTTAAGTTTTATTCTTATGAGGAAAAGATTTAAGATTATGCTCTTTGATTTTTAAAAAATTGCAAAGCTTCTTAAAATCCTCTTGCATTGAAACATTTATTTTAATGAGTTGATCGGGTTTATCCTGAAAATACTCTTCCACTTTATTTATATGGTCAGTGTAAAAATTTAGGTAAGTTTTTTTATCATAGAGCGGTACCTCAGGATGATTGTAATTGCCACAAACTACGTCAAACATAAATCCAGGGTAAATATAAGAAGCTCTATTTAAATCTTCTTTTTTGGGCGTCTCGTGTGAAGGAAGGCCAACGGCCTTTGCGTGATAACTTTTTAAAGAATTGAACCATTGATCCGGAGAATCTCTAATGGTTAAGATAAAAAGTGCATCGGGATACTTATTATAAAGTTTTTTGTAAAAATCTTGCGAACTAAAAGGTCTGTCTTGAAAGACCTGTGCGCTGTCACAATATTTCAGAATATTTTCGTAATCGCCATATTTGTACCAATAAATAGAAAGTAGTTCTGCATATTGCTGTTTGCCAACATTAAATCCCCAATATTCAAATAACCATTTCAAAGAGGTTGTTCCGGTCTTGTTGAAGCCGATTATAAATATTTTTTTATTTTGAAGATGGCTTATTTTGGCTTTGTTTTTTGAGGGTTTATTGAATATTCCTCTATTAAAAATTCCCATGGTAAGCTGTATTAATTTCGGGATAATAGGTCAAAACGAAGGATAAAATAAATAACTATGATTTGCTTTAATGCGATTTTTTATGCTAAAGGAATAATTGCCTTTGGCGCTATTAATTATGCTACTCGATTTTATAAATTTGGGAACAATTTTTTCTGAATGTTAAATATAATATAGACAGCAGCTTTATGCTTACTTCACATCTAACTAGCTTTTTAGTAAGGCCTTCATAATTCACCATTTGAATTAAAGAGAATTGTGGTGTAAAAATAAGGAAAATATAATTGACTGTGGCAAACTTGACATTTCAGGGTTTGGTTTGATGTCGCTTCATAGATGTTTGATTAGTGGAGATTCGCTTTTGTCCAAATAAAGATAATGGGGGGTGAAGACTTTGCGCTAATTTAAGGTGCTTGTCGAAGCACTAAACCATGCTCCAGTTAATTTAAAGTTTTTGCTTTGCTAACGGAACGCTTTTATCGTTTTCGTTTCATGAAGTTGCTACATGTGCTTCAAAAGTATAGAGGTGGTTAGGGAAGAAGCACTTAGTATCACTATTAGGGCATGGATATTTTGCAATTTGCATAACTAGACTCATTGCAGGATATTTAAAATTACATAATCAATCTTTCAGCCTTTCAGTATCATTTAAAGTTCGACAAGTTATCCAGTAAAATCCTTGCAAGTTATAGATGCGGGGTGCAAGGTAGATTTAATTGTATTTTAATTTTGACGCATAAGGTAAGATGGAACTTATTATATTTCATTTCTTCATCCCAAACAAACCATATGATTGTTATTGAAAATTTGTCCTTGATAGCGCTGTAAACTGTTCCCGCGATAGAAGGTTTAAATCGTTAAGCCTTTCAATACAAGCGAAATCTTTTCTTAAATAGTTCACCAAATTATTTACTGCCATATTTGATAAATCTGTTTTTATTTTATTTTTTCTATAATGGCTTTCAAGCTCAATATCGAAATGATTTTTTAAATCCTTTTTTAAGGTTTCAGTGGCTAAGACAGCTATAATGTTTTCCCTTTTACATTGGCTTAAGAACTTGCCAATATGAAAATCAATATCCTCTGTTATATGATGAATATAATTTTCAGGTTTTCGGAAATCTAAATGTTGCTCCCCTGTTTGATTATATATGTTTTCAGCCAAATTATTGGCGGTCTTGTATTTTTCTAAGAGAATTTTCTCGCCTTCAAACCTATCGGGTTGAATTTGCTCAGAGACTACAAGTTTATATCTCCAATTAAATGCAGAAACAAATCTTTCTATTGGGTTTCTTATTACAATTATATATTTTTTATGCTGATCAAAATCTATTCGTTGGACGTGTTTTTTTACATATTTAAATCCACCTTTAGCCAATTCAGATCGAACAGTTGAACCCCCACATTTTCCAATATGGATCAGAATCGTTTCAGAAGGTCGTTTCTTATATATTTGCTTAAATTTAATTTTTTTAAACATAATTTTTAATTTTTTACCAAAAAAATTTATTAAGGCCAGTCTTATCTCTTTTTGATCATTCCTTCGCTTCCCCGATTAAAAAAATCAGAAGGTAGACATGAAGAATGTCTCCTTTTTTGAGGGGCTAAAAAACCATGATAATATTTCCCGGTCAAAATTAAATCATTTTGCTCAGCTATTTGAACACATTGATCGTTCGAGTTTCAGAAATTTGGTATTAGGTCACCAAATCGAAATTATGGTAAAGGAATAAGCACTTGGTTCCGCTTTGTTTCAATGGTTTTAGACAAGTGGCGTATCTGAACTTTTTGCACGACATTCAAAATGGCTAGCAGAGCTTTTTTCTCTGGAAGAATCATTTTAATGTTGTCAAGGTATTCAGCAAAAGGTATGTAAGCCATTATGATACCTGACGGAACGCAAATTTTATTCAGTATTAGCATGTTGACTTAAAATGCTAGTCTGAACTATCATTTGAGTGACAAAATCAATGTGCTCAACGTTTATTAATTTAATGAATTATTACTATTAGGGAGTTTTGTTCCACTTTTCTTGACTTCAATGCATTGGGATAAGAGTGGGCTTAAAGCTAAACGCGGTGTTTGGTTTATGAAAATGCCTTGGCAGCTACGCTTATGCAGGTGAGAGTAAAAGGACGATATCGTACTGGCTTAACCACCAGGTCTCAATTCAGAATTATATATATTAATAGATTGGGCCGACATTGACATTGATCGGCTGCAAATTTGGATTGCAAGGGCAAACTTCTTAACGCGCTCAAAAAGAAACCTTCATTTGAGGTGGTGGCAGAGGCTCCTGCGATAGCTTAAAGCCAGACCGTCATACGGATTAAGAAATCAGATTAAAGGGCGATACAGCTCCATAAGCAAACTACAAAAAGCGTCAGTTGACGAATGTTTCGGATCTTGAAAGACAAGCTTAATTAAAGATTATTATCATCTATTAATGGTGGACAATAGACACAATTGCAGAGCTTTACATCTAGCTGAGATTGAGATGCAGGACTCTTTTTTAAACACTTTAAAAACTCTGAAGGGTAAAAAGCTAAACAGGCATTTCGGGCAGTGATGCTTATATTTAGAAGTGGTATGCTATGCTTTAGATGATCTGTCACAGGTGTCCTAAAGAAAAAGCCAAATACCATTGGTACTTCTCCAAATCATTACCATTTTAAGGCTTAGACTCTATTCTAATATATCACCAGTAAGCTCAAAGTTTGAACCATTTAGTGAACCCGAAAAATCTTCGGCTTAAACAGTTTTTTTTTACCTAAAAGGTTTGTTCTAAAAACAGGCCGTTTCAATAGCAACTAGCTAATTATCAATAATTACATGTAAGCGGTCAAAACGTTTTGGACAGGGAGGTACCAATACTAAAATAGGCCTTTGCAGAATGGCTAAGAACAAGCTGGTAAGGATAGTTAAAGCAACCATAGTTCTATCTTTGGGCTAGATAATTGACCATGACTGTATTGTGCGCAAACTCTGCCATAAGGCTTAAAAGCTAACTATTTACGAAAACTAGGAATAATGAGCTTGAAATAGTAAACACACAAACTGAAAGCAATATTAATTTTTCTTTACCAATAGTTTAATAACGATTCCAAAATAAAGTAAATCAATTGGTTACGATAGTTGTTGAGAACTAGTAGATTTTCCTTGATCCTCTTGGATGCAGGACCTAATAATTATTGTAATTTTGAAAATTGAGTAGAAATACTACTCGTTATTAACTCTCTTTACAGTTATCCCAGAATTCGTGTTGGGAGTGACCAGGCGGAGCTGTGTAAAAGCCGCAGCTAAAGCGCATGTTAGAAACCTTAATCAGTTCTAAAACCCGTATTAAACTTTTACTCAAGTTTTTCTTGAACAGTAAAAGTCGTGGCTATTTGCGAAGCCTGGAAAATGAGTTTGGCGAAAGTTCCAATGCCATCCGCCTGGAGCTTAATAAATTTGAAAAAGCCGGCATGCTGATGTCGGATACCGAAGGCAACAAGAAAATTTTCCGCGCCAATAAAAACCACCCCCTTTTTGAATCGCTCCATGGGCTCATGGTAAAATACGTGGGTTTGGATCGAATCATTGAAAATATTACCCAGTCTTTGGGCGACTTAAAAAAGGTGTATCTCATTGGCGATTATGCACAAGGACGCGATAGCGGCATCATAGATCTTTTATTTATTGGTAACGAATTGAATACCGATTTGCTCCTCCATTTTATTAAGCGGGCCGAAGAGCAGATTAAGCGTAAAGTGCGCTACGTGCATTTTAAAGATGAAGGGAGCCTGACCACCCCTTTAGACCAACAACCGCATTTCTTACTATGGCAGAAGTAAGAGGTTCTGAATCGAGTCTGCGCTTTATTTTTGTGGGCGGGGCTCCTCGTTCTGGAACTACCTTGTTGCAAAAACTGCTAAATCGCCACTCTGCGATTTACGGTGGTCCCGAGTTTGATATGATTCCGCTCTTGATGCCCGCCTTGTTGCATTTGCAAAAGAGCGCTAAAAATAGTCGACTGGCGGCTTATGCCGATGCCGCCCGGGCCGAAAAGTTTGCCCGCACTACCCTGGTTCAATTGTTGGAAGAACGGGCCCAAAAAGA
>CAJXVZ010000104.1 GCA_913062845.1 uncultured Psychroflexus sp.
TTTCGACGACTTCGGCGCCGGACAGGCCAGGCTGGCCGAATTGATCGAATCGCGACCCGACTACGTCAAGTTTGACATCTCGTTGATCCACGGCATCGACCAGGCCGACGAACCCCGCCGCCGCATGCTGGAAACCCTCGTCCGAATGGTTCGAGAACTTGACATTCGCGCGTTGGCCGAGGGGATCGAAACCGTTGACGAGGCACGCACCTGCTTGGACATCGGTTTCGACCTGGGCCAAGGCTACTTCTACGGCCGGCCGGCGCCGTTGTCCTGACGCGATCGCCATTCGCTAGCAAGGCCGCGTGGATCTTTTCCGGTTGTAGCGGATCGTCGGTCCGAGTCGCCCTCGGATCAATCCGGCCAACCGAAAAAAACTGACGGTGATTGTTGTAGGTTCAGGACTATCAGGTGCCGGAGCAGCGAGTACACTCGGAGAATTAGGCTATGATGTACATTGCTTTTGCTATCAGGATTCTGCGCGGCGTGCGCACTCCGTGGCCGCTCAGGGTGGTATCAATGCAGCCAAAAACTACCAACATGACGGTGACAGTGTTTACCGAATGTTTTACGACACTTTGAAGGGCGGTGATTTTCGGTCAAGAGAAGCCAACACCTACAGACTCGCAGAATTGTCTGCTCCACTTATAGACCATTATGTACAGCAAGGCGTACCTTTTGCCCGTGAATACGGCGGAACGCTGGTTAACCGTAGCTTTGGAGGCGTACAGGTTCAGCGTACATTCTATGCAAGAGGTCAGACCGGACAGCAACTACTTTTGGCGACTTACTCGCAATTATACAAAATGGTAAAAGCCAAAAAAGTGACCATGCATGCCCGCAGTGAAATGATGGATTTAGTGACTATAGACGGTAAAGCCAAAGGTATCATCGTCAGAAATCTGGTCACCGGACAATTAGAACGTTATGCCGCAGATGCCGTGGTTTTGGCTACGGGCGGATATTCAAGAGTGTTCAGGCTATCAACGCTCGCCATTGGCTGTAATGGCAGTGCCATTTGGAAAGCCCATAAAAAAGGGGCTTATTTCGCCGGACCGAGCTTCACGCAGATCCATCCGACAGCGCTTCCGCAATCCAGTGAGGCCCAATCCAAACTGACCTTGATGTCGGAATCTTTGAGGAACGACGGCCGTATTTGGGTACCAAAGGCTAAGAATGATACCCGAATAGCCAACGATATTCCCGATGAAGAAAGAGATTATTACCTGGAACGCCGATACCCGAGTTTTGGAAATCTCGCGCCACGAGATATCGCCTCACGTGCCGCGAAAGAACGTATAGATGCAGGATACGGCGTTGGCAGATTAAAAAATGCGGTCTATCTTGATTTTAAGCATGCCATAGAGCGCTTGGGGCTGGAAACCATTCAGGACCGCTATGGCAATCTGTTTAAGATGTACAAGAAAATCACAGGAATAGATGCCTACAAACAACCCATGATGATCTCACCGGCAGCGCATTTTTCCATGGGTGGCCTTTGGGTAGATTACGAACTGATGACCACCGTTAAAGGCTTGTACGCCATCGGCGAATGTAATTATTCGGATCATGGTGCTAACAGGCTGGGTGCAAATTCACTTCTGCAAGCCAGTGTTGACGGCTATTTTATTTTACCTAATACCATCAATAATTATCTCGTAGGAGAAATGAAAAATGAGCATCCGGATACAGCGCATTCGGCTTTTGATGATGCTGAAAAGGAAACAAAAGCTTTCATTGATAAGATTTTAGCCATAGACGGCACTAAAACTGTAGACCATTTTCACCGTGAACTCGGCAAGGTGATGTGGCAGGAATGTGCCATGAGCAGAAATGAAGAAGGCTTAAAAAAAGCCATTGCACAAATAGAACAGATCAAAACCGCATTCTGGTCGGATGTAAAAGTTACAGGTGGCGATGGCCTGAATACAGAATTGGAAAAAGCATACAGGCTGGCGGATTTTATAGAACTGGGCATTTTGATGTGTACGGATGCCTTACAGCGCAATGAATCCTGTGGTGCACACTTCAGAGAAGAATTTCAATCGTATGAAGGTGAAGCGGTTAGGGTAGATGAAGATTATTCTTACGTCTCTGCCTGGGAATATAATAAGGGAGATTTCAAATTGCACAAAGAAGAACTTGAATTTGAATTTGTAGAACCTACGGTGAGAAGTTATAAGTAAGAAATAGGATTTAAATTATGATTAATAATGGTTAACCACAGAGTAAACAAAGCAGGCACAAAGAACACAAAGCTTTGTGAACTTTGTGAAAACCTTCGGGCTCTTTGTGGTTAAAAAAATCCCACAATAATTTAAATTCTTGATTAAAAAGATTAAAAAATGAAAGTTACATTTAAAATTTGGCGACAAGAAGATCAGAATTCCAAAGGTGAATTAAATACTTATCCCGTTGAAGGTTTAACGGAAGACATGTCCTTTTTGGAGGCTTTAGATCACCTTAATGAAGAATTGGTCATTAAAGGTGAAGAAGTTATTGCCTATGAATACGATTGCAGAGAAGGGATTTGCGGACAGTGTGGTGTCTTTATCAATGGACGAGCACACGGCCCACACGATCACATGACCACCTGCCAATTACACATGCGGAGTTTTAAAGATGGTGATACCATAGTGGTTGAACCCTGGCGAGCTAAATCATTTCCCATCATAAAGGATTT
This sequence comes from uncultured Psychroflexus sp., assembly GCA_913062845.1. Lineage (GTDB taxonomy): Bacteria > Bacteroidota > Bacteroidia > Flavobacteriales > Flavobacteriaceae > Psychroflexus. The sequence goes on from CAJXVZ010000104.1 coordinate 2,684, forward strand.
GATTGTCGATCGTTCGGCTTTTGACAGGATCATAGAGCAAGGCGCCTTTATCAGCTCAAAAACAGGTACAGCACCCGAAGCCAATGCCATACCCATTCCAAAAGCTGTATCAGACAGAGCTATGGATGCTGCAGCTTGTATAGGCTGCGGCGCTTGTGTAGCGACCTGCAAAAATTCGTCTGCGGCCCTGTTTACCTCAGCTAAGATCAATCATTTGAACTCGCTGCCACAGGGTAAAGCCGAGCAACACGAACGCGTTAATGCCATGACCTGGCAAATGAAAGAAGAAGGTTTTGGCAGTTGTACTTTTACAGGCGCCTGTGAAATAGAATGTCCTGAAGGTATATCGCTGATAAATATTGCAGAAATGAATGCTAGGAAACTGAAATCTCTGTTTTTTGGAGATTAGATCCTTTTCAACTTGATCTCAAAGGTTGTGCCTACGCCCATTTCACTAAACAGTACTTTTATTTTACCATTATGGTAACCTTCTATGATGCGTTTAGCCAGTGAAAGACCTAATCCCCAGCCCCTTTTTTTGGTCGAATAGCCTGGAGTGAACACCGTTTTAAAATTTGATAAAGGTATGCCTTTACCATTATCCTTAACTAAAACCCTAATCCAGTTGCCGCTTCTTACCAGTTCTATTTTTAACTGGCCTTTACCTTTCATGGCATCAATGGCATTTTTTACTAAATTTTCGATCGTCCAGCTGTATAAGGGCGTATTGAGCATCACATAAGTTGGCTCCTGAGGCAAGTCCAATGTAAATTCTATAAGGTTTGAACTTCGGTTTTTTAAGTAATCGTAGGTGTTTTGGGTAGCTTCTACAATATCTGTTTTTTCTAATTTTATCTGAGAACCGACTTTAGAAAAACGCTCTGTTATAGTTTGAAGCCGGTCTATATCTTTTTCAATTTCGCTAATATAATCAGGATCTACTTTACCTTCTGCTCTTAAAATTTCGAGCCAACCTACCAATGAGGACAAAGGCGTTCCTATCTGGTGAGCCGTTTCTTTGGCCATGCCTGCCCAAAGTTTATTTTTTTCACTTTCTTTAGAAGTAGCATAGAAGAAAATGAGTAAACTGATGAATAGTAAAATCGTTACAAATAGTATCAACGGATAGTATTTGATATTGGTCAGTAGTTGAGAATTACCATAATATAGCGTCTGACTGGAACCGAGCAAGTCGATTTGTATTGGCTCATTATCATCTTTTATATCTTCAAGGTAGTCATAAAGCAGGATTGAATCTTTGGCTATTTTGTCTGGAATATTTACACTACTTGAAATGCTTCCGTTTTCATCTACAATAATTGCCGGATTATTGTTATTTCTGTTTTGTATAAAAATAGTAAGATCTCTGTAATTGGTTAGGGCTTTGCTGTTCGCCGAAGAATTACTTGAGTTTTCTGAAGTTGTAAGATCATCTGCAATAATGGCTTTTGTGGTTTCTGTAAGGATAAGCATCCTGTCCCGTTCATCTGCTTTGATACGGTTATAAAAAACCGTAATGCTCCAGATTGCTATCCCCAGAATAACTATGGAGATAAAACCAATTAGTAATCTAAACAGTGTAGTGTTCTTAAGCATTTTTATTTTTCAGGAATCCATTTGACTTCTTTAGCGTTCAGCTTTTGTCCCCAGAAACGGGATAATACAAAAAGAAAGTCTGACAGTCTGTTGATATATTTTAAAACCATTTCGTCTACAGCCTGTTCCTCATTCAGCCCTGTAATTCTTCGCTCTGCTCTTCTGCAAACGGTACGGCCCACATGACAAAAAGATACTGTTGGATGGCCACCAGGCAATACAAAGTGTGTCATTTCAGGAAGCGCTTCGTTCATTTTATCCATGCTTTGCTCCAATGCCAGGATATCTTCTTCCCTGATCTTTGGAATTTTAAACCGATCGTGATCTTTTTTCTCTACTTCCGTGGCAAGAATAGAACCAATGGTGAACAGCCTGTCCTGAATACGATGCATCAAACTCAGGTCTTCACCTTCGGGCGCATGGTCTTTTATCAATCCTATGTAAGAATTGAGTTCATCAACAGTCCCGTAACTCTCTATTCTCAAATCATGCTTGGAAACCCTTTTGCCTGTAAATAGCGATGTTTTTCCTTTATCTCCTGTTTTGGTGTATATTTTCATTTTTTATTGTCTTTTTGCTTTTCTTTTTTCTTGTAGTAATTTTTGTTGAATTTTCGCTTTTCCCTGTCGTATCTCAGCTTATTATTCCTTTTGTTGTTTAGCAAAACCAAGCCAAAAAGAATAGCTATAGCCACAATGAGCAAGATAAGTTGGGTTTCTTCAGAAAGGCTTTTTAAAAATTCCATAACTTCGATTTATTTAAAACAACGAATTCTAAAATGCTGTTTAGTCAATTCCGGTTTAAAGAAAACAATGCCCCAAAAATACAAATCCAGGCTTAGTTTTACATCTTTATCCTCAGTTATACACTGCCAGGCTTCTTTCATATCGCTGGACCAGTAAATATCATCAAAAATTAAGATGCTTTGCTGATGTGAATGTTTCTTCAACCGATCAAAATAAGCAAGCGTAGCATCTTTTTTATGATCACCATCTATATATATCAAATCATAAGTCTTTTGTTGGTCTAAATGATCTATAAATGTATTGAAATCCTTATTGTAGACAGAGATATTATCCAGGTTAAGTTTTTGAAAATTTTTTTTAGCTACTGCACTAGTATTCGGACAGGCATCTACGGTATCCAGACTTAGAGATGGATTTTTTGATGCCATAGCTACACTACCCAAACCAACTGATGTCCCAAATTCCAGGGCTGTTTTTACATCAAAGTATCTTATAATTTTATTCATTAATTTAGATTGATGAAGTCGCATACCGGCACGCATGGCTACATTAGAAACTGATCTTTTCTGGCTGCTGAAATTTTGAGATCCGGCTCCATGGTCAATCATGCTAATTACTTCATCTGATTCCAGAATTTTTTGCCTGGACTTTTTCAAAACATTTAAAGTCTCATTATCAATTTCAGCATATAGACATTTGGTTACAAAACCATATAAAAATGGTGGATGTATACCATGTTGGTTAGTTGAGTTTACTAAAAAATTAAGATATGATTTCAATCTAAACAGGTTCATTATGCTTCTAAGTTAATAAATTAATCTATGGTATTCGTCTTTCTGTTTTTTCTAAATCTGATATTGAGCATCTCAATAATTAATGAAAAGAATACCGCAAAATAAATATAGCCTTTTGGTACATGTGTATGAAATGCCTCAACAAATAACATGAATCCTATGAGGATTAAAAAAGAGAGTGCTAAAATTTGAATAGTGGGGTATCTATTTACAAAATCGCTCACTCTTTTTGCAAATATCATCATAATTATAATGGAAACGATTACCGCTATGATCATTAATATAATTTCTTCAGTCAGGCCAACAGCAGTCAGAATGGAATCAAATGAAAAAACCAGATCCAGAGCTACAATCTGCAGTATGGCTTTAGAGAATGAACCCACTTTTTTAACTTCTGTGGTGTGTTCGATACCTTCAACTTTATGGTGTATTTCAAAAACACTTTTAAGGATCAGGAAAATACCTCCAACGGCCAGAATTATGTCTCTCCAGCTTAATTCAAAGCTATAAATTGTGGTTACCGGTGCGGTGAGACCAATGATCCAGGTGATGCTAAAAAGTAGTGCAACTCGCATGATCAATGCCAGACCGAGCCCGACATACATGCTTTTTTGCTGTTGCTCTTTAGGTAGTTTTCCCGAAATGATAGAAATAAAAATAATGTTGTCTATCCCTAAAACAACTTCCATAAATATCAGGGTAAGAAGAGAGATCCAAATCTCCGGCTGTAAAAAGATTTCCATATCAGATTTAAAAGATTAATTGACAGAGGCAAAAGTAATGAATGGGATGAGATAGAAACAGTAAAATAATTACTTTAAATTTCGTATATTTCATAGAATTAATTTCAATCATGGGCGGAGAAGGCAGCATACAACATATGATAAACAGTCTAAAGAACAACAAAAAGTTACTTAGGCGAAAAAGCCGATTTGAAAAGGAAAAATCATTTTTAAGTATTGACAAAGGCACTTACGAAACAAAAAAGGAACCATTTAAAAGTAAAAAAGCTACACCTGAATTATTAAGAAAAATACAAAAGGAAACCAAGCAGGCTTCAAATAAAAAAAAGCTATTTATAGGTTTCATATCTTTGATTTGTTTACTTTTTATGCTTTTCTTCCTGTTTGACCTTTATACCAATGATCAAAAGCACTTAATGAAAACCTTAAATAAAGAAGATGATGATAAAAACAAGTTGGCATTATCACTTATTAGCAAAGGAGATGGTTGGTTCAAAGAAAGTAAATGGGATGCAGCCATATTTTATTATCAACCTGAGTTCGATTAATCAGAATAAAGTTATCTGACTGGTATTCAAAGCATATTCATATTTCAGAGCTGGTTTTTTG
>CAJXVZ010000105.1 GCA_913062845.1 uncultured Psychroflexus sp.
CTGACCGTTCACAATTTGGTCAACGACCAATAATTTGGTTTCTAAAGTTACTTTTTGGTAGGTTTTTTTTCGCCAGGTTTTTTTTTTTGATTTCATAAGTGACTATAATTAATGGTTTAATTTTTAGTCAACCTATTTCAGGAAAATCCAATTTTTTTGAATTACTCACAACGGTTAGTATATGAAAAGTAGGCAATTTCTAAGCAGGAAACATTCGGTAAGTACAACCTTTAATACGAGCCAAAACCTTTGAATTTAGCATTAATCCGCCTATTTTTTTATATACATTGTTAGCGGTAGTGTTTATATCATTTTTAATTCTATCTTATGATTTTTTCTATGGATTACAATAATTACAATACATAGGGTCTTCGGTCATTTTTCTATGTGGGTACAACTTTTCATTTTTAAAATAACATTTCTGACAGGTGTAAATGTAGCTTAAGATAGAATTGGTAGGTAAACCACATAAACTACATTCTAACCCTTTTTTCGCATCTGTTACTCCAAAACCTGGGGCATTGCATTGCGGACAAAAGGAATTAACCTTGTCAATCAATTTTTTAGCAGCATTCTGAATTATATTCATACGACTTGGGTTATACATTGCTCTCATATCTGTTTCTGCATATACACTACCATATTTTTCTAATATTCGATTAAATGTTATTTTTAGCTCTTCTTCATTTGCAAGACCTTTAACTATTCCTATTTTCTCAGTTTTTGTTTTACGAAGTATTAATGCGTGCGAAGGGAATTTTGTCATTCTAGCGAATTCGAGTAGCTCTTGTTCATTTTTAATTTCGCTACCATTGAAATTAGTTTCTAAACTTAGTTCTCTTACAATAATCTCTAAGTCATTGGTTTTGTCAATAAAAATTAAAAACTCTTCATCTGAATTTGCAAAAAATAAAGTAGGATGTGGACCAAAAGAACCTTCACTTGCCACTCCCAAATCGCAGTTACTTACTTCCATTGCCATCAAGCATTTTTGCCTTACTGTGGATACAGGGTCAAGTTCTCTCTCAACTTCTCCCGTGAAAGTACCTAGGGTATCTGTATCAAAATATTCTGGAAGGAAACAATTTACACCAAGTCCTTGCTCCAATATTGGAGCAAGGACTTTTTCTTTTTTGTGTTTTGTAGCTATTATTAAGTCTCTACCTTCAAACATAGTATTTTAAGGTTTTTAGTATTCTACTCGTTGCTAAATTCTATTTGTATTCCTTTTGTTTTCTCATTCCAAATGCCGTTATCATAAACTAAATTTCCGTTCACAAAGGTCTGTTTGATTTCCGTTTGAAAAGTCGTTCCTTCCAATGGTGACCAACCACATTTATAAAGTAAATTATCTTTAGTTACTGTCCATTTACTATTCAAGTCAACCAATGTCAAGTCGGCATAATATCCTTCTCTTATAAATCCTCTTTTGGTCATCTTGTAGAGAATCGCAGGATTATGACACATCTTCTCAATTATTTTCTCTAATGAAATGAGGTTTTGTTTGTAAAATTCCAACATACAATTCAAAGAATGCTGAACCATTGGTGCTCCTGACATTGATTGAAAGTAAGGTTGCTCTTTTTCTTCCAAAGTATGTGGTGCGTGGTCAGTTGTAATTATATCTATTCTGTCGTCAAGTAAAGCGGTCAATAATCCTTGTTTGTCTTGTTCGGTTTTTATGGCTGGGTTCCATTTAATCAGCATACCCAATCGGTCATAATCTTTGTGCGAAAACCATAGGTGGTGAACAGAAACTTCTGTCGTTATTTTTTTCTCTGTTAATGGTATGTCATTTTGAAACAAGTGTGTTTCAGCTTCTGTGGTCAAGTGAAGAATATGTAAGCGAGCATTGTGTTTTTTAGCTAATTCAATAGCTTGTTTTGTGGCTTCATAACATCCTTGAGTGTTTCTAATGATTGGATGGTATTTGGCGGGTATATTTTCGCCAAACTTCTCTTTAAAAATCTTTTCGTTTTCTTCTACAATTTCTTCTTTTTCTGAATGAATGGCAATTATTGACTTGCAGTTAGCAAACAGTTTTTCCATTGTCTCTGGATTGTCGGCAAGTAGATTTCCTTTTTTTGTAAAGTACAAGCCGTCATCAGACACACTAATAAATTGGCTTGTGTCGGTCTTAATTACTTCATCAATGTTATCTCCATTGACACCAAGAAAAAACGAGTAATTCGCTAAAGACTTTTTGGAAGCAATTTCAAACTTTTCTTTTAGGCGTTCAACGGTCAGTGTATTCGGAACTGTATTTGGCATATCAATAAAGGAAGTCACTCCACCTGCAATAGCGGCTTTACTTTCGGTATATAAATCTCCTTTATGCGTGAGTCCTGGGTCTCTGAAATGCACTTGTCCGTCAATGATTCCTGGGAACAAGTGTTTCCCTGTTCCGTCAATTATTTTTTGGTTCGGTTTAGGTTCAATATTTCCAATTTTTTGAATCAGTCCATCTGACAAAAGAACATCTGAAATAAATAATTGTCCTTCATTCATAATGGTTGTATTCTTTATTAAAATGCTATCGTTCATTGTTTAATTATTGGTCTTTATGTCGAGTGGTTTTACATTACCGTTAACGGTCTCGTATAAGAATAGTAGCGGATTTTGAAACGCTTACTTTTCGGTTAAACACAGGTTTATTTTATATTTACTAATTTTCGTTTTAGCGATAAAACCGCTATTATTTTTATACAAGGTTGGGCGTAGTATTTAAAATTTAGCTATAATCATTTCACTGTTTTTTAGCATACTTGTTTCTAATATTGGCTTAATTTCTTCAATAATTTCATTTTTTAAAGATTCAATGAGTCTTAATTTTGCATAAGGTCTATGAAAGATTAAACTCACTTCTCTTACAGGGTGAGGAGAAACAAAATCTTTCACTAATTTTTTCCTTTCATTTGGCAAGTCTAAAAAGTATAATTCTGGAATTAATGTAATTCCTTTAAGGTTGTTAACCATATTTAAAAGGCTATCAAAAGAATTCGGCTGAAAATTTAGGTTTGGGTTACTTGGTATATTTTTTAATGAACACACATTTATTATTTGGTCAGTAATACAATTTCCCTTTTCCATTAACCATACTTTTTCTGCAATTATATCTTTAGGCTTTAAAAACTTTATTTTATTTTGATTGATATTACCATAAACTTTAAGTTTTTCATAATATAATATATTTTCTTCTAACTCTTCTTTTATTAAGGGTGTTGAAACAATTCCTACATCTAATTGTCCATTTTTTAATTTTTCCTCAATATATTCTGTGGTAAGCTCTTGAATATTTATTTTTAATTTCGGATATTTTTTAATGTACTTTGGCAATATCCTATGCAATAAATTCCCCGCAATAGTAGGGATAATTCCAATTGTGAGTTCGCCTTCTATTTCCCCTTTTAGTTCCGAAGGCATTCGTTTAATTTTATCGGTATGAAAAAGCACCTTTTTTGCTTCATTAACAATTTCCAAACCACACTCTGTTGTAATTATTGGGTTTGTTTTTCTATCAAATATTACAATATCAAGTTCCTCTTCAAGCCTTTTTACCATTGTACTTAGAGTAGCTTGGGTAATATAACAAGACGCTGCGGCTTTACTAAAATTTTTAAAATTATCTAATGCTACTATATATTCTAACTGTTGGATATTCATAATTTCAATTATTGATGATGTCAATATCTTTTATAGATATTATTGTCTTGGTAAATATATGAATTCATCTGATATTCGCAATATAAATTAATCATTAAAAAATATAAATAATGGAAACACAAGAACATCAACAAGTATTTATGCCAAGAATTGGAGATAATGCACCAGAATTTACAGCAAAAACAACACAAGGAGATATTAATTTCCCAAGTGACTACAGAGGACAATGGACAATTCTATTTAGTCATCCTGCAGATTTTACGCCTGTATGTACTTCTGAGTTTATGACATTTGCTCTAATGCATGAGGATTTCAAAAAAGCAAATTGCGAATTAATAGGGCTGTCCATTGATGGTTTATATAGTCATATTGCATGGTTGAGAACTATCAAAGAAAAAATAGAATACAAAGAAATGAAAGATATTGAAGTTAATTTTCCTTTGATTGAAGATATTTCTATGAATGTTGCTAAAAAATATGGTATGATTCAGCCTGGAGAAAGTACTACTCAAGCTGTAAGAGCCGTTTTCTTTATTGACCCTAAAGGAGTAATCCGTACTATTTTATATTACCCTTTAAGTACGGGTAGAAATTTCAAAGAAATTTACAGAACATTAATTGCACTTCAAACATCAGATGAATTCAATGTTGCTACTCCGGCAGATTGGGAACCCGACGATGATGTAATTGTTTCTCCCGCGGGTTCTTGTGGGGTTGCAAAAGACAGAATGGAAAATGATGAGGAATTAGATTGTAAAGATTGGTTTTTCTGTACCAAAAAACTAGACAAAGATTTGGTTTTAGATACAATAATTAAAAAATAAAAGTCATGAAAAAATTAATAAGTTTTTTAGTAATAATGGTTTTTTACAGTAATGTAAAAGCTCAAGAATGCCCACTGGGACATGGTTCAAAAAAAGAGAAAACAGAAACAACCATGTTACGTGAAAAGGCAATGAATGCTCCAAGTAACAAAGATTGGTGGCCAAATCAACTAGACTTAAGTGTGCTACGTCAAAATGGCGTAGAATCCAACCCTATGGGAGAAAAGTTTGATTATGCCAAAGCCTTCCAAACATTGGATTATTTTCAATTAAAAAAAGACATTGAAAAAGTATTAACCGATTCAAAAGATTGGTGGCCAGCAGATTTCGGTAATTACGGACCACTTTTTATAAGGATGGCGTGGCATAGTGCAGGTACATATAGATCTGGTGATGGTCGTGGAGGTTCTAGAGCAGGACAGCAACGTTTTGCTCCACTTAATAGTTGGCCAGACAATGCAAATTTAGATAAAGCAAGAAGGTTACTTTGGCCAATTAAACAAAAATATGGTAATAAAATTTCTTGGGCAGATTTAATGATTTTAACAGGAAATGTTGCACTAGAATCTATGGGCTTTCAAACCATAGGTTTTGCAGGAGGTAGAGAAGATGTATGGGAGCCAGAAAGTGATGTGTATTGGGGATCAGAAACCAAATGGTTAGAAGATGTAAGGCATAATAATGGCGAATTAGAAAATCCGCTAGCAGCAACGCAAATGGGGCTTATATATGTAAACCCAGAAGGACCTGGAGGTAATCCTGATCCGCTAGAAGCAGCCAAGGCTATTCGAGAAACATTTGCTAGAATGGGTATGAATGATGAAGAAACAACTGCCCTAAATGCAGGTGGGCATACCTTTGGAAAAACGCATGGAAAAGGACCTGCTAGTCATGTAGGATATGACCCTGAAGCAGCTGGAATTGAAGAGCAAGGTTTGGGTTGGAAAAGTACCTATGGCACTGGTAAAGGGAAAGATGCCATAACCTCAGGTCTTGAAGTAACTTGGACAGGTAAGCCAACAGAATGGAATCATGGGTTTTTTAAAATTCTTTTTGAAAATGAATGGGAACTAACAAAAAGTCCTGCAGGAGCTCACCAATGGGTAGCTAAAGGCGATAAGAATTTTATTCCAGATGCCTTTGATCCTAATGTTAAACACAAACCGACTATGTTAACTACAGATTTGGCCTTTAGGTTTGACCCAGCTTATGAAAAAATAGCGAGGCGATTCTATGAAAATCCAGAAGAATTTGAAAAAGCATTTGCAAAAGCATGGTTTAAGTTGACGCATAGAGATATGGGGCCAAGTACCTCTTATATAGGACCAGAACTACCAAAGGATGAATTTATTTGGCAAGATCCAATTCCTAAAGTAAATCACGAGCTTGTTGATGAAAAGGATATTACTAGGTTAAAAAATGAGATAGAAAACTCTGGTTTATCTATTCAAGAAATGGTAGTAACCGCTTGGTCTTCTGCAGCAACCTATCGAAATTCGGATAGAAGAGGAGGTGCAAATGGTGCTCGTATTTTATTAGAACCTCAAAGAAGTTGGGGAATTAATAATTCAGAACATTTAATTAAAGTAGAAAAAGCATTGGCTAAAATTCAAGCAGATTTCAATAAAAAAAATAAAAACAAAAAGGTTTCAATGGCAGACTTAATTGTATTAGCTGGTAATGTTGGAGTAGAAAAAGCAGCAAAAAATGCTGGGCGTAATGTTGAGGTGCCATTTAATCCAGGAAGAATGGATGCATTACAAAACCAAACAGACATTGAATCTTTTAATTTATTAGAGCCTATGGCAGATGGTTTCTTAAATTACAAAAAAGGACAATATACTTTAACAACCGAGCAATTGTTAATTGACAAAGCACAGTTATTGACTTTAACTATTCCAGAGATGACAGTATTAATGGGTGGTATGAAAACTATGGGTGCTAACTACAATTACTCTGAAATAGGTATCATGACCGCTAATAAAAACTCACTTGAAAACGACTACTTTGTAAATTTACTTGATATGAAGTATAAGTGGGAAGCTGTTGATAGTGTTAAAGAAGGATTTGCAGTAAAAGATAGAGAAACGAATAAAACTGTTTGGTATGCTTCAAGAGCAGATTTAATTTTTGGATCTAATTCAGAACTAAGAGCAATAGCAGAAGTGTACGCAAGTGAAGATGCAAAAGATAAATTTGTAACAGATTTTGTTAAGGCTTGGACAAAAGTTATGAATTTAGATCGTTTTGATAAATAATATCTTAAACTCTTACATATTAAAACCGAATTCTTATGTTTATTAAGAGTTCGGTTTGTATTATACTGATATAGGTTGACCTTTTTTGGTTATTGATTTCTTGTCCGACCAAAAGTTATTTCCAATTTTTTTTCTGAGCCTTTTGAATGGGCCCAAAAAAAATTAGAATAACTTTCTGCTAAAGGCTTATATTTTTAATTCAGGTAAAATTACGCTATTTTTTCGATATGATTTGTATTTGATGTCAGGGTTTAAATGTACTTCTGCTGGTTTCCTATAATTAAGGCTACAGTGTGTTCTTAAATTGTTGTAAATATAAACTGCTTGTTCTGTTAGCTTCTTAGCTGTTTCAGTGTTTTTGATGGTTTGCTTTAATCCATATTCGTATTTAAG
>CAJXVZ010000106.1 GCA_913062845.1 uncultured Psychroflexus sp.
AAGAACTCGAAGAATATCTGGAAGAAGGTCATCCTTACGTCATAAGGTTCAAAATGCCTCTGGCTAAACAATTGCTCATCAGCGATACCATTCGCGGAAATATTCAGGTGCGTACAGATGCCCTGGATGATAAAATTTTATTCAAAAGCGATGGTATGCCTACCTATCACCTGGCCAACATTGTAGACGATCATCTCATGCAAATCACCCATGTGATCAGAGGTGAAGAATGGCTGCCATCACTGGCTTTACATATTTTACTATACGATGCTTTCGGTTGGAAAGCCCCCGAATTTGCTCATCTGCCACTTATTTTGAAACCAAACGGAAAAGGCAAATTAAGTAAAAGAGACGGCGAAAAACACGGATTTCCGGTTTTCCCCTTAGAATGGAAAGACCCAAAGTCAGGTAATATCTCTGCCGGCTACAGAGAAGACCACTATTTACCGGAAGCCGTTGTAAATATGTTGGCCCTTCTGGGATGGAACGACAGTTCTGATCAGGAAATTTTTAGTCTGGAAGAGCTCATTGAAAAATTTGATTTGTCCAGAGTTCACAAAGCAGGTGCTAAATTTGACCCTGAAAAAACCAGATGGTTTCAGCACCAGTATATTCAAAAAGTAGATGAAAAGACCTTAACTGAAGCCTTTCAAACCTGGTTAAAAGAAGAAAAAAAGATTGAAGCTTCTTATGAATATCTTTTTGATATCACCAGCATTTTAAAGGAACGTATCGACTTTATTCAGGATTTTTGGGAAGAAGGTTATTTCTTTTTTGAAAGCCCGACAGAATTGAACCCCAAGGTTGCAAAAAAAGCCTGGAAAGAAGATACCAGTGAAATCATTTTGGATTTAAGGCACCTTATTTCTGAGCAAAAAGATTTTTCAAAAGCCTCTGTTCAACCTGCGATAAAAGAATGGATACAGCGTCAGGACATTGGTTTTGGCAAGGTCATGCAACCCCTCCGACTTTCACTTGTAGGAGACATGAAAGGCCCGGATGTGTTTGCAATCATAGCCATTCTTGGCAAAGAAGACGTCCTGAAAAGACTGGATTATGCCTTAGAATATTTTAAATCTTAAAGATGACAGAAAAGAAAAAATTGGAAAAAGCAGCTTTAAATTACCACGAGCATCCTCGCCCGGGAAAAACCAAAGTTATTCCTACAAAAAAATACAGTTCGCAATACGATTTAGGCCTGGCCTATTCGCCTGGTGTTGCCATACCTTGCAAGGAAATAGATAAAGACAAACAAAAAGTTTACAATTATACCAACAAAGGAAATCTGGTAGGTGTAATTTCAAACGGAACAGCCGTTTTAGGCCTGGGCAATATTGGGCCTGAAGCTTCAAAACCGGTTATGGAAGGTAAAGCTTTACTTTTTAAAATATTTGCCGATATCGATGTTTTTGATATTGAAATTGATGAAGAAGATCCAAAAAAATTCATCGAAACCGTAAAAAATATTGCGCCAACCTTTGGAGGCATCAATTTAGAGGACATTAAAGCGCCTGAAGCTTTTGAGATTGAAGACAAACTTAAAGACCAGCTTGATATACCTATCATGCATGACGACCAACATGGTACGGCCATCATTTCTTCAGCAGCACTCCTCAATGCCTTGGAACTGGCTGATAAAAAAATTGAAGACGTGAAGATCGTTGTATCCGGTGCCGGCTCGGCAGCCATTGCCTGTACAAAACTCTATGTTCTTCTGGGGGCAAAAAAAGAAAACATCGTCATGTTTAACAGCAAAGGCGCCATCACCAAAAACACCAAAGGAGTCACTGAGCGTCAGATGGAATTTGCAACAGACCAATCTTACGAGTCTTTGGCAGACGCCATGAATGGCAGTGATGTATTTTTAGGACTATCTGTTGCCAATCTGGTAACTCCAAAAATGCTGAAAAGCATGAATGACAACCCAATTGTATTTGCCATGGCCAATCCGGACCCGGAAATTGACTATGACCTGGCGATCAAAACCCGTAAGGACGTGATCATGGCTACAGGTCGTTCGGACTTTCCCAACCAGGTAAATAATGTGCTTGGATTTCCTTTTATTTTTCGGGGTGCACTCGATGTAGAGGCAACGAAAATTAATGAAGAAATGAAAATGGCCGCTGTAAAGGCCTTAGCAGACTTAGCCAAAAAACCCGTACCTGAACAAGTTAATATCGCTTACAGCGAAACCAAACTTCAGTTTGGCACGGACTATATCATCCCAAAACCCTTTGATCCCAGATTGATCGGTGAAGTCCCTCCTGCTGTTGCTAAAGCTGCCATTGAAAGTGGTGTGGCCAGAAAAGCAATAAAAGACTGGAACGCCTACAAATCCAGCCTTTTGGAACGTATGGGCAATGAAGATAAGATCACCAGGCTTCTGATGAGACGTGCCAAATCCAGTTTGAAACGCATTGTGTATGCAGAAGCAGATCAGATAGACGTGCTCAAGGCTGCGCAACAAGTCTACGAAGAAAGGATAGCCATTCCTGTTTTATTAGGAAGAAGAGAAGTCATTTTAGAGTTAATGGAAGAGCTGGACTTTGACAGTGAGCACATCAGTATCATCGATCCGAAATCTGACAAGCAGATCCCTGATTTGAAGAAGTATGCCAAAACCTTATGGGAGAAAAGACAACGCAAAGGAATCACCCTTTATGAAGCCGAAAAACTGATGCGCGAGCGTAATTACTTTGCAGCCATGATGGTGGTAGAAGGTGATGCAGACGCCATGCTTTCCGGTTATTCAAGAGCTTACGCCACTGTTCTGAAACCCATACTGGAAATCATTGGTAAGGAAAAAGGTATTAATAAAATTGCGGCGACAAACCTGATGAATACCGCCAAAGGGCCAATATTTATAAGTGATACCTCCATAAATATAGAACCCAATGCAGTGGAATTGGCCAGAATAGCCCAAATGACAGCATACACTGTAAAAATGTTTGGTATAGAGCCACACGTGGCTTTGGTATCCTACAGTAATTTTGGTTCCTCAAACCACCCCAGTGCACAAAAAATTGGTGATGCTGTAAAGTATCTGCACAAACATTACCCACACATTAAAGTAGATGGCGAACTTCAGGTGGATTTTGCTTTAAACAGAAAACTTAGACATAAAAATTTTCCTTTTAGCAAACTAAAGGATAAGGAAGTCAATACGCTGATCTATCCTAACTTAGATGCCGCCAACGGCACTTACAAACTGTTGAAAGAACTGAACACTGCCGATTCTATCGGACCGATTTTAATGGGCTTAGACAAACCGGCACATGTGTTTCAATTGGGTGCCAGTGTTGAAGAAATGGTGAATATGTCTGCCGTGGCAGCGGTTGATGCGCAGCAAAAGGCAAAGCGGAAGTTATCATGAGATTTTAAGGGCTAACTGAATTTATTCTGTATATTTAACATATATTTTAGAATACTTTTTAGTCACCACATAAGTCAACATGAAATGAAATTAACCAGGCTTCCTTTTATATTTGTTATGGTGTTTTATATACAAACATCAACAGCCCAAACCACCGCCATTCCAGATCCAAATTTTGAGCAAGCCTTGATTGATTTGAATATTGATAGTGATGGTGTTGTCAATGGACATGTTTTAACTGCGGATATTGAGAATGTTGTGGAATTGGATTTTTCAAATTTGTACGATTCATTTTTTTATAATGGTGGTATAATAACCGATTTTACTGGCATTGAAGATTTCACAGCACTTGAAATTCTTAATTTAACAAATTTGACTGTTCTTCTACAAGAGGAACAATCAGATGTATTTAATTCAAACACAAATTTAAAAGATTTTCGTGCGGATACAGGAAGTTTTGATGTCGGTCCATTTATTCAAATACCATACTTAGATTTTAGCAATCTTGATAACCTGGAATATATAAGTTTAGTAACAAGCTTTCAAATTAATTCCATCAATTTAGATAACCCTAATTCAAATTACGAAAATCTTACTATAGATTTATCTCATGAATACTGGGATCCACCTAGCACATATACAGTGTGTATCAATGTAAGTACTGCTCAAGCGGCTTCGTCAAATCAATACCCATATAACACATGGAACATCATAACACCTCAACCAGATCAAAATGGTTATGTTTATAGAGATTATCAATTTTCATCTACATGCAGTTTGTCTGTCAATGATTTTAAAAATCTAACTGCCATAGCCGTTTACCCTAATCCAGCCCAGGATAAATTATGGTTTGACAACCCCAGACAAATCAACATAGACAAAGCTGAAATCTATAATATTTCAGGGCAAAAAGTAAGGTGGGTTTCAAAGGTTGGCGATTTTATGGATATCGCCTCTTTAAATTCAGGCGTATATTTTGTAAGAATAATCAGTGGTGAAAACGCTGTTACTCTTAAAATATTGAAACATTAAAAACTAAACTTTTTTTAATCACCCGAAGCTGTTACAGTCACATCAAGATAAAAAATAACCTCAAAATACACCGGGGTTGAGCTTAAAGTGGCATTTAAAGTAACGGTTGTAACCGTATTGTTGCTTTGCAAAGCGTTTTCAATAGCAGCCAATACTACGGGATCGTCAATAGGAAAAACACTGTTATTGTTATCCGCCTGCTGCAAATCGATATCGGGTAATTGTATTGTGGTATTATCAAAACTAAGCGTAGCATTGCTGGCCATGACATTGACCGGACTTGAGTAATTGTCAATTTCATAACTGAGGGCATCAATTTCAGCGTTCTGGATATCATCAATATTATCCTGAATCTGCTGGACGGTGCTAAAGTCTATCGTATTGACCTCAGTAAAAGTTGCAGGTACGCCTTGGGAGTCATCTGGCAGATCTACATTAAGTGTTGTCGTAATCGTCTGGTTAAAATCTACTGTGGTGATTTCATCTTCTTCGTCACAAGAACTTAAAATAAAGGCAAACAAAATTAACAGCGTAAATGATTTAAAATATTTCATGGTATTTAATTCTATTGTAAATATAATGAAAATCGAATATATAAAATTGAAATTTAGTTTTTTATGATAATTGAGAGGCTATAATTGACAGTGTCTTTAATTCAGATTTATTGGCTTTTACTTCCAATAATTTTATTACTTTTGAGGCCCTTAACGTTTATTTATGATTAACTTTTTAAAGGGTCGGCTTGTTGAAAAATCGCCTACTCAGATTGTTGTGGAATGTAATGGTGTTGGATATGAAGTTAATATTTCGTTGTACACCTACGGCAATTTACCTCCTGATGAAACCATAAGTATATACACCTATCTTCAGGTTAGAGAAGATGCTCAGATCCTTTATGGTTTTATGAGTAAATCTGAAAAGGAGGTCTTTGTTAAATTATTAAGTGTTTCGGGTATTGGCGCTTCTACCGCAAGAATGATGTTTTCTTCACTTTCTCCTCAGGAAGTCGTTGATGCCATTGCCAGCGGTGATGTAGAAACCATAAAAAGTGTGAAAGGCATTGGTTTAAAAACAGCACAGCGTGTTATTGTCGATTTAAAAGATAAGATCACAAAAGTTGAGCATTCTGGTGAAGTTTTACCTCTACAAAACAATACGAATAAAACTGAGGCGTTATCTGCATTAGTAACCTTGGGTTACACTAAAAAACAGGCTGAAAAATCAGTACGAAAAATATTAAAAACTAACCCTGAGGCTAGCATCGAAGACATCATAAAAACAGCTCTCAAAAACTTATAGATAAGTTGATAATACTTAAAGTTTTAAAATCACTACTATTCTCAAAAACTACATTGCTCTTCATAGCATTATTGAGCTATGGTTTTATGTTGGGTCAGGAAGATGACACTCCGGCAGATTCTACCAAAACAGGGTTTACACTTGGTTCGCTAAGCATGAAAAATCCGCAGAGCATACAATCCAAGTATACATACGACAGGCTTACAGACCGATACATTTACACAGAAAAAATCGGGGATGTTAACACCATTTATCCGCTGGTGTTAACCCGGGAAGAGTATGAGAAATTAGTCTTGAGAGAGCAAATGATGGCTTACTTTAAGCAAAAAACAGATGCCGTAAGCGGAAAAGATGAGGAAAACCAGGACAACCTCCTGCCTATTTTTTATGTAAATAACGGACTGTTCAGAACAATCTTTGGTGGAAACCAAATTGAAGTCAATCCACAAGGTACAGTAGGAATCGATTTGGGCGTTTTGTACTCAAAACAAGACAATCCTGTGCTATCACCCCGTAATCAAAGTAACTTATCATTTGATTTTAATCAGGCCATAAGGTTAAGTTTGAATGCGCAGGTCGGTACGAGACTTACAGTCGATGCGCAATTTGATACACAGTCAACCTTCGATTTTCAAAACCAAATCCGTTTACAGTATGATCCAACACCGGACCTGGACGAAGACACAATCCTTCAGGATATACAAGTTGGTAATGTTAACATGCCATTAAACTCCTCATTAATACAAGGATCTCAAAGTCTTTTTGGTATTAAAACGACCCTTCAGTTTGGAAAAACAACCATCCCCAGTGTGTTTTCTGAACAAAATTCAGAACGCCAGAAT
>CAJXVZ010000107.1 GCA_913062845.1 uncultured Psychroflexus sp.
TTAGTTTGATTTCCAATTAATAAGAATGAATATAACTCTGCGAAACTCTGTGCTTTCTTAGTTTTTCCTTTGTGGTATAGCTATAACACAGAGTAACTCAGGGAAGACCCAAAGCTACACAGAGAGTAATTTCATAGTTAAAATACACAATATCAAACATTTAATATTATTAATTATATGCCTAAGTCAATTATTTTTAAAAAGCACCAATTATCGTTCCTTTTTTTAAAAAAGAGGGCTTCGTCATACTTCCTTCCCGAATCTCTCATTAATTCGAGTCGGGACAAGCAGCAATGATGATTATCATTCACGTCATTACGAAACCATGATAATGGTTGAAGTCATCTCATTTTTTATAGTTCTAGCTTATAATTAGTATTTCATTTATTTTAAAAAAGATGGCTTCGTCATACTTCCTACTAATGACGTTTTTATTTAGCTGTTTGTATTACAATATCTTAAATTTATTTGTTAGCTTTCCCTTTGAGGCATTGCGCTGAGTTAATCGAAGTGGAAATGCCGATAGGCAAAAGGTGTTATTTTGGGATTAAATTGCTACTGAAAAACACCCATCTCCTGTCTTCCCTCTGAGGGAAGAGACCTGATTTTTACTCCTCAAAACGTCACAAACCATTAAATAAATTTTGAAAAATTTCCATAGGCTGGCAATGACGTTCATCATTTAAGTCAATACTAGACCATAATTCTGAAATGAATTCAGAATGACCGGTCCTTAAGGTTTATAGATATCTTCAAAAAAATAAAATATGTCTGTTTTATTCGACCATGAGTTTGGTACTAAATATCTGCCCAGCCTGAGAAAGTTTCACCACATAAATACCGCTTGAAAGGTTTTCAGCCGTGACGTTCACTTGCTGTCCTTCAACAGTCAGGTTTTGAACAAAAACCTGCTGACCTAAAAGGTTTAAAATTTCAACCTGTACATCACCGCTCAATTGGGTTGTCATGATGCTGAAATTACCGTTTGAATTTGGGTTAGGATAGAGGCTGAATCCGTCTCCAAAATTGTGGCTATTCACTGCAAGCGTGGTATGACCATACTGTAGACTAAAACGATTTGTTGCCATGGTTTCAGGGATGCCGGGATCAAAAGAGAAGGCATAACTAAAGTTAATATTCGGTAATATCTCCGAAGTTTGTCCGGTATAATGGTCTTTCAGATATATGCTAAACGACGGATCATCGGCGTAAAAACGCCCTTCAATATGGTATTGGTTTAAACTAAAGCCAAATAAGTTCAATGTGGTTTCTTCGTTGCCGGAAGGTATGTTTCTCTTTTCAACACTGAGGTAGCTGTTGTTGGACAGAATACACATATTATCGGTATAGTTCCAGAATTTGGTGGCGTCCATTTGATCTATGCCATTTGAATAATCCGGGCCATAAACCAGTCTTAGACCATCATAAGTTCTGTTGTCATCGGACTTTAAGGTTAGATCTAAAACTGAAAAATTTGGTGTTTCCTCACTAAATACGGCAGTTTGACCGGTTCCGTTGTTTTTATCACCTTCACTAAAAGTAAGTTGTGGATTAGTTCCATCTGTTTCCACAAAAAAAGCTTGTTGGGGTTGTAAGTATTCATTTGCATCAGAAGACACTGGCACAGGATTCCCGCCCACACTAGTTATATCTATTGTTGCATATCCTCCTAAGGTCCCTAATGTGGGATCCCATATATAAACAAATTGTTCATTCAGATCTTGTGAATTAGAATTTGAACTGTCCAGCAATTGCTTTAAATTAACTTGCGATTGATAAGGGTTACCGACTAAATTAAAATGTCCAATTGTATTTGACAAACCAGTAACCTCAAAATCACCTACATGGATTTGTCCTGTGGTTCTTAGAGTGGTTGATGGTCCTGCTAAAGTGTTGCTATTTAATGATGCTGAGCGGTCACCTCTTATCAACACCGCATAGGCATCGCCAACATTAAAAGTTTTTGGCATAGTGTTGGGTATTGATGCCCAATCTTGAATACTCTCATTCCATGACCACATTGAAGGGTTTCCTGTTGAAGTTTCATCAAATCCATCACCATCTACCACACCAACTGTACCATTTACAATACCGCCTGTGATATGTGTACCAAATGTAGGATTTGGGTTAAAATCTCCGGTTATAGCCCCTTCCTGCCAATTCTCATTTATCGTGCTTGTCGTAGTAACACTCGAAGATAAATAACGGAATGCTCTTTTAGGAGTCGGAGCTTGAACAATTGGAATAAAACGCCTAACCTCAAAGCCATTGCCTACAACCCTGGAGGTAGTTGGCAAGGGTTCTAAAACCGCTGTTCCTGTTGCATCACTGTCAAAAATAATAGTCCCTTCATTTACGATGTCTCCATTGACGGCGAGTTTTACATTTGGAGCTAAGATCAATTCTCCTTCGGAGCGAACGACTAAATCGCCGATAGTAGTATCCTGGGTTAATGAAACCGTACCTGAACGCACAAATATATTTTGAGCATTTGTAGGTGTTGTCGAATTTGGATCACCTAAGCCAATGTTTGTCCAACTACCATTATACACATAATCGTTATCGCCATAGCCTGGTGTCATGTCAGCTACATTTGCAGTTGAAGGAAATTCAACAGTCCATTCGTTTATATTCCAAGAAGTACTTGCATTTTTGACTGTTGGATTGTTTCTGTAAGCTCTTGAGTCCAAATATTCCCAACTCTCTCCGGTTCCGTCAACTTCTAAAACACCATAAATATCTATCCTAGAATTTTTTAGCGCCGTTCCATTACCTGCTGGACCATTCTTACTGATAAAATAAGAATCATCTCCATTACCAGAAACAGTTGCTGGATCTGCTAAATCAGTGTTGTCAGGATTGAAGCCATATAAATTATTAAAATCTGTATCCTTTCCAATTATAAAATATCCCTTAGCTTCAATAGTGCCGTTTAATTTAATTGCAAAAACTGAACCTGCATTTGCTTGTCTAGCTAAAAAATAATCTTGACTATCAAAATTAATCATTGTTGTTCCAGCATTATATAATTCTACAAATCTTCCATCAAAATCATCAAAAGGATCTGCAACCTCTGAAATAAACAATTCCGGCATAGCAATTATGTTAAAACTTGGACTGACAATATCGCTCTCACCAACAGAAGACGCTGTGAGGGTTAGATTATTTCCTAAAACTGTATGAATAAGACTCGAAAAGCTGGCTATACCATCAATTGCGTTAATACTTATTGGGTCGCCAGTCAATGTACCAGAAGATGAAATAATAACTTGGTTTGTAAAGTCTGTATCAATATTCCCAAGATTATCAGTATAAGCCACTTCTACCGCACTCATCGCCTCATTAATAATTGTAGTAGAAGGATCGATGATAAATTCCAGTTTGTTTCCTTCAATTTGAATAGTATGTTCAGTTCCTTCAAATCCAGTTATGTTTCTAGACATCATAGAGCCAGAAGGATTAACAAAAAAATGGTCATTACTATCATCTATGGCCATCTGTATAACTTCACCTTCAACGGCAAAATTGGGATCTAAAAAGACACTTATTGTAAATTCTTTAGAATCGTTATTATTGATAGTCAATTCACCATTATTGGTGGTCACCTCAATAATGATTTCGTCATTTTCTATGGTTGGAATTTGGTCACCTTGAGAAACGTTATTGCCATTACCCTCTAACCTAATGCCTGCAATAACATCACCCCAATTAGCTGTATTATTTGAGCCTGGAATTATTCTGATATGTGTTAATTCTGTGACAAGTCCATCGCCACCTATGTCTTGAACATCAAACTTAAAGACAGGCACTGAATTTGTAGCATTAGTTGCTTGATCTACGACGATATCCCCAACTGCTACTTGTGTTGTTGGAGGATTTATTTGAGTGTCTGTATCATTTGCTAAACCAGTTAATTGAATATTGTCAATACCTGAATATCCAGTATTACCGTCGTTTTCTAATAGGTAATTTAGCGCAATTTCATTTATACCGGATGAAATAAAAACAGACTCATTACCGCCTGTATTTTCTAATGTTGGAATTGAGCCATCAGCCAAAAAAACTTGACCTTGCCCCATTTCATTTTCAAAAATTTCATAGCTGCCTTCATCATCATTTGCATTATAATTTACAAACTGATAATCAAAACTCAGTTGAACATTCGTATAGCCAGAAATATTGATATTTTCAAAGGATACAGTAGCTATTCCATTAGTTCCATTAGTTGATTGTAAATCGTTTTCACCAAGTATGTTTCCTGTGAAATTTGTATTGTCCAGTGGGCTCGCTAAACTTTCATCAATTAATCCATAAAATGCTGTTCCCCAGGAATCATCGAAAAAAACAACGTCGTTGGTGTAATTCCATTCTGGTGCACTGCTATCAAAATCTTGTTGAACGATTATTTCACCCGTCACGTTCCCGTCAACTGGCAAATCTACCTGAGAAGCCCCACCTCCCGAAATTTCTAAAATTCCATTATAATTTCCAAATACTAAACCAGATTGCATTCTTACCCAAATTGGTGTAGAAGTTCCGTCAAATGCATTAAGTGTAATACTATTGCTGTATGTTCCAAATTCAGAATTTGAAATTTCAAAGTTGGTCGGGGAAGTCACAATAACATTGCTACCATCAAGATTTGTTCCAGAAACTTCAAAAAATTGTGCAGTAGATGGTCCGTTGCCTTGTATATAATTTAATCCAGAAATAGAAGTTTCTGAAAGTGAGATATTCGGACCAGCTGTATATCCAGTCCAATTTATGTCATCTATAATAACTTGTTTGCTTGTTATATTTCTAATTTCAATTACAATATTACCTGATATATTAATATTGTTAACTGTAAAAATTTGTTCATTGAAATTATCAAATGGAATTGAAGTGCCTTGGGATACTCCATTAACAAATAACTCAACTTGCCTATTTCCAGTACCCGTAAACCCTTTATACAATTTTACAGAAAAGTTGCCAATCCCTCCAGAAATAGAATTTGAGGTTATTCTGCTATTATCAGAAGCATTTCTGAGCATTAAAGCAGGTAAATTTATCCCCGAACCATTTGTATCCCCATTACCATCTCTAGATTCAATGTAGGACCAAGTTATGCTATTATTGCCTATAAAAGAACTGTCGTTATAACTTCCACTTGCATTTGAATTTGTAAAATCTTCTAAACCTTGCCCAAACCCCACAAAACCCCAAATCCCAAAAGCCAGGACGTATAATAAACGAGAAATGGAAAAACAAGATTTCATGATTAGCCCTTAATACTTTTCAAAAATAGAACATATTAGGTTTGCTTGTCAAAAATGATGTTAGTAAATCATTAAATATTAGGTTGATTTGTATCAACAGGAATACCATAAAACAAAAAACCCCACCATAAGGTGAGGTTTTAAAAAAGTAAAATATGTCTGTCTTATTCGACCATCAATTTGGTACTAAAGCTCTGTCCATCCTGAGAAAGTTTAACCACATAAATACCGGTAGAAAGGTTTTCAGCAGTAACATTCACTTGCTGTCCTTTAACCGCCAGTTGCTCAATCAATACTTGCTGTCCGAGAAGATTAGAGATTTCAACCTGAACATCACCACTCAATTGAGGGGTTTTAATGCTGAATTGTCCATTCTGACTTGGGTTAGGGTAAAGGCTAAAGCCTGCACCAAAAGCTTTATCGTTTACACCAAGCGTGGTGTTATCAAACACCAGGTTGAATCGATTTGTTGCTATGCTTTCCGGGATGTTGTTATCTACTGAAAAAGCATAAGCCTGATTTGGAGTGATTTGGGTTGTGGTATTGAGATAATTGTCCTGAACGAAGATTTCAATGTTTGTATCCCAGTTGTCTAAGTTGATTCTAAACTCGTAGTTGGTATTCTCATATTGATTTGTAAATAGCGGAACAATCTCATTATCCTGTGGAACAGCTCTTCGGTCTACCGAAAGTAACATGCTAAAGTTAGTAGCCAGATTCTCGCCACCGTTAAGTAATTTACCAAAGTCATTATCATCAAGATTGCTTTCAAAATTTGGGTTAAATCTGAATTTCAAAACATCCTTTCTGGTATTATCAGTCAGACTAAACAATTCTAGATCTGCTATTAAGGACAGGTCTGTACTAAAGACTACTGTAGTATTTGAACTACCTACGGCTTTATCGGCTTCCTCAAAATATATAGAGGGGTTTGTATTAATTGTCGCTGCATTTTGTACCCAGAAACTTTGCCCGGGTTTAATGATCCTGTTTGTTGTCAAAGCTTCATAAGATTTGTTAGC
>CAJXVZ010000108.1 GCA_913062845.1 uncultured Psychroflexus sp.
ATTCATAGTTCTTCGGTTTTTTCTCCCATCTAACTTTTAGTCGGCGGTACTGGTTTATCCAGGACATTGTTCGTTCAATCGCCCAACGCTTCGCTGATTTCCCTTTTCGTTTTTCCTCAATTTCTTCACCTCTTATAACGCCTATAGATCTGAGGTTATTCAAATTTGCAGCTGCTGCAGTGGCAGTGATATGATTGGAAAATGCACCTCCATAAGTTAAAAGGCATTTGTGACCATCGCGTTTGGCCTTTAAAATATTATATTTTAGTTTTCTGAATTTATTACCGGAAATCAAGGGATGTATCTTATCCTCACGTTTTATATCAATTGAAATGCCTGTTTTTTCATTTTTGTAAATGTTTTGGATATCACTGATAAAGTTTTGTTCAAAAAAAGACATTTGTAATGTTTAAGCCTTCACAAAATAAGACTATTGAATTTAAAGTTAATACACAAAATACTTATTTTTGAGGCATGAAAAAAATTATTCCCATAGAAGATGGTGACTACTACCTTACCAAAGAGGGTTACCGCTGTTTTACAGAGCAATATCATCTTAAGCGAGGATATTGCTGTAAAAGTGGATGTCGCCACTGTCCATATGGTTTTGATAAAAATAAAGAATAGCATATGATCGATACAAGCTTAGATTTTCAAAAGGCCATTAAAACCGGCATTCCAGATACCTTACCAGAGCCAAAACCGTATGATGATTCGGTTAATCATGCGCCAAAACGAAAAGAGATATTAAAACCTGAAGAGAAAAAACTGGCTTTAAAAAATGCGTTGAGGTATTTCAGTCCAAAGCATCACGAAGTTCTGGCAAAGGAATTTATGACTGAATTAAATAGATATGGACGTATTTATATGTATAGATTCAGACCGGATTATGAAATTTATGCAAGATCAATCGACCAATACCCCGGTGAATCTGAACAGGCAAAAGCCATAATGCTCATGATTCAAAATAATCTGGATTCTGAAGTGGCACAGCATCCTCACGAACTCATTACTTACGGCGGCAATGGTGCAGTTTTCCAAAATTGGGCTCAGTACTTGCTGACTATGAAATACTTGTCAGAAATGACAGATGAGCAAACTTTGGCCGTATATTCCGGACATCCAATGGGGTTGTTTCCTTCTCATCCTGATGCACCAAGAGTTGTAGTAACCAACGGTATGATGATTCCAAATTACTCCAAACCTGATGACTGGGAGAAATTTAATGCACTCGGAGTCACCCAATTTGGACAAATGACAGCAGGGAGTTATATGTATATAGGTCCTCAGGGTATTGTGCACGGCACCACAATCACAGTTTTGAATGCTTTCAGAAAAATAAAAAAATCTCCCAAAGGAGGTTTGTTCGTTACTGCCGGACTTGGTGGTATGAGCGGTGCTCAACCTAAAGCAGGAAATATTGCTGGCTGCATAACAGTTTGTGCAGAAGTAAATTCAAAAGCGACCAAAGTAAGGCATGAACAAGGTTGGGTTGATGAGGTTATAAGCGACATCAATGAATTGTGCCTAAGGGTAAAAGAGGCAAAAGCCAAAATGGAAGTCGTGTCGATTGCTTATGATGGAAATATAGTTGAAGTTTGGGAAGCTTTTGACAAGGAAAATATAAGTATAGAAATTGGTAGCGACCAGACTTCTTTGCATAATCCTTGGGCAGGTGGTTATTATCCGGCAGGTCAGTCATACGAGGTTTCTAATGCAATGATGGCTGAACAGCCTGATTTGTTCAAACAAAAAGTTCAGGAAAGCTTAATCCGACATGTAGATGCCGTTAATGCACATACAGCAAAAGGTACTTATTTTTTTGACTATGGTAATGCCTTTTTACTTGAAGCTTCCAGAGCAGGTGCAAAGATCTATAAAGATGAAAAAGGTCATTTTGCTGATGCCTCTACAATTGAAGAGAAGAACAGAGTATGGGCTTACCCAAGTTACGTTCAGGATATCATGGGACCCATGTGCTTTGATTATGGATTCGGTCCTTTCAGATGGGTTTGCGCCAGTGGTAAAGATGAAGACTTAAACTACACTGATAAATTGGCTTATGAAGTACTTAAGTCGCTTTCGGATGATGCTCCAGCAGAAATTACTCAACAAATGCAGGATAATATGCAATGGATTCAGGGCGCAAAGGTCAACAATCTTGTAGTGGGTTCAAAGGCTAGAATATTATATGCAGATGCTGAAGGCAGGATTAAAATTGCGGAAGCTTTTAATAAGGCTATAAGAGATGGAAAAATAGGTCCGGTAATTCTTGGAAGGGATCATCATGATGTCTCAGGAACAGACTCACCATACCGTGAAACTTCAAATATTTATGATGGCAGTCAATTTACAGCAGATATGGCTGTTCAAAATGTTATAGGAGATAGTTTTAGAGGAGCTACCTGGGTGAGTATCCACAATGGAGGTGGAGTAGGATGGGGAGAAGTTATAAATGGTGGTTTTGGCATGGTGCTTGATGGTAGTATAGAAGCGGATAAACGTTTAAAAAGCATGTTGCACTGGGACGTCAATAATGGTATTTCCAGACGTGCCTGGGCAAGAAATAAGGGCGCAGAAATTGCCATAAGAAAAGCCATGAATAATGAGCCAAGGCTAAAAGTGACTTTGCCACAACACGTGGACGAAAAATTAATTGATAACTTAAATAACTAATAAAATGAAAAAAATACTGATCTTACTTATAACAACAGTCGTGATGACCTCGTGTTCATCAATCGATGTTGCTGTTGATTACGATACTCAGGCTAATTTTGACAATTATAAAACCTACGCATTCTTTAAACCCGGCATAGATAAGGCTAAGATTTCTGATCTTGACAAGAAGAGAATTCTAAGAGCTATTGATAATGAACTGGCAATGAAAGGAATGATGAAATCAGATAATCCTGATGTGCTCATAAGCATTATGACAGAGACCAAAGAACGCGTTAATATTTATCAGAACAACTTCGGCTTTGCCTGGGGCTGGGGCTGGGGTTGGGGTGGCCCCGCCGGAGTTACCACTTCCACAACCACAGAAGGTACGTTATTTATCGATATAATAGATGCTAAGCAAAGAGAGCTTGTATGGCAAGGTTTAGGTACAGGCGCTCTGACCCAAAGAATGCAGAAAAAGCAAGAAAAGATAAATGAAATAGTTGCTGAAATACTAGCAAAATATCCTCCTATGGATGAAAGTAAAGAAGTAGCAAAGAAATAGTTGCAATTTAGTTTTTGTTGCAATAAAAGACCTTCAGAGGATGTGATGTTCTGAAGGTCTTTTTATTAATGCATTTTTAATAAATTGTTTGATTAAGGCGTATGATCAATAATTTTAACTGGTTGATATTGTATTTTTAGTTATGTAATTAAACTCTGTGTAGCTTTGAGCCTTCCTCTCCAGCGGCTGTCAGGTCTGAGTTACTCTATGTTATAGCTTTATCACAGAGGAAACACAAAGAAAGCACCAAGTTTCACGGAGTTATATTCCTTCTTCTCAAAAGAAAATCAAACTAATTTTATAATTTATGTGCCTGAGTCAATAAACTTTTTAACAATGCAGAACTTCAATTTAAAGCTGTTTTGTATGTTTCTAAACAGCGTTCCCTTGCTGGTTTATGTTCTACCATCGGTTCAACATAATCATCTGTTCCATACTCGGGCACCCATTTTTTGATGTATTTTTTATCCTTGTCATATTTATCTGTCTGACTGTAAGGATTAAATATTCTGAAATATGGTGCAGCATCAACACCTGAACCAGCAACCCACTGCCAACCACCTACATTGGACGACTGTTCAAAATCCAGTAATTTTTCTGCAAAATAAGCTTCTCCCCAGCGCCAGTCTATCAAAAGATGTTTGCATAGAAAACTTCCTACAATCATTCTGACGCGGTTGTGCATCCATCCCGTTTCATTTAACTGCCGCATTCCTGCATCAACAATGGGATAGCCGGTTTGGCCGTTTTTCCATTTTTCAAATTCTTCTTCATCATTACGCCATTCTATCCTGTCATATTTCTTCTTAAAGGCTTCATCTACAGATCTTGGATAGTGATACAGAATCATCTTGTAAAACTCTCTCCAGATCAGCTCATTTAAAAACGTTTCATCTTTAACTGACATGGCTTTTTTGACCAGTTTTCTGTAACCTATTAAACCAAATCTGAGGTAAGGACTTAATCTTGAAGTTCCGTTTATTGCCGGCTTATCTCTGGTGTCTCCATAATTTTGAAGAAATTCCTTCTCTAAATGATAATCGGGGACTTTTATGGAAGATTTTTTAAATCCCATATCTTCCAGATGAATGTTGGGCAGCATTTTATTCTTGACAAGATCATCAAGATGGTTTTCAGAGTCAAAAGTTTTAAATTCAATTTTTTTAAATTCCTCTTTCCATTTTTTCATATAGGGTGTAAAAACCAGATATGGGTCTCCGTCATTTTTTACAACTTCACTATGTTCAAAAATAACCTGGTCTTTGTAAGTATTGAATGCGATGCTTTTTTCATTTAAAAAGCTTTCTATTTTCTTGTCCCGCTTTAGGGCGTAGGGCTCATAATCCTTATTTGTAAATACCTTTTCAACATCGTATTTTTCAACTATACTTTTAAAAACATCCAAAGGTTTACCGTGAAAAAAGGCGATTGATGTATCTAATTCTTTGTTGAGCCTGGAATTTAATTTTTGTAAAGTATCGTATATGAAGGTTAATCTTGCATCATCTTTTGGTAGTTCATCAATAATATCCGTATCGTATATAAAAATTGGTAAGACAGGATTACCAGATTTTAAAGCATAAAACAATCCTACATTATCATCCAATCTGAAATCCCGTCTAAACCAAAAAATATTTACTTTTTCCATCCTAGCTCACATTAAGGCTGGACATTCCACCATCAATTCCTAAAACTTGCCCTGTCATCCAAGAGCTGTCTTCGCTCATTAAAAATGCTACCATAGAAGCAATATCGTGTGGTGTGCCTACTCTTTTTAATGGATGACGCTCATCCATTTTTTCTTTTTTCTTCTCATTGCCCAGTAGTCTGGATGCCAGCGGTGTATCTGTTAGAGATGGCGCAATTACGTTTACTCTAAAGCTCGGTGCATATTCGGCAGCAAGTGATCTTGCAAAGCCTTCAATCGCTCCTTTTGCAGCAGCTACGCTGGTATGAAACGGCATACCGGTTTGAACTGCGACCGTACTAAAATAAACGATGCTGGCCTGATCTGAAGCTTTAAGCTTATCTAATAAACCATGTGTGACCTTTACCAGCGACATAAAATTTAGATTAATATCATCTTCAAATGCTGAAGGTCTCAGCATTTTAAAGGGTTTCAAATTTATACTGCCCGGGCAAAATACCAGTCCATCTATTTTTTCAGGTAGGTCCAAGTCTGAAATATCATCTTCCAATACATCAAATGAAAAGTGAGTAATGTCTTTGTTTTCTAAATTCTCTTTTGATCTTGAAGTAACATAAAGATTATGTTTGCCTTCCAACAGATTTACTGTTTCCAGTCCAATTCCTTTACTACCTCCAATAATTAAAATATTCTTTTTCATAATTTATTTTTTTGAATTATAGATGCCAAACATGGCATGCATTTTTTCTGTTCTGATTTTAAAAATTTCTTCAAGTTTTGGTTTTACAGCTATAGGGTGCATCATCCTGCCTAAAATACCAAAAGGCACTCTGTAGTGTACTATATCATCAATGCGAACACCACCTTCAATCTCATGAATCAAATGTTTGTGGTGCCAAAGCTTATAAGGACCATATAACTGGATATCAACAAAATAATCCGGTTCCTGAACATGAGTTATTTCAGTTACCCATTTAGTTTTGAAGCCTTTGAAAGGTACAACATTATATTCTATAAGTTGTCCTGCATATGCTTTTCGATCTGCGCCCGAAATGATGTCAAATCCCATATCATCAGGCATTAATTTTTGCAGATTCCTTGGGTCTGATAAAAATGACCATGCTTCCGCTTTGGAAATTGGAAGCTCAATGGATTTATTTAACCGGTATATTTTCATACGTCAAAAGTAAGATTCATTTTGTTTAACTAAAAGGATGTTCAGTTAAACAATTGTTATACTTTGAGGCTTCAATACATTGAAAATAAAATTATATTGAATATCCGTAATTACACCTACTTTATTATATTTGTATGAATCACAGATAATTAAAGATATGAATTTATTTAC
>CAJXVZ010000109.1 GCA_913062845.1 uncultured Psychroflexus sp.
ATTTCATTCAAAGTGCAGATATCTATGGCCTTGGGGTTGATACGTTCGAGATTCCTCTAGATGTAAGGCTGGATTGGTTTCCGATAGTGTAACCTGACACATCTGTCCAGTATTCGAAAGACAAGACTTATGATGCTTACCTTTTAGGTACGGGATGTTTAATTCAATTGGTTTCATGAGACTGTAAATTGCCTAACCTGGAATATCAAAAGGTGAAATCCTATTTTTCACTTCGGTGTATTGCACTTAGAATCTCAGAACTTATTCATTCACTCCTACCCTAAGGCTTATTTGAATGAACGCAGGCTTATCTAAACTTTTTCCTGCAAACCCTTCGCTAATGATGCGCAAAACTAAAAACCTTAACATCTATGGCATCCAGTTCTCATAGTGAAGTAAACACCATTTGTATCAAATAACTTAATTTAGTGAAGTAGCTAGCTACAAGCCTTGTTCTTTAGAGCTTCTAAAAACTACAAGGAAGTATTTATGGAGGAACGAGATAAATTGAGACTATGAGAAAAAGAAGTTTACCAGATAGTAGATGATGTGACAAGTGAGCTTCTTTATGACCTATTTGAATAATCTTTAAAATTGACCATACTATGTTTTGGATTTTATTTATAGTAGTAGTCTGCTACATTCTGTTTAAATTTCTCAATGACTTAAATAAGGACAAATATGACCTTGAAGGCAAATCGTTACAAGAAAAATTTAACATTATCGTAAGTGCTATCAACAATGAAGCCTTCAATGGAGAAGGCGAGGTAACCAGACTTGATAAAAGAAGTTTTAACCTGTACCAGCAAGGATCTAATCAAATCGTGAACTTTCAATATAGTACAGGAACCTTAACAATAACATGGCGATTCAAATATTTTCAAAAAGAGGTAGTACACAAAAAGGACTTCTATGACGTTCGAAACCTTAGCTTATTTGAACAGCAGAAAATAGCTGATCGTATGATTGAGGAAATGGCAGAAAAAGTGGAGAATCACAAATTGAATGTCTTTAGAGGAATTTAAAAGAAAAAGCCTGCATACAACAAATAAACGCTAGTCGGCTTTAATCCCGCTCCAGTGAGCATCTAGGGTCAACAGAGAAACATTTCGTTATTTTACAGAGCTACGGATGAAGCCACGTTATAGTTACAAACTAAATAAGTTATTCAGCCTTACAGCAAACCAAATTGAATGGTCTTTGGGATTTCTTGCATTAAGATTAGGTAATTTTGGTATTATTGGCACTTTACTAACGTTAGTGTTAGTAATTTTTCTTCCAGGCGCCCCCTTGAAATGAACCAAAAGAGAAAGTCATACTACAATACCAAGTGGCATGAGTTCTCTAAAGAAGTCAGGTATAGAGACGGAAACAAATGTTTAAAATGTGGAAGAAAGGAACCTGATGCGGTTCTACAAGCACATCATAAAATATACAAGCCAAATCTTGAACCTTGGGAATATCCTTTAAGCGACTGCATAACCCTTTGTAAAGGCTGTCATGCTCGTGAACATGGACTTATAGAACCTGATAGCGGCTGGACTTTAGTTTCAATCGAAGATCTAGGTGATTTAAACGGAATTTGTGAACGAAAAGGATGCGGACATGAAATTCGATACAAGCATGTAGCTTATCATCCAATATGGGGATATAAAAGCCTAGGCAGTACTTGTGTTGAGCACTTGACAAAAGAAGACCAGTCTTTAAGCCAAGAAGTTTTGATAATATTTAAGAAGATAAGCGGCTTTCTCAGCAAGTCAACTTGGGAACATGGATTCACAAAAAAAGGAAAAGACTATCTGTTTACAACTCACATTCATCATCAAATCAGGATTTATGGAAAAGAAAACTACTACTCTATTCAAATTGCATTAAAGAAAAAGGGGGAAAGCGGGTTTGACTTCAGCGAATTTATAAGAACTAAGAACAAGAATCGCGAGCAAGCCAAGGAGCTTGGCTTTATTGTTCTAAAAGGCTTGATAACAGAAAGTGAAGCCGAGAAAGAAATATTGAGAATTATTTATAAAAGGATAAAATAAAAAACCGCACACACAAGGCATATAACACATACCCCATGACAAGTAATTTATTACTCAAAAAGTATGCAAGCACTTTTAATAAATATAAAAACACCAGAGTCAACTGCTCGTCAGATAAAAGTGAGGATAAGCTAATTGAACGAGGTCTTGAGTTTCAGTTTGACGAAGGTGCTAAAAACCTGGATGTCCTTTTTGTTGGCATAAATCCTTCATATAATGGCATCAAATCTGAGGCAAAACATTACACAAAGCAGCAATCATTAAATCATCATTACTTTAAATCTTTCGTAAATATTGAAAAAAGTCTAATCAATGATTATTCCCGTTCAATCTCATGGTCCCATATTGACTTATTAGTATTCCGAGAAACCAAACAGAGTTTTATCAAGGACAGATTGTTAAAGCACGATGACGGTGTAGAATTTATTTGGCAGCAACTTCAAGTCTCAAAAAGCTATTTAGAATGGCTTAACCCTAAAGTCCTGGTCATCGCTAATTCATTAGCCAGAACATTCTTTGGTGCTGATAAAAAGGTTGTCAAGGGTAAAGTCAAAGACGAATGGCTAGGATATGATTTCATATTTGACAAAACCTCAGGAACAAGAAAAATAGCTAATAATCCAGGATTTGAGCCTTATGTCTTCTTTACTTCGATGCTTTCTGGTCAGAGAGCCCTAGACAATGGAAGTAAAGAGCGGTTAGTTTGGCATATTGATAGGATATTAAAAAAAACTGGTGGAAATAATTCCTAGAGCAAACAAGGTCTTTCATCTCTAACGGTGAAGCAAAATCATCATTCTATCTAGTAATTATTTAAAATGAAATGCAGCGATTCCGCAGCTGCATTATGTGGAACATTGTACCCAATTGGAGACGAAGCCAACCTTTAATTTTTAGATATTTAGTTTTTACCTACGCAAAAAACCAAAAGGGCCTATTTTAAGTGCGAGCTTTGACGAACTATCAAGTATGCGAACGTAAATTATATTGAAAAATGGGATAATCATAAATATGGGCTATTTTGGCAAACTAAGTTTATGCAGACATGAACTGGATTAAAGAAGTGCTTGAAGAGAAGGGAATTAAGCAAACTTGGTTGGCAGCCTAGCTCGGGAAAACTATAACAAGGTGAACGGCTACGTCCAAAACCGACAACAGCCAAGGCTTGAAGTACTTTATTTAATTGCTGAAATCTTAGAAGTTGGTGTAAAGGAGCTTTTAAGGTCTAAAAAAGAAAAGTAAAGAGTGAGAACAGGAATAGACATACTCGAAAATGAAATTGTACAGCAGTATCCTGATGTACTCGATATTCTTATTCGTGATCATACCACTCAGAAAAACATCTTTTGGGCGACTGACAATTATGAACATCTCGGAAAAGCATACAAATACAATGCTCCCATAACGCCTGATTTAATTTCAGGAGACAATGGTGACATCATTATGCCTAGAGTTCACAAAGACCAAGTTTTACAAAAAGCAAGGTCAAAGGAAATGGCAGAAGTGTTCACCCCTTCTTGGGTTTGTAATGCCCAGAACAATTTAATTGATGACGCTTGGTTCGGACAAAGAGAAGTTTTTAATCGAGAAATCACTAATTCTGACGGCTCAAAAAGTTGGGAAACCAAACACGACAAAATCAAATATCCGAAAGGAAAAACGTGGAAACACTATATCAGAGATACTCGGCTTGAAGTAGCCTGTGGAGAAGCACCCTACATCACTAGTCGTTACGATAGTACAACAGGAGATTTTATCTCTGTAGTACAAAGAGTTGGAATACTTGACCGTAAGCTAAGGGTGATCAATGAGAACGTTGACTCAACAGGAGAATGGTTAAAAGCCGCACAGACCGCATTTAAAAACACATATGCCTTTGAATGGCAAGGTGATAGTTTGTTATTGGCACGAGAAGCAATGCTAGCTTCTTTCATTGAAAACTACACTTATAAATTTGGAAAAGAACCACTTTTAAAATCCATTCAGTATATCGCCTACATCATCTCTTGGAATGTTTGGCAAATGGATGGACTCAAAGGAGTTATCCCAAATTCATGCGGACACAAAACAGAAGTCTCAGTAAATCTTTTTGGTGAAACTGAAACCAAACACACTTTCTGTGAAGGCTGTGAAAAAGGAAATATCAAGAAGCACAATGGGATTTATTGCTTAGTAAAAGATTGGTCGAACAAAGATTTGAAAACAGGAAAGACGGGGAGGAAAATCAGGTTCGTTGACCTTTTAAATGGAAAAGGAAAATGAAATTTACATCATCACTAAAACTAAAGCTGATCTATGTTTTTCGCATCAACGATGATGCGCATAGAGGCTGTTTAAAAATTGGGGAAGCCACTTCCGACAATGAGAATATTTGGGGTCTAGAACCAAATAGTAAAGCACTTAATAAAGCAGCAAAAAAACGGATTGACCAATATACCCAAACAGCAGGTATTGCTTATGACTTGCTTTACACCGAACTAACCATTTACAATGACAAAAGTGGACTCAAGGCCTTTTCAGACCATGAAGTCCACAATGTGCTTACTCGTTCAGGAGTAAAAAAGAAGGTCTTCGACTCAAAGAATAAAGCCAATGAGTGGTTTATTACTGACCTAGAAACGGTAAAAAAAGCCATAAGCGCTGTAAAAGAAGGCAGAGATTCTCTTCATGCAAGTGAAGTAACAGAAACGCAGTCGCCTATTGTATTCAGACCTGAACAAAAGGAAGCCATTGAAAAAACGGCCAAGCAATTCAAGAAAGGAAATGAGATGCTTTGGTTCGCTAAAATGCGTTTTGGGAAGACTCTTTCAGCTTTACAAGTAGTAAAGGACCATGATTTTACGCGAACATTGATTTTAACGCATCGCCCAGTGGTGGATAAAGGTTGGTTCGAGGACTTCGGAAAGATTTTTTATGATGCTCCCAGCTTCTCTTACGGCTCTAAAAATCAGGGGAATCAATTTGCGACTCTTGAACGTGAATGCAAAAAGTGGAAATCTAAATACATCTATTTTGCTTCTATGCAGGACTTACGCGGTTCTGAGTTAGTAGGTGGCAACTTTGATAAGAACGATGAGATTTTCAGCACCGATTGGGACTTTATCATTATTGATGAAGCGCATGAGGGAACTCAAACTGATTTAGGAAAGGCCGTAATAAAGGAACTTAAAGGCAAGGAAACGAAGCTTCTTGAGCTATCGGGTACACCTTTTAACTTATTTGATAATTACAAGGAAGATGAAATTTTCACTTGGGATTATGTAATGGAACAAAAGGCAAAAGCGGAATGGGATGAAATCCATTTTGGCGATCCAAACCCGTATGCCTCACTTCCAAAACTTAATATCTTCACTTACGATTTAGGAAAACTCCTGCGTGGTTATATTGATGAAGAAGTCGCTTTCAATTTCCGTGAGTTTTTCCGTGTGGACGATTCAGGGGAGTTTCTACACAAAAAGGATGTGCTTTCATTCTTAAACTTAATCTGTAAGTCAGATAGTGAAAGTAATTACCCATATTCAACAAAAGAGTACCAAGATAATTTTCGCCACTCGCTTTGGATGGTGCCAGGAGTAAAAGAAGCTCGTGCGTTAAGTGCATTACTCCAATCACACCCTGTATTTAGTCAGTTTAAAATTGTAAATGTGGCAGG
>CAJXVZ010000110.1 GCA_913062845.1 uncultured Psychroflexus sp.
GTTTATGAGGTTATGAGTTTATAAGAAAAGTTAAGTCTTTGCGTTTACTTTGCGTGAAAATCTCTGCGACCTCTGCGTGAAAATAAGATATCCATATAGACTCATAAACATTAACCGCAAGGTTCGCAAGGAATGCGCGAGGCACGCAGTGCTTTGACTAAATAAAATCCACAACATACAAAACAAGAAACCTGTATCCAGTATCCAGTATCCAGTAAGCAGTAAGCAGTTACCAGTATCCAAAAACCTTAAAATAGAAACAAGGAACCAGAAACCAGTATCCAGTAAGCAGTATCCACTAAGCAGTAAGCAGTATCCAGTAAGCAGCAACCAGTATCCAAAAACCTTAAACAAGGAACATGAAACTTTAAACCAAGAACTTTAAACCAGAAATTTAAAACTTTGCGCCTTTGCGCCTTCGCGAGAAATCAAAAAATAAAACCTTTAATTCCAAAACAAATAGTACCTACGGTAAAAGATCTACAGATAAAGATGGCATGAGCTTTGTTAAGATTAACTTAACTAAAACCTCAAACACCATGAACAGAAGACACGCCAACAACGTCAATGCCGGCTCAACGGCCGATATCGCTTTCTTACTCCTTATCTTTTTCCTGGTCACAACCACCATTCAAACTGATGAAGGCCTGAATCGTAAACTACCTCCAAAAGCACCCGAAACCAAATCCCATGACGTTAAGGAGAAAAACCTGTTTTTGGTTCTCATCAACGCTGAAGGCGAATTGCTGGTAGAAGATGAACCTATGGCTCTAAATGATTTAAAGGATAAAGCCATTGCCTTTATCGATAACGGCAGTGGCGAGGGCGACGAGTTTTGCGATTATTGCAAAGGTCCAAAAGACAAAACATCTTCTGTAAATCCACAAAAAGCGATCATCTCAATACAAACCGACAGAACAACGAAGTACAAAGATTACATCACTGTACAAAATGAATTGGTTGCGGCTTATAACGATCTGCGTAACCGAGAGGCTGAAAGATTGTATGGTAAATCTTATCTGGAATTGGAAGAGCTCTACAATGACCAAAGTTTTAAAGGCAACAAAGCGCTGATCAAACAAAAAATAGACAAGATACGAAGCTTGTATCCATTGAATATCTCAGAAGCAGAGCCGGTTGGGTTGAAAGATTGAAGTATTTGGATAAATTAGAATGAGGTTAGATTATAGGATGTAGCTATTAGTCCATAGCCGTTAATGGGTTTTGCTTCTCCGGATAGGATTTATAGTTCTTCATCATTCAGCTTTCCTTGCCTGCATTGCCGGCCCGTCAGGTTAAATGTTCAGATGTATCAGTTTGAAATATCACAGACAGTTTGTAGTTCATCAAAATAATGCTTCTGAATGCCATTATGTTTTACAATTAACCACAAAGCACACGAAGTTTCCACAAAGCGCACAAAGAAATTAGAATTAAGAATCAAGAAAATACAACTTTCAAGTCAGGCTTTCAAAGTTTAAAGAATTATGAGTATAAAAGTCCCATTTGGAGATTTAGGGGGCTTAAAAACTAAGTGCTTCTTAACTTCTTAATGTTTTAGAATTAACCGCAAAGCAAACTGAGTTTGCACGAAACGCAATAAGAGATAAGAACATAGAATTTAGAAATAAGAGTCAAGTCGGCGTAAGTTGAGTATTTTGATATGCCTTTTTCACTTTCATCAAAAAACAAAGTATAAAAACTGAGTACTGTCAACTATGGAAAATAATTTTACTATAAATTTGAGATAAGACCTACGCAAATTAACGTTTAGTGCTATTTTTGCGCCCTTAAAATTCAAAATAAAGCCTCATGCGTATTCTTAAATTCACTTTAATTGGTATTATCATTTCTTTTTTAGGCAGTTGTGCTTCAGGTTACAAAATGATGAGCCCCGACGTTATACAGTACAACTCCGGAAAGGAAGACAGTGGTGTAAAATTTGAATATAAATATGACCTGCTTAAAAAGAAATACGCCAAAAAGGAGGACAAAAAGGGCATTCGAATTGTCGCCGTAAAAATCACAAATAACTCAGGTAGAGATCTAAGCCTTGGTAAAGATTTTAGCATAAACTACCAAAACGGAAACCCGATAAATCTGGTTGAAAATGAATATGCTTTTAAGACTTTAAAACAAAGCACAGCTTCATATCTTTTATATTTATTACTATTGCCTGTTAATTTGCAAACGACCAGAACGACTAACGGTTTTGAACAAACAGAAAACATTTTCCCGATAGGATTGATCTTAGGTCCCGGAATTGCCGGCGGAAATATGATCGCGGCCGGCAGTGCCAACAAAAAATTTAAAGAAGAACTGACCCAATACGATCTGAGTGGTAAAGTCATAAAAGACGGCGAAACCAAAGTGGGACTGATCGCCATACAGACAAACACCTATGATGCGCTGACACTAAAGTTAAAATAGGCAAAAACCAATCTGAACCATCACACCGGACTAATAGCTTTGTTTTTCGGGTATGACGCCTCTTACGCCACCTCTTGGATTCTCCATATCGCCATTGTAACGTGGAATAATATGAATATGGCAATGCGGAACAGTTTGTCCGGCGGCAGTTCCTGAGTTTATTCCAACATTAAATCCATCGGGGTTGTGAGTCTTTTGCAGCTCTTCTTTAACTAAGTTTACCAAAAACCAACAAGCGGACTGCTCTCTGAATGACAAGTCAAAATAGCTGGGAACGACCCGTTTTGGAATGACCAAACTATGCCCTTTAGACACCGGAAACTTATCCCGAAACGCAAAGCAACTGGCGATTTCGCCAACTTGTTCTTTAGGTTCTAACTTTTCAAAAAACGGACTGACTTCTGAGTTGTTTTGATTTAAAAAGCAGTAGTGCTGGTATTCATAAATTTCTACATTTTCATTTTTGAAAATAGATTTGAAAGGCAACAAAACATTAGTTTGATAAGTTTTTACTTTATGAACAAAATGCGTTCTGAAGCCAGGTTTTTTAATATCACGACGAACACTAAAGTAGGCTTTACCGCCAAACTTTAAAAGTCTGGAAACTTCAAACAAGACTTTAGCCTGTTCCTGATTTTTAAGCACATTGAGCACGTAATGGCAAATGACGGTATCAAATAGTTTTTCAGGATATTCCGGCTGGTAATGCGGGTCGTAACCCTCGACATTCAGATTTTTTTCTTGTAATTCTTCAACATCTTTTCCAAAGCCACAGCCAAAATCCAGAATATCACCTTTTAATAAACCTCTCTCCAACAAAATACGGGTTGGATAGGACATTTTATCGCGTTCTTTGGCGGTGCGGTGAGAGTTTAGATTTTCCATTTTTTAATATTAAAATGTGCCAGGTAATTCAATTTTAGGTTTCCATTTCACTAATTCGACACTATATGCCAGATCATAATGCTTCTGTAAAAAGTCTCTCCTTTTATACTTATTATCTCCGGTCTGGTTGATTATAGTTTCAGCTAACGGATGTTTACTTTTTATATAAAATTCGTTTCTATTGTAAAGTCTTTTTAAATACTTTAAATGAGGCACTTTAGTTCCTTTAGTTCTATGCACATCATTATTTATTAGAACAAGGTTCCATACTCCATCAAGATTTGCGCCATATTTGTAGTGTATTTCTTTGTTTCTATGAGGAAGAAAATGATCTACATGGCATACATTTTCAGAACCCTTTTCAATAGAAATATTTTGAAAAGAATAAAAACATTTACCTTTTTGATATCCATTTAAAGCATCTCGTACCGAAGTAATATCTCTTCTTTTATTTAAATTATTTTCAATATAAAATATTGAACCCTTTTTGTCATATTTAACTTCAAGAAGCTTTGGATTTACATTTATATTCCAAGCTGTTTCTACAAGATTCCACCTTGCTTCTACTTCATTTTCAAAGCTAATAAAATGAAAATTGTCTTTTAGTTTTGGTAAATTATCAGTGACGATAATCTCTTTATTTTTACCATTATAATTTTTTTCATAAAAAAGATCGTCTATCTTACCTCCATTTATATTTTGAAATGCATCAACAACATTTTCAAATCCATATTTTTCAGTATAATAATGTAATTGATCTATTGTAATCTCTCTTTTATTGAAACTTCTACAATAATCTAGAAATTTACTTGATTTAGATTTACCTTGTTTATCTGATATTAAAAGATGGTCGGTTATATACTTTGAAAATGGTACAGATAAGTCACTTAGACTAACTCAGGTTTTTTCTTCATTAATTATCACTAGTGTCCACTAAAAATTATTTTAAGTTCTTTGAAATCCTTGATAATTCACGTTTAGCAAGTTTTTTGACGTGGTGACGATTTGAATTGATTAGGTTGGTCTTAAAAATATGACTAATCATGAATCAAGGTAAATATGTTTTTGCTCAAGTAATTGAATTTCTTCCTCAACGAATATTTGACAAGTTTGTCAAGAAGTATGATGGTAATAAGTATGTCAAACACTTTACTTGCTGGAATCAATTACTTTGCATGATTTTTGGCCAACTAACAAATCGTGATAGCTTACGAGATTTAATTGTTGCCATAAATGCTCATAATACCAAATGTTATCATCTTGGCTTTGGTAAAAGCGTAACACTTAGCAACCTATCAAAAGCAAATCAAAACCGTAATTATAAAATATTTGAAGAGTTTGCTTATCATTTAATAGCAAATGCTAGAAAAGCAAGATCAAATGATGACTTTGAAATAAAGGGTCAAGTTTATGCATTTGATTCGTCAACAATTGATTTATGTCTTAGTGTTTTTTGGTGGGCGAAATTTAGAAAAAACAAAGGAGGAATAAAACTGAACACTCTGTTTGATATTAATACGCAGATTCCTGCTTTTATACATATCGCACCAGCTTCAAATCATGATGTAAATGCAATGGATTACCTAATCTATGAAATTGGTGCTTACTATATATTTGATAGAGGATATGTCGACTACACAAGGCTTTTCAAGATTAATCAATTTGAAGCTTATTTTGTAGTTCGAGCAAAAAGTAACCTAAAATTCAATAGAATGTATTCTAGAAAGTATGATAAAACTTCTGGTGTTAAAAGTGATCAAATTGGTAAACTGACGGGCTTTTATGTTTCAAAAGAATATCCTGCTAAAATTAGAAAAGTTAGATTCTATGATCAAAAAACCAATAAAACTTTTGTTTTCTTAACTAATAATATGGAGCTTTCGGCAGAACAAATAGCTTTTCTATACAAACAGAGATGGCAAGTAGAGTTATTCTTTAAATGGATAAAACAACACTTGAAAGTCAAAAGCTTTTGGGGTACAACGGAAAATGCTGTAAGAATCCAAATTTACGCGGCAATTATAACCTATTGCTTGGTTGCAATTGTTGGAAAAAACCTTAAAATCAATAGGACAACTTACGAAATTCTACAGGTTTTAGGAATATCCCTATTAGACAAATCACCTGTAAATGAATTACTTATGAATGTGAATTACAATGATGTCAAAGAACCTATTTGTAATCAACTGTCACTCAGTTTGTTTTAAGTGGACAGTTATG
>CAJXVZ010000111.1 GCA_913062845.1 uncultured Psychroflexus sp.
TTGATCCAGCTCCAAACAAAAAGCCCGCTTCACCTTAGTGAAGCGGGCTTGTAGTGACCTCGGCAGGATTAAATTATAGCTTCATCTGATTTCATCGCATAGTCACTAGTTTATGCTACATTCATTATAAATATCACATAATCAACTTTATAGGAAATTTAGTGTGGATTTTTTCGATGAAATAGGTAACTTTGGAATGTCACAAATGGAAGAAAATGTTCCAGTAATGTTCCAGTAAAATGGCTTCAATCAACCTAGAGTTAAATAGCAAACCAGATGCTGATGGCAGATATGGAATTTTAGCACGTCTAACCCACAACCGTAAAA
Organism: uncultured Psychroflexus sp.; assembly: GCA_913062845.1. Classification (GTDB taxonomy): domain Bacteria; phylum Bacteroidota; class Bacteroidia; order Flavobacteriales; family Flavobacteriaceae; genus Psychroflexus. The sequence continues at coordinate 328 of CAJXVZ010000111.1, forward strand.
AAGCGAGAATTAATACTGGCTGCAAAATTAAGTTGCAAGACTTCAATAAAGCAAAGAAATACGGTAAGTGGATTCGTACTAGTGCACCTAATTATAACCAATTAAATATTCAGCTAAAACAACAAATAGATGATCTAGAGGCCTTTGCTGCGAATCACTTGGCTGGAAAGCCTTACGCTACTGTAAAGGAAATTGTGGAAGCTTATCAGGAAAGTAAAAAGCCCCAAAGTGACGACTGGTTAAAATTCTTCGACAAGGAAATACAGAAATATAGAGATCATGGTAAAACAAGATTCGCCATTCGCATTGAAGTTGTAAGAAATAAGTGGGCGGAATTTTTAGATGGAAAAAGTCTAGCCCTTCAAGAAACTTCCCTAGCCCATCTATCAGACTTTGAATCATTTTTAAAGTTAGAAAAGAGAAACGCTTCAAATACAGTAGCGGGTAATATAAAGGTTATCAAGCAAATTTATCGCACCGCTTACAAGCATGGTTTAGTTAAGAATTTAAATGTTCAGGTGTTGTCTTATTCCGTAAAGACTAATTCCATACAACGCGATAAGCTAACAGAAGATGAGATTGCCATTTTAGAACAACTTGAGCTAACTAAAGGCTCAAAAGCCTGGCAAGCGCGAAACTGTTTTCTTTTCGCTTTTTACTGTGCTGGAATGCGTTTTTCAGATTTGGCTAATTTGCAGTGGGATAACTTCTCTGAAGAGCGAAATAAGCTTACTTATACAATGAGTAAAACTGGAAAGATTCAGAGTTTAAAAGTTCCTGAGAAAGCCAAAGCTCTCTTGGATCAATACGACCGTAAATCAGATTTTGTATTTCAACTTGTACCCAGAGACTTCAACGGCCTTGGAGTTGAGCAAAAAATAAGGAGTTTAAATAGTGCCAATACACTTATAAATCGTTATTTGAAGGAAGTTACCTTTAAGGCTCGCATTAAAAAACGCATAAGCATGCACACTGCTAGGCATAGCTTTGCTTATATAGGTTTCAAAAAGACTAAAGACCCAGTGGCGATACAATTTATGCTAAAGCATAATAAGCTTAAAGAAACCCAGGAGTACATCATTAGCTTGGCCAACGAAGAAGAGCGAGATATTTTAGGGGAAATTTTTGACTAGTCATTATGTTGTTTTCAACTATTACAAATCCGAAAATTGAGCTCAGGTATTATAATGGTACGGATGGTTCAGGCTATTCACCTGATTTACCTTTAGAAGCTTTTATTTTACCTTATCCAAAGCTTCAGTTTAGAGTTGGTGATATTTTTATTTTTCATGTCAACGGGTCTATTGAAAATATTGAGAAAAATAGGCTAGGACATTATCTTAAGGTCAGCCTTAAAGAGCATCTGGGAAATATTAGTAGCAGCAAGGAATTAGCGTCCTTCGAGGAGAGTATAATCAAAACCGATGATTGGGTTAGAAAAGAACAACTGAATTTTCATTTAAGTAAGGATTACATCTTAAAAGAATACCATTTCAGGGAAGAAAATGAGCATAGGCCTGTTCTTTTTGAATGCGAGGATGAGATCAGAGAATGGCTGTTTGTAGATATTTTTAAGGATTGGATTTGCTTGAAACTAAACAGTTGGCTGAACTCATGGCGTAATTGGGCTATAGAACAGAATTGGTATAAGCAGGAGTGGTTAAGGGTTAAAGCTGGATTAGAAGAGTCTAGCTTGGCTCAGCGACTATATTTCGAGCTATCAAAATTGGGAAACGAAAATCAGCAACATACATGGTGTGAAGAGCTTCATCGTGGATTAAAAGAGCGAGGTTATATAAATTGCACACTTCCTGACTTTAAGTCGTTATGGGGGCTAACTCAAACTAATCCAGTAATCAATTGGTCAAAAGACAAAAACAAGCTCTACTATTTCTGTAAAAAAATACCACGTTCATGCTCAGGCAACAATAAGGCAGAAATTGTGGAAACTAGAATTAGATTTCAAAAAGAGTCGATTGACTACAAAAAACTCAAAGGAAATAACGACCATCCAGCAGATCATGATTTTACGAACTTTGTTGACAAAGTATTTCTTCCTTTAGCATAGGCATAGAGAGACGGTAAATCTGCCAATTTAGCTCTATTTAGACTCTTCAAGACTCAATTCTGTCATGGTAAACCCTACCTGTCAGGTAGAGTGTTATCAACTTATTTTTAGATAACAGCCTCAAACGGTAGTCATTCACCAAATGTGAATTTTCTTCACTCTACCAAATCCCTACCAGGCCCTTCACAACTCAAACAAAGAGGCACTTTTTGCTGATTTCCCACCAGAGCGAAGGCATTCAGCTAACGCCATAATTTAATTTTTTAAATATGAAGAATTTATTAACAGCCATGGAGGTTGCCGAATATCTAGGTGTAACCAAAAGAACGGTTATGACCTATAAGAAAAAGGGTATTCTGCCTTACTATCAAGTTGGACGAGTTTTAAGGTTCAGAAGGGAGGATGTGTATAATCACATCGAGAATAATCTAATGTTCAATTCAAATGAAGTAGTTGACCATGAATAACGATGTAAAGGCGGTGGCCAATGGTATGCCGCAAGAAAATCAGGAAATACACAACGATTTAACCAGGTATAGGCCAGGAGATACTGTGCAGGATAGCGTTTATGACCATTTACCCTCTCCCTATAATGAATTACCAAATTACACCAATAATAAGCGGGAGCGGGATATTTTGCTTTACTCTTTACTGGCCGCACAAGGATCTTTAACTCCTGCTCTTGGTTTTAATTACAGGAAAAAGACCACTACAGCTAATTTATTTGTGATGATAATAGCTCATCCTGGTAATGGAAAGGGAGTAACAAAATATGCTGCAGCAATTTTAAGAGGTGTGGAGGAAAATTCTATGAAACCACTTTTCACCGCCAACGTAGAAAGGCAGAAGCAGCAGAAACGGCAGCTTCTGCTTGCAGGAGATTCAAGTGGTGCAGCCTTAAAAAAGGTTTTACTTGCCAATGATGGAATTGGTTGTATAATTGAGAGTGAGATAGATACGCTACAGCAGGCAATAGGTCAAGACTGGGGTGGATTTAGTGATATACTTAGATGTTCATCAGAGAATGAACCCGTAAAATTTAGCCGAGCCAATGACGCACAAGTCCATACTATCGACAATCCACGATTGTCTATGGCTCTGGCTGGAACCCCAAATCAGCTTGGCGGCTTGATAAAAGGTGTAGAAGATGGACTCTTTAGTAGGTTTTTATTCTATGTGATGACCGAAAATGAGGCTTGGAGTGATTGGACTCCTTATGCAGAAGACGATTCGAAAACATATGACATGTTGGAAGAACAGCTAAAGGAGGTTGGAGTAGAGATTGATGAGAAATTTGGTCAAAAAAAGATTCAAATAAGCTTTAGCAAATGGGCTTGGATTCATCAAAATAAAGTCTTTGGAAAGTTAGGTCATTTAGCCAAAGAAACTTATCCTCAAATTCTACCATCTGTAAAAAGGGGGGCAGCACATGTACTTAGAATAGCTGCTTTGCTCACTGTCCTGCGAAAAAGAGAGGTGAAAGACCTAAAAGAGGAGCACGGATTATTTATGGAGGTAGCGGATGTAGATGTTAAAATTGCTGTTAATTTAGTGCTTCTTAGTGTTCAAAACGCACGGCAAATATTTTTGGATAGATCTAAGAAAAAGGCTACAAGATTTGTTGATAGTTTTTATGAAAAACTTCCTGCTGAGTTTTCTACACAAGATGCTATGGGTGTTGGTGAAAAGCTTGGAAAGAAGGAGCGCACGGTTACTGATAACCTTAAGAAGCTAGTTGATTTAAAACTTCTCAGACAGCCAAAAAAAGGCCATTATTTAAAGAGTTGATATGACTCTGCTGTTATTGCTCTTACGGCGCTTATACAGTATTTGAAGTAATGATTCCATTTTTAAGCCTCCTTTAGGAGGCTTTTTTATTGAGTGAGTCTAAATAGGTGTGGGTACAATCAATCTAGTTGCGAATGACTCAAAGCATAATAAAAAAAAGTTTTATCTCAATGAAGCGATTTAGAATTAATTCTTACCACCTGATTTTTTAAAAAATAAATGTGCAATAATTTTAAGTAGTTACAAGAATGACAGCGAATTCATACAATTGTTAAAAATCAAGACACCGTTGAAATCGTCTATTTCCGAGTAGTTATTGAGTTTATACCCCAAATGACTAAAGCAATTATTCCAGTCCATAGCAGCCAAGATGAATTGGTCAAGTATTCTTCTTCACCAAACTGTTCTTTTTCCAAACCATCATAAACTAAAGATAAAACCACCAGCAAGGCAATACCGCCAATGATGAGGGGTAAACAGCCTTTATTGGAATTCTTTTTATTCTCTTCGGTCATCACTTTTTAATATTAAAATATAACTTCATTGAAATATAGGAAAAAAGCTATTTGTGCGTTCGTGACCCTTGCTTTCTGTGTTGGCATCTTCTTTTAATGAAGCACAACGGTTTACATATGGCTTGTGGCGGTTTCGAGGCACTTTCCTGTCAGCCTATCATAAAGTTTGCTTGATGCAATTGATTTAATATCAGCACTTAAACCCTCATTACGTATAGCCATTGTTGTGCTTTCGTGCTTTATTTTCATTCGTCCATGCGTAGGGAAAGACACACTCTTTGACAAGCTTTGGATTGTGCGGCTGGTTTGAGCGGCTTGGAAATGTGTGTGGCTTTGAAGCGTGGGATTTGTCATAGTTGCACTTCGATAATTTGACTTGTGTCTATTCCTAAAATGTCCACCACTTTTACCATAACACGGTAGGTTTTCTTTTTTTCGTATTCATGTT
>CAJXVZ010000112.1 GCA_913062845.1 uncultured Psychroflexus sp.
TGATTTTGCGTTAAGCGGGGGGATATCCCACCGCCACGAACGGTGGGGGGTGGTCTGTGTGAAGTGGTGGGCGCTTTTGTCTGTGTGGAGTAGAGGGGAATAGCGCTTGCGTTTACGGGGACGTTTGGCAATGGCTGAAAAAAACTGTGCGTAATCTGCAATAAAGATTATAGGGTTCGAGTTATTTCTCTATCTTCATTGTTGAAGATCAATCCTACCGCATAGCCTATATTTTCAGAAGAACAGATGATGCTGTCCTTTTTAGCTTCCGCTTACGTGCTGAAAAGCTTACGCAAGGAGTAAGTAAGAGCATGAGGTTGGCAGGGAAGAGAAGTTGAGTTTGTAAACGAGTTGGCGGTCATTATAAACAAAAAATAAACAGAACATGAACTACGAATCATTAAACCAAAGATATCGTGATCAGGATAAAAGAACTGTTTTTGCGCATTTCCCATATAATGGGCAAGCTGGAGAGTCTTGGGAGACACCGTACATCAAATTATCCAGAATGGCGAAAGAAGAAGACTGGTCATTTCATCGTCCTGAATTTGCTACCCAGTATTCTAATCAGACTGTGCCAATTTTAACAAATTACCTGAATTACACTTTCTTGAGATTACAAGAAGAAAGGAAAATAAAGATCTCTGAGGAAGGTGATAAAGCCTGTTTTAATACAGGGTTGATGACACCCAGAGGAAAAGACATTTACGCAACTTTCTTTAAAAATAAGCAAGCTGAACAAAGAAGTCAACCGGATTGGACTTTGTATGCTTTTGTCGACTCATATTCCGAAAAGCTGAGTCCATTTCATCCTTTACCTGATATAGCAAATTATATTGAAGATGTAAACGACCTTGTCTTCAACACAAGCTATGCAATAGAGCCAAATCTAGACCATTTCATTCGTCATAATGAAAGTCGATTACCTGAAGTTCTCCAAGGAAATCTAAGGATGGCTGAAAATGTAATCAATGGTTCTATACAAGGATTGAAGGAACTGATAAAGCGTAATTACAAAATAGCAATTCCTCATTGGTACGACAGTAAAATTCAACTTTTGCTACCATTGGTTCTTACGAATGACGAAGGTATTGCAGATTTAGCATTAGTTGTTGAAAGAGATGATACCAGGAAGATATACAGGGGGAAAACGATTTTGACAATGGATATGGCTTATGTCGATGCAAGGCTAATTACAAAACCCGCTGATGAATGGTTGAATCCTTAAAATAGAAAACGAACCACCAACACAAGCTACAACGTCCATGCTCCTAACGTCGCACGGGGTATAGCCTAGTCCTTGGTGGTTAAAATGACACTTAAAAATAAACAATATGTACTGTATTGAATGTGGAGCACAGATTCCAGACAATTCAAAGTTTTGCTCCCATTGTGGGAAACCGCAAAATGAATCAAAACCTTCTGTAAAAGAAAAGGTAGCTGGAAAAATAATAGAGAATGAAATAGTCCGACAAGCAGTTCAAGAACATGAAAATAATTTAGACTATCAGTTTCTTCGAAAATCTATGGGCTACTATTTAGCATGGGGCGTTTTGCACTTGGGGATTTTATTGATAGGTTCTGATGGAATTTTCAAGGGGAACAACATGGGAGCTAGAAAATTTTGGCCTTTTGGCTCATATTATAATCTTGGAATAAGTGAATATGATATAACTGAATTCTTGGTCTACACAATCTTTCCATTAGCAATACTCATTATTTGGAGTATGGTTCGGACACAGAATCACGAAAAATAACTTGCTAAGTATATTGCTACAGCAAACTAGATTTGATAATCAAAGAGTTGTGCGCGACTGCTGTGCCAGCATGGTTATGGCATCATGGAAAAATACTTATTTGATCCGCAAAGCGCGTATTTTCCCATGATGCCACTGTTCACAAGGCTATGGGTGTCAGCAGAAGTGCACCTCCAAGCATACAATAATGCACAAAAAAGGCTTCTACTCAAGCTAGTCGTCTTTTTGGTTGTAGGGCTTGAAGTTTTCGCTATATTTACCGACCAAAGTACACACAGTGTCTATCGCAAAGAGATTTCATGATCACGAGGCACGTAGCCAGACTTTTGCAACCAGTTAGATAGGCCTGGTTCTTTCTTAGTGTATGTTTGGATCAAAAAGAGATGTTCAAATTTTTATACAGATATGGCAAATTCCCTTAAGTCAATTGCAGATATTTTCGAGCGTAAACTATTTCGAATTCCAGATTATCAAAGAGGTTATTCATGGGAGTTAAAACAGCTAAATGACTTTTGGGATGATTTAGGGAGGTTAATGGACGGTAAATACCATTATACCGGACTTTTAACAATTAGGAAAGTCGATTTACGTGATGACGATAAATTTGGAGAATGGAAAAAGGATAAATGGCTAATTGAAAGTGGATTTGAACCCTATTACATTGTAGATGGCCAACAGAGACTCACAACAATTATTCTCTTTATACGAGCAATATTAGAAAAACTAAAAGATGATGAGATGCTAGCTTACAATAGGAAAGAGAGCATCGAAGAAAAGTATATAAAACGAGCAACAGAATCCCTTAAGTCGTATATTTTTGGCTACGAATACAACGACCCAAGTAATCGTTTCCTAATAGCCAATATATTTGGGGATTCATCTGAAGTTTACAGAGAACCTATGACAGTGTACACTGTCAATCTTCAAAATGCTTTTGCTTTTTTTCAAGAAAAGTTAAAGCACATGCATCACGGGGAGTTGGACAAATTATTCAAAAAACTAACCCTTCGACTCCAGTTTAATTTATACGAAATTGAAGATGAGTTAGACGAATTCGTTGTTTTTGAAACAACAAATAATCGTGGAAAGCCATTATCTAAGCTTGAGTTATTGAAAAATCGTTTGATTTTTTTAACGACGATTTTAGACAACGACAATACAGGGCAACAAAAAGAACTATTTGAGACCCAGCGAAGTGATCTAAGACTTCAGATAAATGATGCGTGGCGAAAAATATATGAATATTTAGGTAAAAACGAAAAAAACCTATTAGATGACGATGAGTTCTTGAGAAATCATTTTTATTTATATTACGGATATGACACTGACACGGCAGCAAGTTATGACAAAATCTTACTAGATGAAAAGTTTACGTCTAAAGATGCGCTTCAAGGAAAACTGGGGATAAAAGATATAGAAAAGTTTACTGATTCTATCGGGAAAAGCGCCAAACAGTGGTTTCGGGTAAATAATCCTGAGCATTCTTCTGCTCATTTCTCTATCGCTGAGGTCGATTGGCTTTTGAAGATTCAACGACAGAATTTTAAACCATTTTTTTCTTGCCTTACTGTTCTTTTACTGAAAAAAACTGAAAATGACTTGTTCTTGAAAATTATTAAAGAGATGGAACGGTATTATTTTTTAGTTTTCGATCTCTCTAAAAGGCGAAGTAATACAGGTGTCTCATATTTTTATCAAAGGGCTCACGCAATATGGAGGGACAAAAAGAGTGGGCTTCATCTTTTAAATGACTTAAAAGAAAGAATCGAAAACCCTACTATAGGTCACGACTTTTCGTTGAAAAGATTCAAATCCAGAGTGCTAGAAGATCTGTTTAACAACACAGATGGAGTGAAAGATGGTTATTATGGTTGGAGCGCACTTTCCTATGTATTGTTTGAATATGAATTGCACTTACAAGGAAGGGAAGATTCAAAGGTAGATTGGAGAAAAAACAAAAACACTATTGAGCATATTTACCCAAAAAATCCTAAAGATAAATGTTGGGAAGAACCTTTCCAGGGTTTTTCTATTGAGGAAAGAAGATACTTATTAAATAGTATTGGAAACCTTTTGATGCTATCTAGATCTAAAAATAGTGCTCAAAGAAATTACTGCTTTGCCTATAAAAGAGTGCATGAAAAAAATGGGAAAAAAGAAGGGTATGTTTATGGCAGTTTTAGTGAAATTGAGGTCAGTGAATATAAAGAATGGAATGCACAAGCTATTTTGGAAAGAGGGTTGAAAATTTTTGCCTTCATAGAAAAAAGATGGAAAATAACCCTTGGGGATATAAATCAAAAGAAGGACTTGCTTTATTTGAAGTTTCTTGAATCAAAAGAAAAAGAAGATGTCTAAGATCAATTCATAACTGACAACCATAATTTTTAAATATTGATTTAGTGATCATGAGGTCATTTGCAGCAATTTGTTTTTTATCCTTTACGGTTTTGTGTTTCGGACAGTCGGTCGATGAAACCATTGCTTATCTTAACAATAAATTTGAATCAAAAAACCCTACAAGAAAACAGATTATCTCTGTCGCACATGGTTCAATCAAATTTACAGATATAAGTCGAGGTCCAGATGGCTCGGAGTTTATGAGTATTCATTTGTTTTCCCCAAAAAATGCTCAGTTTGTTTCATTTGAAAACCATGGAGACTCTATGGGAACGACGATTTTCACCTTAACATGTAAGCCGCAATCTGTGCTAGTAAATGTAATGGGGACGATTTCTAATAAAAGTTCGTTCATAATTGTATTAGGACAAATTGAAAAGACAGAATCAAATAAGATCATTAAGGCGCTCCAGCACTTGGTTTCTCTCCTTGGAGGAACTTTAAAAACCGAATTGTTTTCGTCAGATTGACTTGGATATATACACATAACCTTTTTTGTTGGCTCTTTCTGTAATCCAGTCTTTAAATAGTTTGATGCAATGAAATAATACGCCTTTTTGGTTTTATTCTAAACCTTAAAAACCCTAAACACCCGCTCCCCAACCCACACCAAGTACATCCCCGGTCTCAGAAAAGAAAGGTCCAGCTCAACGCCCTCTGAGAAGTTCTGCCTCAGCTGAACACGCCCCAATGGGTTTTAAGCAACGAATACATCCCCTCCACTTCCAACTTTCGTCCAAACATCCTATCTTCACCCCTG
>CAJXVZ010000113.1 GCA_913062845.1 uncultured Psychroflexus sp.
TGCCCCATCGTCTAATTGGCAGGACAGCTGGTTTTGGTCCAGTCAGTCGGGGTTCGAGTCCTCGTGGGGCAACAAAGACAAGCCTCTCGCGAAAGCGAGAGGCTTTTTTTATTTCTGCTCAGCGCAAGCTTGCTTGCATGCTGAAGCAAGAATACAAAAAGCTGACTGCCGCAGGCAGGCTTGCCTTTGGGTACAATGCCAATTGCAGTAGGACCGCTGAAAGCAATCCTCGTGGGGCAACTTTGAAGCTCTTCGCTCTAAGCGAGGAGCTTTTTTATTTTCAGGATTAAGATGTTGGCCAGAAATGGTGTCTCCTCACAAAAGCGTTAATGGCTGATCCTGTATTGTGTTTTCATGAGTTTTTGAGCCTACTTTAGTTCTGTATGCTAATAGCTGACTAATTAAGTATATACAGGGAGTGGGATTTTCTTGAGCGTGTTAATCACAAATCTTATATGACTTAGTGTTGCGAAACAGAATTCTATATTAGTCGCACAAATCGAACCTACCATGAATTGCTACACGTACTGTTACCCTCCGGACTATCTGTGCCCTGTAGAATTTGTTACCGATAATAATGGTGCCCCTTACTAGTTTTTCTTCAATACTCCCTTTGGTGAGAATCTGGAAAACCAATGTGTAGATAACTGCCGTGGTTTAGGTTTTCGTTTCCGGATCAATTACTAGATTGACAAAGTGATATAGTAGATGAGAGAAATATTGATAGAGTGTGAACTTTTACAGAGTTTATTGAGGCTGACCGACCATTTTGCGCCAGGAGGGCTTGGGCTACTTTCAGAAGCTCGGGAAAGTCATTATTGAGCAGATGAGTACTTTTGTTTTGAGCCAATGGCTATAACTAAAAATTTCCTATGTTAGCACTGTAAAAACCTGTAATAAAAAACACTATGACCATAACTTCCGAACTAAAAGGTCACTTCTTAAGACTATACCAAATGGCATTGACCGATGGAGATTTCTCTAAAACTGAGTGGAAAATGCTCTACGATATGGCCACAGAAAGAAATATTTCACATGAGGAGCTGGATCGTATTTTATTATCTGCGGATGGCCCGATACCTATCCCCAATAGTATTAAAACAAGGATAGAGTATTTAATTGATTTCGCTAGACTAATATGGGCTGATGGAAAAGTAACTGAGGATGAAAAAGACACACTAGTTAAGTATGCTAAAAAATTCGAATTTGAAGAGTCTAAACTCAAAAAATTAACAGATTATATACTCGAAAAGATTAAACAAGGCGTATCTAAAGAGGAGTTAATGTCTGAATTAAATTAGTAGCTATGGGAAGCCTAAAAGATTTTGCGAAATTAAGGAGTAAGCCTAATCCTAATCAACATTCAAATGGTGATGATTCAAACACCTCAGTTAGCCTAAACGCTGAGTTCAATAAGGTTAAGCTATCCTATTTTGAATCAGGTTATGGGGACTCTAAAAGTTCAATGGGTAAACCTTCTGTTCTGGTAAAGTGCATGCGGAATTTATACGAGGGTTATAAGGATAAATGTAGAAGGGAGGAGGAAGATCAGGTTCGGTTAAAACAGCCTTATTTAGAAGAACAATCTAGGCTAAAAACAGAAATCGACCGAAAAGAAACTTATTTGGAAATAAAAAATGAAGAAATTGAGAGAATAAATGAAGAAATTAGGCAGTTTGATGCAAATATATCAGAAGCAAATGTTGATCCTCAAAAATTTGGAATAACGGCTGATAAAAGGCCTAAAGCACAGTTTTACATCGGTATGGTTGTTTTACTGCCCATTACCTTATATCTACTGGTTTTTTACATATCCGCTTCCTACTCAGCATTCTTTAAGGAATTTGATACCGGTAAATTAACAGCCGCTATTTTCGATGCGCAAGCGTTGAGCAAGGCGCATAAAGACGGGTGGTTGGAATTAGTGTTCGTTAGTACGATTCCCTTTGCTTTTATGGGATTAGGTTATCTTATTCATATGTTTCAAAAAGCCAATGAAAAATTGAAAATATTTGCACTCTTTTTGGTGACGTTTATATTTGATGCTATTTTGGCCTACCAAATAGATAAAAAGGTTTATGACTTCAATAAAAATCTTACATCTCCAGAGTTTAATTTTCAGGCTGCAATAGAAAGTATCAGTTTTTGGGGAATAATTTTTGCAGGATTTGTAGTGTATATCATATGGGGTCTGGTTTTTGACTTTATAATGAAAGAGTATGAAAATTTAGACAAGGTTGAAAAATTCATAAATAAACTCAGAGAACAGAAAGATCTTAAGATGAATTTCAAAGAAAATTTACAGAAAGAGATAAATGAGGTTAAGGAGGATATTGTTCAGATAAGGGGAAAGGTAAAGGAACTTCAATCTAAAATAGATGGCTTTATCTTTCCAAAGCAAAAATATTTAGTATTACATGCGGAATATACAAAAGGTTGGTTTTTAGCAATTACAAAGGAGCTAGCGCTTCCTCATAAGGAAAAAAATAGCTTAATTTCAGAATGTGAAGTAGTTGACCGGGAGTATCTAGAAAATTTAAGTTTGAATTCTGAGTCTCACGAAAATATTATCTATCAATAAAAATGAAAAAGCTAGGTCCTATAATCGCCTGTTTGTTTTTGTTCTTAGCATCAGCTTGCTCAAGTAACCAGACTCATGAAGAAACAAAGAGTCAAACAACGTCCGAGGGTAAATTGAAAATAGGAAACAAGAAAACGAAACTTAAGCCAAATGCAAATTTAAATTTAACTTTCTTGATAGATCTTTCAGATCGTATAGATCCGGAAAAGTACCCTAATAAAACGATGGAATATTATGAAAGGGATACTGGCTACATTGCCTCAGTGGTGAACGCCATGATAAACCATTTGGCATATAAAAAAACGATAGCCTTTAATGATAGAATAAGAACCTTCATAGATCCACCTCCACAAGACCCTGAGGTGAACAAGGTGTTAAAAAATTTGAATTTTCATTTTACCAAGGATAACACAGAGCTTGAAGTTTTAAATGTTATGGAGCAAAGCTATCCACAGGAAGCATGTAAGTTATATCAAGGCGCAATAAAAGACAACAATTATATCGGTGCAGATATTTGGTCATTTTTTAAGAATAAAGCGAAAAGGGACTGCATCAAAGATGGCTCAAAGAACATTCTGGTGATTCTCACTGATGGATATCTATATCATAGTGATAATAAGCGAATAGAGAATAATCGTTTCAATTATATAGGAAAAAAAAGCTTTAAAGACAAATACAGGTTAGATAATGGTAATTGGAAAGCAAGAGTCAAAGAAAACGGTTATGGATTTATACCGGCAACACAGAACTTATCCGAGCTTGAGGTTTTAGTTTGTGGCCTTAATCCCTATGAAGGTAATCCCTATGAAGAAGATGTCCTATCTTATTTTTGGGAATCCTGGTTGCAAGATATGGGTGTTAATAGGTATAAAATTTTGGGAAGTGATTTGCCAATAAGCTTAGATGAATCTATTCAAGAATTTATCCTAACAGAGAAGTGAATTTTGAGACTGTAGGATAGTCCCCGCTGGCGCGGATTTGTAATCCGAGCCTTAAAATATACCCTACGCGTGATTACCTCTGCTGGAATTGGTGGCCTTCCGCGTCTTTTATAAATTGCCTTCCTGATCAAAGTGGGCGCGAGCCACAAGCTCGTGCCATCCGGGGGCTGATTATGATGGTAAATTAGAACGTTTTATGGGAGCCGATAAAAAGTAATTTTTCATTGCCTAACAAAAAAGAAGTGCCCAAAATAAGTAGTTCGTAAACTTCGTTGATGACTTTAGCTTCTTCAAATTTCGAAACTAGACTCAAGCTCGCACCAGAGGGTGAAATAAATCTTAAATTTTAGTATGGCTGTATACTCAAGTTCTCGCTGCGGCCATTGCGGTCATGTTTGGCGCTCCATGCGAGTTGGTTCGGACTTAACCTTTGGACCTACTTATATTAGGTGCAGGCAGTGCAAAAAAATTAATAAATCAGGTCTTCATCTTTACAGGGATTTTAATTGGTTTGGTAAATTACTATTTATCACCGGGCGCATATTGCTATTGTTGGGTATAGGTGCTGCGCTACTTTATTTTGGCTATCTAGCTGCCTCCGATCTATATTATTTTGAAATAACACAGAGGAAGCTAAAATTTCAGTTCAATCCAAATAATTATGGAATTTGGGAGCTGGTCGTAGGCCATGTTGTTTTCGTGCTCTTATCTTTATTAGGAGTTTTTAGAGTCTTCAAATTCTTTTATACCCCTTTTGAGGTTCGAGAACTTACAAAGAAAGCAGATGCAAACGGTGGCTACTTATGGAATGATGAGTGGTATTAACCCGCGGTCGTGGCTTTGCAACCGAGTCTGCTCGCACGCTGGCTTTGCCGCTTGCGCATTGTATTTGAAATAATCCCGCTGGCACGGATTGGCAATACTTGCCTTCGGACAAACTTCTCCATGGGTTTCAATACTTGAGTCCTGTTTGAGCTCATTTCTATAGTAGTAAATTGCTTAATCAAAGCGTGCCCCCGCTGGCGCGCGTTTGTGCTCTTCGCGCACTACCCTTCTGCCAACCCTAGCAGCAACGAATGTAATTAATGACCAAGTTTCCATGACCCTGAATAGACACAAGAATGGCGTGTTGGTGAAATACGGTGCTTTTTTGACTTAAGTATCTAAACTCATAGTCCCTTTGAAAGCCAATAGATAGCGCTAAGAAGGATTATTGTCTATGTTTTGTCCTTAAACAATTTTGAGTTTGGGATTAACTTAGCTCAAATTAGTCATGCTTATGCGGTCCATTTTTTTACTATGCTCATTTGTCAGTACCAGTATTTTTTAC
>CAJXVZ010000114.1 GCA_913062845.1 uncultured Psychroflexus sp.
TTGTTTTGCAAAGTACCGTTATTGCCATTGGGGCCAAAGTCGGTTAGGGTATTCCCTGTGGTGGCGTCAAAGCGGTAATAGCCTCTTAAGCCCGGTTCATTTCCCGCCAATTTCGAACACATTAAATCCCGTATCTCCGCAGCCGTTAAAGCGCGGTCCCAAATAGAGAGTTCGTCTAATTGGGCGTTGAGTCGTCTTGGATTATTGTTAATTGGAGCGCTAATGGAACCAGCACTGGTAGCATTTGAATATGCACCTCCACTACCCGAATAACTGACGGCCTGAGAAATACCGTTTATGTAAATATCCATATCAGTGGCAGACCGTATTACTCCTGCGAAGTGGTACCATTGATTTGGCTGTAAAGCTGGTAAGTTTGATGATCCTGTGCGCCTGAAAGCACTATTGTTACCTCCATTTCCATCGCCAAAAGCTATATTTAGTGTATTATTAGCCGTAAGCTGCATCCACCACCCCTGATAGTTAGGCACTAAAGAACTGGAACTGAAAATAACGGACTGATTCGAACCGGCAACATTAGGACTATACCATAATGCAATTGTAACGGGAAAAGTCATGGTTGAATAGCTAGTTGGCAAGTCTACATAGGACCCAACACTAAAATCTAATGCATTTCCACTACCCACATTATTTTGAGCGGTTACACCTAAAGTTAGTAACACCGCCAATAGGATAAACAAATTCTTCATAACTTTATACTATCTACCATCGCATTCTTGAAAGAAAACGTTTGAGTCAACTTTTAAGAGATATCTTTCATTTTACGGAAAGTCCAAAAGTACGGCAATCATTCTTCAAATACTACTTTATGCTGGGCTGATTAAGCCTAATGATTGAAAGACCTATTCCACTTATTTAAAGAGCCGTATAAGACTTTAATTGTAAGAAGTTCCTCCAGCTGAAGTTTTTATGTGCCAAGTTAAGTGGCCCTCTAGTCTTTAGATATTTATCTCTCCATAAGAATAGGCATTTCATACTTAGCTAATTTTATATGTTCATAATTTTAAGTGTTTCAAACCCGAGGAACCACCCATACTACAGTTCTCTTTTTGACTAATTTTAACACCAACGCCCTCTTCTAGGCCTCATAATTGCTTAAACCTCTAAGAAATCAAAATGAAGAAGCCGTTCACAATCGTAATAAGTCTTTTCTGAGCGAAAGTTAACGCCAATATCAAAAGCTACCAGTTGAAAGGCCTCAAATATGTAAGCCATTAAAAAAACACCCTACCTTTATCGACAGGAGGTGAGCTTCAAAGTGTCCCTTATATCTTAAAACCGAGCTGCCTAATCGTTTTTCTTAAGAGGCCTTCCACCAAAAGGGCTGCAGACAATCTACCAGTAAAGTCTGCCTATATTTGCAAAGTCTTAAAAAGGGATAATATCAAAGTGGTTTAGATGAACATCTACAAGTTCCGGCATTTTTATTTAAATAAATATTCATCAAAAATACTTGGTCTAAAAGGGTACCCAGTGTCCTACAACTACCAGTATAAAGCAATGTGGTTTAGAGTGGCGAAGGTAGGCACACGGTCTATCAACCAATACTTTTTGCAAAATACTTCAGCCAACCAATACATCTACAGTTCTCCTGGTGCATTTTACCCCGCATTATCTAAGTCATTTTTTAAGTTTGCCTTTGTGCGTAACCCGGAAGATCGCTTTTTAAGCGCCTTTAAAAATAAAGTCCTACAGAATAACATGTTTAGTTTCAATAGTGAAGAGCTTAATAAATACCAAGACGTAAATAATTTTGTCGAATACATTACTTCCATTCCACCTCAACATCAGGACGAACATTTTAAGCCGCAATATCACATGATCCCTTTGGAACACCTTGATTTCCTTGGACGATTTGAATCATTTAGTGAAGATTTGAAAGAGGTTTTTTCTATCTTAGGTATAAATTATAATACAAAAATTCACAATAACAGAAGCGCTAAAAGTCCAGTAACCCTAAATGAAAAATCCCGATCAAGGATTGCAAATTACTATCGATTAGATTATCAAATATTTGGTTATTAGAATTGGCTAAGCAAATCTTATATATAACACCCAACTTTTCCACCTTTGTAAAAAAAGACCTCAAGGCATTAAAGGAACACTACCATGTAACAGCTCCTAGCTTAGCATGGAATGTTAAAAGAAAACTTCCCTTAAACCTCTTAAGTCAGTTTATTTTTTTACTCTTTCACATTCAACGATTTGATTATGTCATATGTATGTTTGCGGGCTATTGGTCGTTACTGCCCACCTTTTTTAGTAAAATATATAAAGTGCCTAATGGAGTGATATTGGGTGGCACCGAGTGCAAGTCCTATCCAGAGATTAATTACGGAAGTCTTCGAAAAAATACACTAAAGTTTTTCATTAAGCACACTGTAAAAAATGCGGACATTCTTCTACCTGTTCATCATAGCTTATTGTACTATGAGGACCAGTACTTCAATAATAGTAAACAAGGCCTTTTAAATTTTTTTCCTGAGTTAAAATTCAATTACAAAGAGATCCACAATGGCTTTGATTCAGAACTGTGGCCTTTTGACCAGAGCCAAAAAAAACCGTCTCATTTTATTACCGTAGCTAATATTTATAATAATACCACCTTCCGTTTAAAAGGCATTGACCTAATTCTAAGTTTAGCGGTAGAAAAGCCTTCTTTGAAATTCTATATTGTCGGAATCACTTCTGAATTTAGTAAGAGCATTGAAATTCCTCAAAATGTGGTTTGTCTTCCCAAAATGCCGCAAAACCAATTTAAAGATCTCTTAAAGGAATGCGGTTTTTATTTCCAGCTTTCCATTGCGGAGGGTTTTCCTAATGCGCTTTGCGAGGCCATGCTTTGTGGTTGTATACCTATAGGCTCAAGCGTTAATGCTATTCCAGACATAATCAATAACGCAGGCTTCATACTTAAAAATCGAAGTTTAAAGCTCTTGATTAAACTGGTAAATGATACCCAAGGTTTAAGTGAAAAAGAGCTATCAGAGCGCTATAGACGATCAAGAGAACGGATTAAAGATCAGTACTCTTTGCATAAGAGAAAAGCCCAATTAAAAACAATTATAGAATCTAAAAACAGATTGTGATAAAGCCGTCAAAACCTAACCAGAAGGCTTAGTTTGGCATTCGTAATCCTCAGTTTTTCAAGATGAAATTCATGGGAATTAGGTGTGTCAAACACCCCATTATCGCTTCAAAAACTTCAAGAATTTCGCATGCAAATGATGTAACTCTTTCAATTCGCTTGAGAATTTAAAAGTTAAATAAAAGACAAAAATTAAAGCTAGGTTAAAGGCTATTTGAAATAAAAAACTATTTAGGCTATAATAATATTTAAACACTAATATTAGTGTCACTAAAAATAACACCAGGGCAATATATTGATATTGCTTTGTAAAAGGTGAGAATTTATACCACTTTTTTACCATTAAAAATTTAAAAAAATCAAAAATAGCTAAGGATAAAAAACTAGCTAAGGCAGCGCCTGTTAGGCCTAATAGAGGAATGAAAATAGCATTAGTAAACACAGTTAACAATACCAGTCCAGTGCCTGCGTAAAAATTGTATCGCTGCTTGTTACTAATATTAATGATCATACCATTAATACCGGTTGCTGATTTAACAACCTCACCCATGGCAATAAAAAAAACTACCCACTGTCCAAATCTATACTCCTCAGGTAAAAAATCATATATCAAGTTTATATTTGTCCAAATAAGTAAAAAAATAAAGCCGTTTATAAAAAGATGGTTAATTGCGCTTTTCTTGTATAATTGCTCTACTTCTTTAAAATTCCCTTGAGCCCACGACTTAGCCACTAAAGGATGCAAGCTATACAATAGTGACTTGGCAGGGATGCTCACTACTGCACCAATAAAAAAGGCAATACTGTAAAAAGCCACTTCGGCATTGCCTAGATAAAGGTTTAACATCAAAATGTCAAGACGAGATACGGCAATACCCGCTCCCGCTGATAGCATGATTACCGTTCCGTATAAAAAAAGCTTCTGGGTTTTTATAGCAGATAATACTAGACTAAATCCAGGTAGTGATGCCCTAGTATATAAAATAATCATTACCACCTGTAGTAAATACCCTAGCAACAATACGGTATAAACAAACGAATTATGAAGCTCCAGAAAATAGACAAGCAGAAGAGCGGTGGTTATTATTATCCTTCGAAATACATTTTTTATGAAGCCCGGTACAATCAACTTAGAAAAATATTGGCTTATGCTGGCAAATAGCTCAAAAAATATCATACCAACAGCCACAAGTGACCCTATAACAATAGGTAAATCAACACTGAACCACCATTGATATATCAGCGCACCTGAAAAAATTAGAATCGCACCTGAAAAACAAAGAATTAGCCCTAGAGAGTACAATTGACTTTGTTGCTGCTTATTAAAGCGCGGAAAATAGCTTAATATCGTAGCGGGCATCCCGAAATGACCAAAGGTTGATGTGACCACTGCAAAAGCCAATAATGTTTGTACCTCCCCAACAAATCCAGGGTTTTCGGGGTACAAACGTGGAAAAAGAATCATGGTATTAAAAGCTCCTAAGCCTACGCCCAGGTAGGAGTTGATAGAATTCCAGAAACTCTGCCTAATAACTATCCCCATGCTCTCAAATTGCCGCGTAAAACTAAAATTTTTAAGCTTCTAAGGCAGTATACCTGCATTGGTATG
>CAJXVZ010000115.1 GCA_913062845.1 uncultured Psychroflexus sp.
AGATTAAAAAGCACCTAGGCAAGTACTCAACTGCAAAAGGAAAATATGATGTCTATATTCCTTTTACTGAGCTATCATTAGCAATATCCAAGCCACAGGGAAGTGTTATTTTTATAAACCCTACTCGATTTATGCATAGAGATTATGGCAAGGACTTGAGACAATTTATTCGAGAGAATATCACATTAAAAAGTGTGATTGATTTTGGAAACGTTCAAAATTTTGAGAATGCCATTACATATACTGGAATATTCCACTATAAATGCAACCCACCAGCGTCTAATTACGACATAGAAATCAGCACTTCACTTATTGACCGACCCCTAAAGTTTGAGTCAGATGTTCTTAATTCTGATGTATGGTACTTTAATGATCCTGATACTCTTGTGATTTTAGACAAAATAAAATCGAACACAAAGACTCTTCGCGAAAATCTAGAAGGAATTTTTCAAGGAATAGCTACAGGAAAAGATTCAGTTTTTGTCGTTTCAAATGAAATGGTAAATCAGTATAAACTTGAAAAGAATTATTTGGTAAAATGGCTCAAGGGCAAAGACATTGCTCCTTATAAAATAAACTGGAGTGGCAATTACTGTATTTACCCATATGATGAGTATGGAAAAGTAGTAGATGAAAAATTTTTAGCAACTGATGCTCCTAATATTTATCACTATCTGAAAGATAAGAAAGATGAATTGGCAGGTCGCGGATATTTTGAGAAATCGAGCAAACAGTGGTATGAGCTGTGGAATCAAAGAAATAAAAAGAGATTTGCAAGACCCAAGTTGGTTACATTAGACACTGCTTCTCGAAATTCTTTTACTTACGATGATAGTGACTTCTTCGGTACTACAACGACCTACTCACTAATACCAAATCAAAAGGAGATTCTCAAACCACTTCTCGCTATTTTAAATTCGAGATTGATGAATTTTTACCATAAGAAGAATACGATTCCTCAAGCTGGTGGTTATTTCAGATATCAAGCCTCATTCATAGAGAATCTTCCTATTAAGAATAACCTTACTAAAGAATTACGTGATCTCCTGAGCTTTATAGTGGATTATGTTCTTATAACTCAAAAGTTTACTGTTGGCAGTCAAATAGAGATTTCGGAATTAGAAGAAGTGATTGATGCACTAGTTTTTGAACTCTATTTCCCTGAAGAATTCCAATCCAAAGGCATTAATATAGAAAAGCATGCAAAGGAACTGTTCAAACCCATTGACAACCTGAGTGAAGAGCAAAAGGTAGAGCAAATAAAAGCAGTTTACGAAGAGTTGCGAAAGAAGGAAAACCCATTGCGCAACCAAATCAAGCTCATGAAAATTGAGCTCAAAGATTTGTTGCTGCCCATTTTAAGTGTGTAAGCTATGCAGAAAGTAAAGTCAATCACGCTGCGCAACTTCAAGTACTTCTATGGGCATGAAGACCAGTACGAACAGAACAAATTAACTCATGACCATTTTTAAATTTAACTTTACATAAAGGCACTAAGAAAGTGAAACCAACAATTTACATTCTATTAATTTTTCTGCTCACGCAATCGTGTAATAACCTTGACCCTCAGATAAATGAGAAACGCATTTCAAAATTAGAGGAAAGAATTCGCACATTGGAAAAACAACTCGAGCAAATAAATAATTCTATTCAAAATGACACCATTAGAAATACTGATCCACAGCAAGAGTATTCAGAGTATTTCACCATTGGTTCTACCATGGATGAAGTAATTGACATCATGGGAGAGCCTTCCAGCTATATGAAGACTGCACCAGAAGCAAGAAAGCTTATTTATGGTTTAAGTACAGTTTATTTTTACCAAGGTAAAGTTATAAGCTTCGATAACCTTGGAGACAATCTAAGAGTGAAAGTCAAGTAGCCTTATTTCAATGCCTTGCCTAAAGCAACAAAAAAAGCCCCACCTAAGCAGGGCTATTTCAGTTGTAAAGTGAACTGATTACATTAATGGCTCAGTGTTAATGGATTTTCATCATCATCTTCACCTTCATCCTGATCATCATCATCTTGCTGAGCAAATGCCTCATTTTGCTTAGCTATATACTCGAGGGCTTCCTTTTTGAACTTTTTAAGATAACCGCTTAAAGCTCCAACAGAAGGACTGAAACCAAACTGCTCATCAACCATTTCACGAGCATCCTTGAAGGTAGGATTATCGCCTCCTTTACCTACTTTTTGCTCAATGAGAAAGGCGGCCACCCGAATCTTCTCGTCCTCTGTAATTCTAACGCGGGAGCTATCTTCTTTTGCCCCTTTGAGGTTACTGTATCCGAGATACTCAAAATCAAGGGAATCAGCCATAAATTTGAGATTGAATTCTCGAGCTTTAAATTCCTCTGGCACGTAGTTGCCCTTCAAAATCCGTAAGTTACGTTGGTCGTTCAACCCTTTCGTTAGGCTTAGCAACACCCTTATTTTCTGTTCAAATGCTGCACTACCCGTGGAATCCTTTTTTGAAAATGCGTTCTCATCTGCTGACTTGTTGAGATGATGCAAGAACAATATTGCTGTTTCCTTATTTTGCGCCAGCTTCACGTACGGCTTCAGGAACTTTTTCATTTCCACGTGATCATTGAGGCTACGGCCTTCATATACATCGGACATACAATCGATAATGCATAGGTCATAGTCATCCTTCTCAAATAGACCAGCAAGTATTTCATGGAGCTTTCCTTCGTAGTCATAAATGAACTCCAAATTGATTAATGACTTGTCCTCTTGCAGCTCTGGTTTAAAGTCCTGAAATATTCGAGCAACCTTGACCTCACTGTCCTCAAGGCTTACAAAAATCACCTTACCGTGCCTAACGTGTAGTGAATGACCCAAAAACTTTTTCTGCTTTTGAACAATGGCTATACTCAACTGGCGAAGGAAATTGCTTTTACCTACTTCGCTGCCGCCTATGATACCATTCAATACTCCTCTTTCTATAAAGGGTTCCCAAACCGTTTGATCGGGTTTTACCTCTACTTCGTATAAACTTAACCCTGTGCGCTTATCCATGATATACCTCCAATTTAGCGTTGATATTCATTTCAATGTGCTTATCAAGGTCCGATTGACGGAAGCGCAATACTCTTCCTACCTGGTAGTAAGGTAATAGGCCCTGAGCCTTGTAATTCATCACCGTTCTTACGGTTACTTTTAAAATTTTGGCAACTTCTGCCACTGTTAGAAGCTGATTTGCTTCCTTCTGTAAACCATTCATATTTTTTGGTTTTAGAATTAATAAGAAGCGGTGGCCACCAGCTTATCAATCGTTTGATTGACATGTCAAAAGTGCGCAGAGAATAAGGGCTGAATAGATATACTTAGATACGTACGTTACTACATATGTAGCTCGCGTAGTACGTCAAGGCATTGTAAATAAAGACTTTGCAAGTATGCCAATTACAACATTTACAAAATGAATTAATTGCTTAGTGTGTAGCCACAAGGTCCTTTAGAAAGGCAACCAGATCAATTTCCTTCTTGCTTTTAGGGATTCGCCCGTTATTAATGAGCTGCATATTGGTAATTGACTTACCCTTACAGGTGAAAGATGCCGCTCCAATTTGGGGAACATTATCATTTTCAACTGGAAGGTTCTTAAGGAAAAGTGCAAGCGTAGAAATAGTGTCTACCCAGTCCAACTTTTGGTCAATCGCCACCCCCTTGCTAAAAAGCCTCTTAAACTCCACTTTTGTGGAAGTTGGCGATATAAAATTTTTACTGCGCAGCATATCCCACAAGTCATTCTCAAAATCAACCTGATTAATTGGGTTTATCTTATTTAAGGACAATGGAAGTAGCTCATTGGATTTTTCTACTCCTATTTCACGCCCAATCTTAGTGTTGTTGACTATACTTTGCTCAATTTGTTCCAGTAACTCTCTTGTGAGCAGTTTATCAATAATCTTTAGAATGTAGGCGTTGACATTATCATTGATACGCTTTTGCACTTCAATGATGCGATTGTTAAAATTAGCTATTGCTTCCTTTTCTGGTAGCTTTCGAATTTTTTTGCAATACTTATTGCTTACTTCGAATGAATATTCAATCGCGATATCTTCAGGAGTCGTTGCTTCCTCCACTTTGATTCGGTCTTTAGCGCACTCAAACCATTCCTGCCGACCTGAAACTTCTTTTATTCTGGAATTTAACTCCTTAAGTGTATTAGCATTTCGCAAGTAATCCCTTAGCTCAAGCTCTATTCTGAGGGAAAAATGCTTATCAATAAGAATTGCATCAGTAACTCTGTTTAACACTTTGATTATGTTCCCAATGCGATAGTTCTCCCCAAAATGCCAAACTTCTACAGGCTCAAATGGAAATTCGGTGGTACTAACCAAGTCAATATGATAGGCTTTGATTGTTTCATCATAAAGTTCTTTCTGAAAATCAAACATCACTCAAAGATTTCGCCTAAAATATCACGTTCCTCCTCGTTTGCCAAGCTGATGATGTAATCCTGGGTCTCCTTTAGCTTGTTGTGCTTCAG
>CAJXVZ010000116.1 GCA_913062845.1 uncultured Psychroflexus sp.
GCCTCGTGGCGCAACTGAATAGCGCATCTGATTACGGCTCAGAAGGTTGCAGGTTTGAATCCTGCCGAGGTCACTAGGATTATAAATCAAACCCTTGATAATTAGCATTTTATCAAGGGTTTTTTCTTTTCTACTGGAACTATACTGGAACATTTTTATCTCTCCGATACATCAAAACGACACGAAATACATCTCAGGGTGGATGGCAAAGCTCTCTTTATAAAAACACTCGTTGCTGTCTCCTTCATTAGGTCTTACGTGAAAGTTCTCTGCGAGACTTATTCCATCTGAGTTAACAAGAAATCGATAAATGTTAAATCGTAGGATACCTAAGCCAACGGTATTATATATATCAAGCCCATCCCAAAATCGCGCGGTCAATATGGAGTCCTTTATACTGTAAAGACCTAATTCCATTTCAGGGATATCTCTTTCGAGTTGTACTTTGTGAAACAAAATCAAATCTTCCTCCACACCTTTTGGAGTGGATCCTGCTTCAAATCCCGATAACCAACATACAAACCCATCCTCTCTAAAAGTGAAGTAGTTGTAGTAGCATGCCACAACCTCCTCGCCTTCAAAATTGAAAGGGTTTTTATAGTAGCCTTGAAACTTAATACCCATGTACCCAAGTTTTATAAACCATAGAAATACTTCATTTTTTAGATATCGAAAAAGGTAGTTTTCTAATATAGAATAAATAAAGTTGGCTAAACGCTTTTCTTAACCCTGTTCAATAACTAAAAAGATCAAGATGAGCAGTAACCTGCTCACCTCAATCTTAATGATCAGCTACAGAACAAAAATTAACTGTAAGGCCTTTAAAACCCTTGTTCATATTTTCTTTCAGTGGTTTTGTTTTACTAGTAAACCGTCTCAAAGAAAAGCCACAAAAGAAATACAGCGTAAACTAGTTGATAATAGCGCAATAAAAACAAGGGATTAGTCCTCGTTTGGTCTTGAAATAAGGCAGGTTAGGCTTAAATTGAACGTATTCCACCTGTAAGAGCTCAGGGTGTTCTTCCCTTAAATCAACGATGGTAAACGGACAGCGTAGCCTAAACAGCCCCCTTTTTCTGGAAACTACTAGCACAGAATTGTAATGAACCAAATCTCCCTTTTGGAAAGGCGAATCAGCCATTTTTAGTTATTTAATAATCTATGTGTAAACCAGTTTTTGGTTTGATCTGAGAACGCTTTTCCCAGCATGTGGCTAAATTCAAAGCATTTTACATTACGGTCTAAGTTGACGTCAATGTAGCTGCTTTTATTAGCTGCTGTCATCAAGTTGTAGAAATCCCATAGACTTATAGTCTGATTCTCGTCAGTTATTAAACTGTAGTAGCCCCTTATCATTTGAGAAAGTTGACTATCGCCTAATGGGAAGTAGGGCTTCCCCTCCTTTAAATCACTTGGCAGATTGATATATTGCTTTGCTCTACCTATAATGTGCGAAAACTCATGATGGCCTAGTTGCAGTTGTTGCAGTTGTTGCAGTTGCAGTATATAGCGCTCTTGATCAAAACTTTGGAAAAGTCCCAAAGATTGCTCGGTAAGCTCCCTAAATGATTGCACTTTTAAATCATCTCGATAACCATCGGTAGAAATACATAAGTTGGTACAGACCCAGTTCTTAAAGCCTATAAAGACCTTAAATCGTTCAGGTGACTTACGATTGTAAAGGTTTTCTTGATTATAAGCCCGAACGCCTCCAACCGATAAGGATAGGTTTTCCCCGTTAATGGTTTTCTGAATGGATTCAATTTCAATTAGGAAAGTCATTCGCTCGTAATAGAGTGTTTTCTCATGCTCCATTAGATCCTTGGCTGGTTTTCCTTTAGCCTCAGGAATACGACCTTTAATGGGATGCGATACTCTGATAACAGGATCTAGAATTTGCTCACCTCGAAAGATGAGCTCTGTGGCTTCTCTTATTGATTCAATAAACTCTACATGACTAATAGTAGATTCATTATCCTTGGCAAAGGCTGGTATAATGGTTTCCTGTTTTAGGAAATCCAGCTTCGTTTCTTTTGTATTAGCTTGGATAAAGCTATCCTTTGTAGTGCTTTTAGTGAGTGTTTCCATTTTTTAAGATTTTGTTTGTGAATTCGTTTCTTGCAGCTCTATTCTTCTTCTGCTAAATTCATTTTTAAGTAACTCCTGATACTGAGGGTATTGGCTATACAATAGCCTTAATTCTTCCAGATCATATTTCTGATTAATTTCCTGAAGTACCTCTTTTTCAGATTTACCTGAATCACACCAGCGCAGCACTTTTTTACCCGTGTCTTCATTGATTTTGAATTCAGGGACTTTAGCAAATAGACTGGTTCTATCTTTTGAGGCAGTAGCAAAGTGCTTGATGTCTAAATCAAACACCAAGGTGAATTCGTAATCCATGCCATCTCGGGTAACCCCTTTTAAACCCACCTTTTCAGGAATTTGCTTTCCATTCTTTTCAGTAAGCACATAATCCTGTTTCGTTCTAATGGTACCAATTACATGCGCTTTAGTAGCAAGAATTCGCTGTACAAAGGCATTATGCCTAGGGGTAAGTTTGGACCAATTGGTAAAAGAGTTACCTGCCATGGCACTGTGGGTTTCTAAAATGCCCCCCTGACCTTCCCACTCGTGACTTAAAGAGTCAATAATAATCACCTTCATTTGAGCCTTTTCACATTCCTCTAAGGCTTGCATGTAGCGTTCAGGAGTATAAGGTGGCTTTAAGTCATAGACGTTAAAATCACCCAAATGAGCATATAGGTCAGCAGAATTGTTCTCAGTGTCAATCACAACAATATCTGACCATTTATTACATAACCCTTTTGCAAGTAATAGGGCTGAATAGGATTTACCTGAACCTGAAGGTCCCTGCAGAGCACACTTAATTTTGGTATAGCCTCTACTGGCTTTTCGTAAATTCATTATCAAAATATTTATAGGGTTTGTACTTTTTTTTTAAAAAAAGAAAAAGCCCCTAACAAGGGGCCTTCTAAATCAATCAGCTAGAACTGCTTGTTCAACCGATTCTGTCTCATCTGGAACGTATTGGTAACTATGGGTAAGGGTAATTACCTCTCCTGTGTCTTTAATGGTGTATTCATAAGGCTCACTATCGACTTTAACAATTTTACCAGGGAGTTCAGACCCTACTAAAGCCTCACATGTGTCCTTGTTAAAGGTTGAAGTAATACGTGTGCGTCTAGCGGTTGCATAAAATTGTCCCGTTTGCTTTGAAGCTACTAGCTCCACTCCACCTTGCAGGCTTAGGGAGTAGAAGGTTTCACCAGCTTCATTGGTGTTTTCATGGAAATCAACAATTCTTACCATCGTTTAAATTTTGAATTTGTTATATAATAGAATTACAGAGACTCACCCCAGGGGCTATCTCCAAAGTTTTGAAAAGGTGGGGGTGAAGTTTTTTATAGGATGGCTCTCAATCTACATCAAAAATTTAGTAGAATTCCTTCGAAGCAGCATAAGGGTTGGAGCGTATAAATTATAGGATTGCTTCTTCTTTGGAATAGTGTTCAAAGACTATAAAGCATATTTTATATAATGGCTGCAAAAAGTATAAATTTGTCTTGAACCACCTATTTTACAAAACCCTAGAACATTTGGTTTTTGCCAACGCTCAAGCCAAACGCAAAAAACCAAAAGAGCCTATTGTTTTGCCAACGCTCGGACAGAAAAGAACGAAATTTGACTTGTGACAAGAAAACATAAAAATGAATAATAAGCCTTTTGAAATATTGTCGCCCGACTCTAGATGGGCACCAGGACAAGCTCAAATGGAAGCCTTCAATAATCGATATGAAATGCTTCTTGCCCCTCTTGTCCATAAAGTGCGAAAAGCTGTTGAGCAATGGCGAAGTAACGGTTATGACGGAGCGACTGACACAACTAAAGCTTTGCTCAACCATTGGTTCAATCGTGAACATACAATGGAGAACGGAAGCAGATTTAGCTTCTATTTCGCCCAAAGAGAATCGGTAGAATCACTGATTTACCTTTATGAAATAGCAAAGGCCAAAGACAAATACGAACTCATCAAATTTGACGGTTCGGGACGTGTGAGTACAGGAATGTTCAATGAATCTTGGACTCGCTATGTGATAAAAATGGCGACAGGAACAGGGAAAACCAAAGTGATGGGTTTAGTTCTTGCTTGGGCATATTTCAATGCGAAATATGAAGAAAATACAGGGCTTTCAAAAAACTTCTTGGTCATTGCACCAAACATCATCGTTTTAAACAGAATTAGAAAAGACTTTGATGGACTGAAATACTTTTTTGAAGACCCATTTATCCCTGAAAACGGCTGGGAAGACCGTGATTGGCTAAATGATTTTCAGCTTACCCTTCACATTCAAGATGAATTAAAACCAATCACAGATTCGGGCAATATTTTCTTGACTAACATTCATCGGGTTTTTCTCAATGAAGAAACGGAGCCTAGTATTGAAGATATATTCTTGGGCAGTAAACCCAAAGC
>CAJXVZ010000117.1 GCA_913062845.1 uncultured Psychroflexus sp.
GGGGAGTTACAAGCGATCGTTCAAGCAGTTACGCGGACAAGTTCCCGAATTGGAAACCTACGTTAACGACACTTGGAAACGCGATCGCGTTCTACCTTGGCATCATATCAACGGGCCGTTACCGACGGCAACCTTACAAAAACATATTCCTGTAGAATTGCAAGAAACAATGTTTCAAATCACAGAACTAACTGCTCGCAACAACATACTCGCGGTGGCATATGATAAAGAAAAGGAAAAAGAATTTAGTGCTACCATTAAAAGAGCCTCGGATAAACCAAGAAATCCATTAAATAAAGCTGACCAGAGAGAATTAGAGGTGATATCGATTTTTAAAAATGATATGGCCGATGGACAAAAACCTGAACCAATCGTAGATAAAAATAATGGTAAGTTTGAGTTTTATTATCCGATAACAACCAACGATATGTGTCTTCAGTGTCATGGAGAGATTGGCCAGGAAATCACAGATGAAACTTATAAAACTATTAAGTTAAAATATCCGGAAGACCTGGCAACGGGTTATGATGTTGATCAAGTAAGAGGAATCTGGCATATTACATTCGAAAATAATAAATCCTGATAACCGTTTTTTTAGCTTTCGCCGATTTTTAATCTAACAATAAATCTTTTTAGAATTGAAAATTTAGATTTACATTTTTTAATATATACCAATTGATATTTTAATAAGTTCAATTCTTCGCTGATAGGAGAATGAATATATCTGTATACATCTTATCATATCATTTAGTTTTCAACTTTATACAAGCGAATTTTTTGATAAAATAAATTCAAGTATTATATATTTGCTGAAATTTATGCCCTAATGGATATTTTTCTGTTGTTTATTGGAATTAGCTTACTTGTTATAGGTGGAGAATTTTTAGTGCGGTCCTCAGTATCAATATCCTTAAAACTGAATATATCAAAAATAATTGTCGGGTTGACGGTTGTATCTTTCGCCACCTCAGTGCCTGAATTGTTTGTGAGTTTGGTAGCCGCCGTCGAAGGTAAAGCAGACTTTGCACTTGGCAATGTCGTGGGGTCAAATATTGCCAATATTGGTCTTGTATTGGGTATCACAGCGATAATTCACCGCATGTCAACAGACAAGGATTTTTTAAGGTTTTATTGGCCTATAATGATGCTGTTTTCTGTTTTTCTGTTTTACTTTATCAGTACAGACCTTGATTTGACAAGCTTTGAAGGTATGTTACTGCTAATAGGTCTTGTGGTTTACCTTCTGTTTCTGGTGATAAGAACAAGAACTAAAAAAAATATCGTGTTCGAGGATGTTGACGAAAAACTAAAGTCAACCAGTTATTTTAAGGTTATAGTCTGGCTTATTATTGGTGTAGCCGGACTTTATTTTGGATCAGAATGGCTTGTATCTGGAGCAACGGGTATTGCACAAAGCCTTGGCGTGAGCGATAGGGTGATTTCCCTGACTATGGTTGCGTTGGGCACCAGTATTCCAGAACTGGCCGCATCGGTTATGGCGGCAATTAAGAAAGAAAAAGATCTTTCTCTTGGTAACCTTATTGGTTCCAATATTTTTAATATTGGTAGTGTTTTAGGTATTACTGCGCTAATACAGCCATTCAAACTGGAGTCTGAACAAATGCTCAACAGTGACCTGTTATGGATGATAGGCTTTGCGATAGTTCTGGTGCCGTTTGCCTTACTTATACCAAAACGCTATGAATTTTTCAGGATTGAGGGTTTGCTACTGCTTGTGGCTTATATGGTGTTTGTATTTCTTGCTTTTTACAATTAGAACAGAAATACATTTCAATAATTACTGCCCTAGAACACTCTCAAAAGCTTCAGCTAATTCAAAATCTTTCTTTGTAACACCACCTGCATCATGCGTTGATAGTGATATATTTACCGTGTTGTAAACATTTGACCATTCCGGATGATGTTGGAATTTTTCAGCTTCAAATGCCATTCTTGTCATCACGGTGAAAGCGCTTTTGAAGTCTTCAAATTCAAAGCTGATGTGAATAGCATCATCTTCATAACTCCAGTTTGGGAATTTTTCTAAATGCTTTTCTATTTGATCTTTTGTTAACTTTTCCATATTTAAAAATTTATTGTTTGTATATAGTTTTAATGTTTGCAAATTCTAAAATACCTTCTTTGCCTAATTCTCTGCCGTAACCAGACTGTTTTGTACCACCAAAAGGTAAATCAGGTTGACTTTTTACCATGGCATTCATAAATACAGCACCATCATCTATTTGACTGGCGAGGTTGTCAAACCTGTCTTCACTACTCGTGAAAATACTGGCGCCAAGACCATATTCACTTTTGTTGATAAGCTCAATAGCCTCTGCATCATCTTTAAATGATGTAACAGCTAAAAGTGGTCCAAAGGTTTCTTCATTGAAAACAGGCATATCCCTTGTCAAATTAACCACCAAAGTAGGTTCAAAAAAGGTTCTGTTTTGCTGACCTCCTTTGATGATCTTAGCTCCCATTTCAATGGATTTTACTAATTGACCATGAAGGTGTTCTGCGAGATCTTCTCTAGCCATCACACTAAGGTAGGTATTTTCATCATAAGGACAACCTGTTTTTAACTTATTGATACGGGTTTTAATTTCTTGTAAGAAGTCTTCAAAAATACTATCCTGAACTAAAAGCCGTTTACCTGCAATACAACTTTGTCCGGTATTTTGAAACCTGGCCTTAACACATTCATCAGCGGCCTCATCCAGACCGGCGTCATCAAATACGCATAGAGCATTGCTACCACCTAATTCTAAAACAGACTTTTTGATATATTTTCCTGCTAAGGCAGCAACGCTGCTTCCTGCTTTCGTACTGCCAGTGAAGGTCACTCCTTTAATAAATTTATGTGCTATAATTTTTTCTACCTGCTCAATTTCAATAATGACATGTGAAAATGTATAGGAAGAAAAACCGGCTTCATCAATTATTTCTGCAATCATTTCAGCACAACCCAAAGTGTTAGGAGAATGTTTTATAATTAATCCGTTTCCCAACATGATATTTGGGGCAAGGACTCTGAAAACCTGCCAGAAAGGGTAATTCCAGGGCATTATGCCAAATATAACACCAAGAGGTTCTTTCCTGACGTATGCGGCTTTTGAATTGGCTTCAACAACATCTGAAGATAATAATCTTTCCGCATTGTTTGCATAGAACTCACATACAAGCGCACATTTTTCAACTTCTGCTTTAGCCTGTGAAATTGGTTTTCCCATTTCCAGGGTGATTTGAGAAGCATACTTTTCTTTGTTATTTCTGAGAACTTGAGCAACTTTCAACATTTTATCGGTTCGAGAACCGGGCGTTTTGTGCTTGAATTTTAAAAAGGTCTGATGTGCATTTTTAATGATACTATCAACCTGGTCGTTATCAATTGTATGGTATTGCTGAATCTCTTTTTGATCATATGGATTTACCGTAGTAAAGGTCATTTATTTTTTTATTCAAATATAACGTATTCATTTGCCGGATTAATTAAAATTATCCCAAAGCTATAACCGTACTGTATTTTACGGTATTTATGTTAAAAGCACTTTGAGTACTGCCGATATAGGATATAGTAGTCAATTTGTTGACCATAAACAGCCGGTAAGCTTTTATATTTTTAACATTGATTTTTAAGATGTAGTCATACTCACCGCTGATATGAAAACATTCACTGATCTCGTTGAGTGTCAGAATGTTCTTTTCAAAGTGTTCTAAACTTTTTTTGGTATGATTTACAAGCTTCACCATACAAAAAGCTGTAAAACCTTTATCTACTTTTTCATAATCTAAAAGTGTGGTATATCCGGTGATCACTTTTTCCCTTTCAAGACGTTTTATACGTTCGTAAACCGCTGTTTGAGACAGTTTGATTTTTGCAGCAATTTGTTTTGTGGTTTGATTGGCGTCCTGCTGAAGAAGATTTAAAATTTTTTTGTCCTTATCGTCAATTTTTGTCATGATATTTTTTCTTGAATACATTTAAAAACTGAGTAAATATAGAAAAAATAACTTTTTAATTATAAATAATAGATATATATTCTAATATTACAAATATTATTTGAAAATAATCTGTGCTTGATTTAGTTTTGTTAAAAAAATCATTACCATGTCAAAACATCCTGCATCGTCTATTCAAGACTTACAGTTTTTTGGAGAATTTGGTGGCGTAAATCCATCCATATCCGATAGTTCTACTTATACTTTTTTAACCGCAAAAAGTATGCATGATACCTTCGAAGGTACGGCCGAAGGTTGCTATCTCTATAGTCGTCATTCGTCACCAAGTAATTTATATTTAAGTTCCGCTCTGGCAAAAATGGAAGGTACGGAAGACGCCAGTGTTTTTGCCTCAGGAATGGGTGCTATTACCTCCACAATACTGCAGATATGCAAACAAGGAGACCATATCATAGCCAGCAGGACTATTTACGGTGGTACTTTTGCGTTTATGAAGAATGTCCTGCCAAAATTTGGTATTAGCGTTAGTTTTGT
>CAJXVZ010000118.1 GCA_913062845.1 uncultured Psychroflexus sp.
GATACTTAATTTGAGTCGTATTCCTCTATATCGACCCGAGAAAAGACAATTTTTCCAGGAACGAGCTTCATTATTTGCTTTTAATCTGGGAGAAGTAAATGAGCTTTTCTTTAGTCGTCGTATCGGGCTGGACAATAGCGGAAATCCCATACCCATTATTGCCGGAGCCAGAGCTGCCATACGAAAAGGAAGCTACGACATCGGAATTTTAAATATGCAATCAGGCGTAAGTACGAACCTTCCATCCGAAAACTTTGGTGTTGTCAGAATGAGGAAAAGGACCGCAAACGACGGAAGCTATGTCGGAGGCATATTTACATCACGTTATGGTAGAGACGGTAACTATAACCTTAATTTGGGACTAGATTACGTTAACCGCATGTTTGGTCAGGATTATCTGACCTTAAAAACTGCTTTGGGGGTAGATGCTAATCAAACATCGAATCCCACAGATAATTCTATTTTTCATGCCGACTGGACACGACGAAAAAATATCGGACTAAGTTATAAAGTCAACCTCACCCGCTTTGGTAAAAACTTTTTTCCTGGTATCGGCTTTATTACCCGAAATGATGTGACTTACTTTCGAAACAGGATCACCTATATCCGGGAAAAACCGGATAACCCCAATATTTTAAGAAGTGGTGAACAATTCATTTTCAAATCAAGTCTTAGAAATAGTAACTGGTCGGCCAAATCTCTGGAGTTTTCATATATTCACAATATTGAGTTCAACTCTGGAGCAGGAATGGGATTTGGAGGAAGAACCAGAAGAGAAGATTTAAGGAATGATGTCAGTTTTTTCCCGGGCATTACAGTATCTCCAGGATCTTATAACCTTTATGATGTTCTTGTGTACTACAATATGGCCCCTTCACATCCTTTTAGGATAAATACTTCTGTTAATCCCGGAATTTTTTATGATGGTATAAACGCTATTTTTACCCTCGAGCCATTTTGGAATATCTCAAAGCATGTGGAATTGAGCGGATATTATGAATTTAATACTATCCAATATCCCGATGAAGGGCTCGGATTTAATGCCCACATTATAAGAGGGCGAGCCGAATTAGCACTCAATAAATCGCTGACTGCAAGTTCATTTTTGCAATTTAGCAACATCAGTGAGACAGTTGGTTTAAACATACGTTTTAGATATAATTTCGGAGAAGGAAAAGACCTTTGGTTGGTGATGAATGAGAATGTAGATACAAGCGGTCAATACCAAAATTCTTTACTGGATACTAGAAACATACTTTCCAGGTCTATTTTGCTGAAGTTCAACTACACATTAAGCCGGTAAGTTTATTTGATGAAATTCAATACTTTCAAAAACCGCCTGATTACCAGCATCTTTTTGGTGCTGCCCTCTTATATTTTACTCTATTTAGTAAATGGGGCACATTTTGATTATTCAGTTACCCTTCTCCTTATTCTTATTACACTATTCGAAGTTCATTCCTGGAAAAGTAACTGGTTGCAAACTAAACTGCCTTTGGAGGAATCTCTTAAGTATCGGCTGTGGGCTGAAACCGGACTTACGTTATTACTGACACCTATTGTAGTAATTCCTTTTGTGTACCTTTCTCATCACTATATGGAAATGGAAATCTGGTGGCCAGGTATTTTTAAATTTATTTTACTGGCTCTTTCATTCTCTCTTTTTATTGCTGCATTCGTAAATGCTGATGTAATAATCAGTCAATGGAAACAGTCACTGATCCAAAATAAACAACTGGAAAAAGAAAATATTAAAGCACGACTGGCTACTCTGCAAGCACAGATAAGTCCGCATTTCCTGTTCAACAATTTTAATGTGCTTAACGCCTTAATAGATGATGATCCAGCATTGGCAAAAAAATATCTGGAAAAACTTAGTGAAATCTATCGCTATGTGTTGAATCAGAAAGAAGAGGAAATTGTCCTCCTTGAAGAAGAAATACAATTTATCAAAGACTATCTTTTTCTGCTAAATATTAGGTTTAATGGACATTTAGAATGTTCCATAGACATTGATGAATTATCAGGTTCAATGATTCCACCTGCTACATTTCAGTTACTGGTTGAAAATGCCATTAAACACAATGAAGTTTCCGGCAGGAAACCCTTGTCTATAGAGATTAAAAATATTGGTAGTAAATTTTTAAGAATTGAAAATAAGCTTCAGCCCAAACAAGTGTCTACGAGAGGAACAAATCTGGGGCTTCAAAATCTTAAAAACCGATACAAATATTTGACTGATGAGCCAGTAAGCATTGATACATCCAACCAAACTTTTACATTGACGGTTCCACTTCTAAGTTACTAACTATGCGTATTCTTATTGGCGAAGACGAAGCACCAGCCAGTAAGCATTTAGCCCGCTTAGTTAGGGAGGTTAAGCCTTCTTCAGAAATTATTGGCATTGCAGAAACCGGAGAAGAAGCATTGAATTTTATCAATGAAGAAAATCCCGAGCTTATCTTTATGGATATTGAGTTAGCAGACGGCCCCTGTTTTGAAAAGCTTGACAAAGTAAAAATATCGCAACCAGTTGTTTTCACAACCGCCTATAATCAGTATGCATTAAAAGCTTTTGAATTAAATAGTATTGACTATCTGGTAAAGCCTATCAACAAAGAAAATATTGAGCGAGCTTTTGAAAAGCTGGATTCTTTGCGCAGCAGAATATTGGAAGAACCATTAGTGATTGCAAAAGAATTATTTAATCAAGAATCCTTCAAAACACGTTTTTTGGTAAAACTTGGGCAACGACTCATCCCCATCACCACCAAAGAAATTGCCTACTTTTATGTAGCTGACAAATTAGTTTATCTAATGAGCACAGAGAAAAAGAAATATGTTGTGAACTACTCATTGTCTGAGCTTGAAGAACTACTCGATCCCAAACACTTTTTCCGATTGAACCGACAGTATATCATTCACCATCAAGCTATTCGGGAACTTGAACCTTATTTTAAAGGACAAGTTGTTGCCAAACTCCTGCCAAATACCGAGGAACAAGTGATCGTCAGTCGAAAACAAACCCCGTCATTAAAAGACTGGATGGGCAACTGATTTTTTTCTATTGATGGAAATCACTCTTCACCTACTGACTCAATAAAATAGTTTTTGAGAGATTAAATACGCAGATGTTGGACGAACTCTGAGCTTACCCAAATTTCGTAAAATCTGGAAAAAGTGTTTAAACAGGCAGTGTTTGTAGTGGTCTTTAGTACAGTTTTTAATTTTTTTTTTGATTTATTATAGAGTAATATGAACATTAAAAATTTTACTAATTAATTTTATGAGATCATGGGAAAAGCATTAAAACTTTTGGTGATTATATTTTTGTTTGGGGCTACTCAAACCTTTGCACAAGATTCAGAATCTTTAAAAATTGTAATTGAACCCAATCCTGTTGTTGTAAATGTAGGAAATACATTGCAAGTGGATGCAACGGTAATGGATGCAAATAACGAATCCTTACCTGATACTGTTCAGTTCTTCTCTCGAAATGGAGGCGATCTCGAAGTATCCAGAACCGGTTTTATCAAAGCAAATAAACCGGGCAAATATGAGGTAATAGCACTATATACAAGCCCTGATAACAACCGCGTTATCGAGCGTTTTACAGTTGAAGTGCCTTATCCTCCTATAGCTGACATCCAATTCAAGAATGTTCCAAACAATATTTATGCAAAAACCACCATCGATCTGAATATAGATGTAATCGATGAGATGGACCTTATCCGAGAAAACCCTGATTTATCGTTATCCAGCAACAATGAATCTGTTGCAATGGTAAGTCATGGGAAGTTGATGACTTTGGCGCCGGGACAAACTACTATTACTGCTGAATCAGAGGGGATAACAACTGATTTAAATATTACAGTCAATGAAAACCCAACTGCTTCTATTGAAATTCAAAACTCCGAAACCAATGTAAGAACAGGAGATGTTGTCAATTTTAATGCGGTTGCCAAAGATGAAGATGGATCTGTAGTAAACGTTCCTATGAAATATTCTTTTGTAGCACAGCCGGATGACAATTTAGGGCAGGGAGCCGAAGGACAAGTTTCCCAAGAAGGAAAATTTGTTGCCAATAAACCCGGTATTTTTACCCTAATTGCCAAGTCAGGTAATGTGGTATCTGAACAGATCATTAGAGTTCGTGACAGAAATGTTGCCCAGGATGTTGAGATGGTTGGCCACGGTGAAGTCTTGGATGTTCACACGTCTGACCTTTGGGTATGGGAAGGTGTAGATGGTCGTGATTATGCTATTACCGGAACATGGGGAGCTAATGGTGATGCCTATTTTTGGGATGTCACCGACCCTTCAAATATGTACACCGTTGACACGGTAAGAGTTGATGCACGTACTGTGAATGATGTAAAGATCTCAGAAGACGGCACCATTGGGATACTTACTCGTGAGGGCGCTTCAGATCGTAAAAATGGAATCGTCATACTTGATGTGAGTAACCCCCGGAATGTTCAAATCAT
>CAJXVZ010000119.1 GCA_913062845.1 uncultured Psychroflexus sp.
TTCGGGGTTTATTATATTACAATATACAACAAAACTAATTAATACACAAGTAGTTAGGGTTATTCTGAAAGTGCCTAAACAAAGTCGGCCATCTCTTTTTGAAGTGATTGTGCCTTTAATTTTGCGGCTTCAGCAAAATCTTCTTTTTTAGAAGCATAAATAATTCCTCTGGAAGAGTTAACCAAAAGTCCGTAATTTTTATTAAGTCCATATTTGCAAACTTCAGAAAGACTACCGCCCTGTGCACCGACGCCAGGCACAAGCAAAAAACTATCCGGTACGATAGCTCTGATAGACTTAAAATATTCAGGCTTGGTAGCCCCGACAACGTACATGAGTTGTTCAGAGTTTTTCCATGTTTTTGAAGTCTCTAACACCTTTTGATAGACCTGACTTCCATCTTTTAGATCCTGTGTTTGGAAATCAAATGCACCTTCATTGGATGTTAATGCCAATAATATGGTATGCTTATCTTTATATTTCAGAAAGGGTTCAACAGAATCTTTACCCATATAAGGGGCAACAGTAATCGAATCAAAATTGAGATCAGTGAAAAAAGCTTCTGCATACTTAGAAGCTGTGTTTCCAATATCACCGCGCTTGGCGTCGGCAATTGTAAAAATATCCGGATATTCTTCATTCAGGTAGTCTATAGTCTGCTTGAGAGCTTCCCAGCCTTTAAGGCCTAAAGCTTCATAAAACGCAATATTGGCCTTGTAGGCCACGCAGTATTCTGCAGTGGCTTCTATGATCTGGCGATTAAATTCAAAAACAGGATCGTCATGTGTTTTAAGATGTTCCGGTATCTTTTGAATATCAGTATCTAAACCAACACATAAAAAGCTTTTCTTTTTTTTAATTTGCTGGACTAAGGATTGAATGGTCATATCAGATTACTTTGTATAATCGTTGTTTTCTTAACTAAAAAGTACATAAAAAGCAGAGGAGCTCAATAACTTTTAAATAGACTCACCCATTCGGGAAAGTTTTTCTGTATTATCAACCAGTTTTAATTCATCAATGATCTTTTGGATATCACCATTGATGATGTTATCCAAATCATATAAGGTTAAATTGATGCGATGATCAGTAACACGGCCTTGTGGATAATTATAAGTTCTGATCTTGGCACTTCTGTCACCGCTAGTCACCATACTGCCTCGTTTTTCAGCATCCTCAGCCTGCTTCTTGGCCAATTCCATTTCGTAAAGTCTTGACCTTAAAACCCTAAAGGCTTTTTCTTTGTTCTTGTGTTGAGATTTTTGATCCTGACACTGAGCGACAATTCCGGTGGGTTCGTGAGTTAATCTTACTGCAGAATAAGTTGTGTTTACCGACTGACCTCCAGGTCCGGATGAACAGAAATAGTCTATCCTGACATCTTTTGGGTCTATTTCAATATCAAATTCTTCAGCTTCTGGAAAAACCATTACAGTAGCTGCACTGGTATGCACGCGACCCTGAGTTTCGGTCTGTGGTACACGCTGCACACGATGAACCCCGGCTTCATACTTTAAAGTACCATAAACATCCTGACCATTGACTTCAAATTGTATTTCTTTAAAACCGCCGTTTGTGCCTTCACTGTAATCCACAGTACTTACACTCCAGCCTTTGGATTCACAATATTTCGAAAGCATTCTGAATATATCTCCTGCAAAAATACTGGCTTCATCACCACCGGTACCTGCACGAACTTCTACAACCGCATTTTTGGCATCTTCAGGATCCTTAGGAATAAGCATGAAACGCACTTTTTCTTCAAGTTTTTCAAGTGCATTTGAAGATTCCTCTAATTGCATTTTTGCCATATCAACCATTTCGGCATCGCTGCCATCTGAAATTATTTCTTTGGCTTCTTCGATATTGTTTTGAAGTTCAACATATTTTTTACGCTCATCGTTAATATCCTTTAGATCTTTGTATTCTTTTGTTAATTCTACATAGCGCTTTCTGTCATTGATTATATCAGGTTGAATGATAAGGTCGCTTACTTCGTCAAACCTTTGTTTTAAAATATTAAGTTTATCTAACATATATTTATTTAATAGAATACAAATTTACGAAAGTTAAAGGAGAAATAAACAATTAAAGCGCGATCACAAAGCCAACACCAAACTGCTGCTTCCACTGAACGCGAGAACCACCCTGAACAACAGAACCATCTTCCTGTTCTATTCTTATTTTGATGTCATCATCATATCTGATATGAGAGCCTAATGTAGCTTTAATAAAATCATTGACCTCAAACGAAAAGTTCACCTCCCAATCTACATCAATATTTCCAAAATTATTGATGTAATCTGTATAAAGACTTAATCTGCTTTCAACATCTACATTTTCGAAAATTTCCTTCTTGTATTCATTATTGATCAAAAAACCGGTCTCTATTCTTAGGTTTTTTCCCTTTCTGGTAATATTTCCATCTTCATCCCTTACCGCCTCTTCAACACCGAAAGCTCCTTCATTAGCAAGATTCTGATCCAAAACAAATGTAGATTTCAAAGTCATAGGCGATAAATACAAATAAAAGTTTTGTTCCTTGATCTTGTGTTCTACGCCCAGCCCTGAGAGTAAATACCCAGGTGCCATGAATTGCGAAATTATATCTGAGGTATTTGGAAAATTAAAACCATTAAAAAACTGTGTCGTAAAATTTAATCTGCCCAGGTAATACCAATCTGAATTTCTTTTAAACTTAAAACCTGCTTTAGAATCTATCTCAATTCTATCTTCTGTTTTCCTGATTTCCTGCTCACTTTGCTTAATTGCTCCAGCTCTCAGGATCAATTTGTTGTCCCATTTAAAATTCTTGTCCTTGTAATTTCTTTCCAGATCAATCCCAAGCAGTGCTGAAATGGAATTTACACCACCACCATTCCAATTACTAAAAGCTACTTCACTGGCCTGAAGTGATATCTTATTCGTTTTTGTCCAGAAAACAGGCATTTTTATTTTTCTCACCAGTTCTTCTTCGCTTACATCCACAGGTTTTAGTTCATGCAGTTTTTCTGCTTCATAAGTGTTAAGAAGCAACTTAGGAATCTTGATTTGTGGAATCTGTCCATAAATCAGAAAAGTACTACAAAAAAACAAAAAGAGAAGAAATACTTTCTTCATTACAAAGCTTAAAACAGTGATTAATATTCAAATTGACCTACACTAGATTTAATGGTAAGAGAGGCCTTAGAGGACTTTTTGACATGACCAACTATCTTTGCATCAACTCCAAAAGAATGGGATATTTTGATAATATCCTCGGCATTTTCAGGGCTTGTGTATATTTCTAATCTGTGACCCATATTAAAAACCTGATACATTTCTCTCCAGTCAGTCTTGCTTTCCTCTTGTATGAGTTGGAATAACGGCGGGATTTCAAACATATTATCTTTTATAATATGAAGATTGTCTACAAAATGCAGGATTTTGGTTTGAGCACCACCACTGCAATGCACCATACCATGAATATCCTGAGGCGAATATTTATCAAGAATAGCTTTTATAACAGGTGCATAAGTTCTTGTTGGAG
This sequence comes from uncultured Psychroflexus sp., assembly GCA_913062845.1. GTDB lineage: Bacteria > Bacteroidota > Bacteroidia > Flavobacteriales > Flavobacteriaceae > Psychroflexus. Next base: position 3,530 of record CAJXVZ010000119.1, read on the forward strand.
ATAAAACCAGTTTGCCAATGTCCAGTTCAAGATCTTTGTAATTATCCGTTAATTTTCGGGAGCCTGAGTAGACAAGGTCATTTGGAACCAAATCATCAAAACTTTCCGGATATTTTTGGGCCAGATAGTTGTGAAAGACATCATGTCTTGCAGAAGTTAAACCATTACTACCCATTCCCGAATTATAATGGGTTTCATAATTTGCCTGACCGGATGAAGCTAATCCAATAATGCAGTCTCCATCCTGTATATTAGCATTGTCTATTACATTTTTTCTCGGCATCCTTGCTGTTACTGTTGAATCTACAATTATGGTACGCACTAAATCACCTACATCAGCGGTTTCACCACCAGTAGTAGTAACTTGTACACCAAAATCTGAAAGCTGTTGAGCTATTTCTTCAGTGGCATTGATGATTTCTGCAATAACTTCTCCGGGAATAAGATTTTTGTTCCGTCCTATTGTCGAAGACAGCAATATATTACCTGTAACACCAACACATAATAAATCGTCTATGTTCATTATGATGGCATCCTGAGCAATGCCTCTCCATACGGAGAGGTCTCCTGTTTCTTTCCAATACATATAGGCCAGGGATGATTTTGTACCGGCGCCATCTGCATGCATGACCAAGCAATGGTCTTCAGATCCGGTTAGATGGTCAGGAATAATTTTACAGAATGCCTTTGGAAAGAGACCTTTATCTATATTCTTAATCGCATTATGAACATCTTCTTTTTGGTGTGAAACGCCTCTGTTGGCGTATCGGTTTTGGCTGTCTTTTGTCATAATTGCAAAATTAAGAAATCTGATAAAATAATTATCAATTAAAAATAAAAACCGCAACACAGACGTATTGCGGTTATTCGGTTTGTAATCTGATTAGGTAAATAAAACTTAACGATATTCCATCAAACTCTTTTACTAATCAAAACTA
>CAJXVZ010000120.1 GCA_913062845.1 uncultured Psychroflexus sp.
TTGGTAATAAGTTGTTTGATAGACTATTAGTAGCTGTAACTCATCAATACTGGTATAATAGCGTTTAATCAGATAATGTTTTTATAAAGACCTAATTAACAATAACTTATTATAGTCTTGTAGCGCTTATGTGTTTTAGATATTACACTTTGCAACTTTTTTTATTGAATATTGATTTTAGGTTATGAGTTTATGGTTTTATCAAACCAATGCGATCAATAGAAAACTGAATATCAAATTATCTTTATTTTTTTCTAACAGCAACTTGTCCTGAGCCACGTCGAGGTAAGCGGGCTTTTAACTTTTATCGAAAAAATATAATACTATTTAGCTTCGGCTATTTCAGTAGGTTCTATGCCTGATTTGTAGCGCTCTGAGTAGACGTAGGTAAACTCGGCACCAAAAAACAAGATCATTGAAGAGTAAGACACCCAAAGCAGAACCAAGACGACTATTCCGGCTGCGCCATAAGTTGAACCGGGATCAACTTGTCCAAAATAAAGACCCAGTAATGATTTACCTAAAGCAAAAAGCAATGATGTTATGATGGCTCCGATCCAAACAGTTTTCCATTTGATTTTGGCGTCTGGCAAATATTTAAACATCAGAGCAAACAGCACAGAAATTATTCCGATAGATAAGGCAAAATCTAACGCATAGGTCACATAAACCAGAATATCCGGTAAAACATTGTCAATGTAATCATTAAGTGCATTGATGGCGGCAGTAATGATAAAACTCACTAAAAGCAAAAACCCAATAACCAATAGAAAGGCAAAACTTAAAATACGGTCTAAGACCACTTTCCAAATTTTGGCATCGGGGTCTGGTTCAATTTTCCAGATATCATTAAGGCTTAATTTGAGCTGATAGAATACCCCGGTTGCACCAAAAATAATTGTACCAATACCAAAAATAGTGGATAAAATACCTTTCTCAGCTTGCTGAGTTTCTGCTATGATGGTCTCTATGGCTTTTGCAGCATCACTGCCCAATGCTGTTGAAAACTCATTTGTGAGTTGACCCTGAACAATTTCATAACCCCAAATAGCACCAACTGAATTAATAATGATGACGAGTAGCCCGGGTAATGAAATTACCGCATAATAAGCTATAATAGCCCCTAACCGAAAAGGATCATCATTAAACCAGGCTTTTGAAGTTTTTACAATCAGTGATGGCAGGTCTTTTATTTGAAACTTGTTTGTCTGTTTATTCTCATTCATATTAATATCACCAATATAAAATATGTTTGGGGACTGCCGAGAAATTTAGAAATAAATAGGATTTTGTTTAAATGATTTTAATAAAGCCTTTTCAGTCAGTTTACCACTTACGTAGTCTAAACATTATAAATAGCGTTAAACTATCGCTAAACTGCTCTTGATCTGTGATAATTCATTTATTTATCATTTGAACTGGAAATAATAAACTAAAATGGCAATTATAGGAGAAGTGATCAAGGGCGGAATTCAGCTATTGGGTAACTTTCAAAAAAAGAAAAACCATACCGAAAATCAGGCGCAGGTTTTGGAAAAATTACTAAGAACTGCACAATACACGGCTTTTGGTAGAAATTTCAATTTTGAAAAAATACTACAGCAAAAAGATGTAGCCTTAGAATTTAAACAGAAAGTACCATTTTATGATTATGATAAAATCAACACTGAGTGGTGGCATCGTGTTCAGGAAGGTAAATCTAATATCACCTGGATTGGCGAACCGGATTATTTCGCTCTGAGTTCAGGAACAACAGGTAAAGAAAGCAAACGTATTCCAATTACTAAAGACATGCTGGAGTCTATTAGAAATGCAGGGCTAAAGCAGGTCATGTCATTGAAAAATTTTGATCTGCCTGCTGATTTTTTTCAGAAAGACATACTCATGCTGGGAAGTTCTACAGATTTGGAACAGCGAAAGGACGGCAAACTTGAAGGTGAAATATCAGGCATTAGTGCATCAAATATTCCGTTTTGGTTTCAGTCGTTCTACAAACCGGGTAAGGCCATTGCGCAAATTGATGACTGGGATGAGCGCGTAGAAAAGATTGCAAAAAATGCGAAGCAATGGGATGTCGGCGCTTTGAGCGGTATTCCTTCCTGGATTGAATTGATGCTGGAAAAAGTCATTGACTATCACAACTTAGAAAACATTCATCAAATCTGGCCTAACCTTCAGGTGTATACTTCTGGTGGTGTTGCTTTTGGTCCTTATGAAAAAAGTTTTAAAGCCCTGACAGGAAAACCTGTGCAGGTCATCGATACCTATCTGGCTTCCGAAGGCTATATGGCTACGCAGGTCAGGCCGGAAACTGATGCCATGCAACTGAATACCGATAATGGCATTTATTTTGAATTTGTACCTTTTGAACCGGACTATATTGATGGTAACGGCGCTTTAAAACAAGGTGTACCATCTTTGGGTATTGATGAGGTTGAAGAAGGAACCGATTACGTCCTGGTCATCAGCACAGTGGCTGGTGCCTGGCGATATATGATAGGAGACACCATACAATTTACAGATGTGGAAAAGGCAGAAATCAAGATCACAGGACGGACCAAGTTTTTCCTGAATACCGTCGGTTCACAATTGTCTGTGAATAAAATGGATGATGCCATGCGGCAACTTGAAAAGGAATTTGATACCGAAATCAGAGAGTACACCATTGCTGCGGTAAAAGATGAGAAGGGTGATTTTTATCACCATTGGTATCTGGGAACGAAGTTAGATGCAGATACAAAACCTGTCGCTCAAGCTTTAGATGAGTACCTTAAAACTGCTAATAAAAACTACAAAGTAGCAAGAGGCAAAGCTCTAAAAGGGGTAAAAGTAGATATGATAAATCCGGAATTATTCTACGATTGGAATGATCATCAAAAAAAGAAAGGCGGACAAGTCAAGATGGAACGTGTTATGGGCGAAGAAAAATTCAAAGCATGGCAGCAGTTTATTAGTGAAACTCAACTTTGAATCCAAACGCTTTGGGAGCACAATTATGAACCTGTCAGCCCTGCAAGGCTGGTTCAAAGTTGTAAGTTGAACTAATCCCGCTTATAAAGCGGCATATTGGGTTTAATAGCCCGAGGCTCAACATCGAAATTTTAAACAGTATTCTTATTTGATACCCCGATTGCTTTGCCTCGGGGTAGTTCATTCATACTAAAGAATAAAGGTTGCTAACTAAGCTTTTACCCAAGAGGAACTTGCCTGCCGGCGAGGCAGGGACGGGAGATGGGCTTTAATTATTCTGTAACCAATTCCATGATCTCTTCAGGTGAAAGGTAGAATTTTTTGATACGTTTTTTGTAGTGTTCTGAAATATCTGCGTGATTAAAAATGAAATCTTTGGTTTTAAGAATATACTCATGCATACCTTGTCTGACAGCGAATTCGTCAGCCCTGCGTTCAGCATTAATTATGGCCTTATTTGAAGTTAAATACTTCATTCCGAACCAAATTAACTTCCAATTGCTCATTCTCTGGTAATCCATGATATGTCCCAGCTCATGGCCAAGCCAACCAATGAGAATTTCCTCAGGCAATTCTTCTATCGGCAAGTTCACATCACCTAACTTAAATCGGGTTTTGATTAAAATCAGGTATTCCCTTTTATGAATAGGACTGAATATTTTAGAAAAACGGGGTTGCGCCTGCATGGTGGACCGCTTGATGTTTTTTTTGAATTTGAATTCTAGAGGAACATCATTTAAGACTGGAAAATAGGACAGGGCTTTCTGTACTTCTTCTTCTAATATTGGAGGGTAAATTTTATTTGAATTACTCATATTTTTAATAAACAAATAAAATCGAACTTAGCATGTCATTTTAATAAGAAATTAAATAGTTGAGAGTTATCAGATCATTAATTTAGGAGAGACTGCTCTTCGAAGCCTGTGACTTCGAAACTATTATATAAACTTAAATCCAGTAAGCACAGGATTGGTGAACAAAGCAGGAGAATATTTATATTCTAGTGCTTTTAATTATGTCAACGGGACGGTTTACTGTGCACTAACCTTGCAGAGAATCCTGTGATAGATGTCTCGAAGCAGCGTATATTTTGGAAAAGTATTTCATGGCAGCTAAAGATATAAATTTACCTTATGAAAGGAAGGTGGTGCGAAGTTATAGACTATGCACAGCAAGTGAGGCTTTTTAAAAACTAAAATTAACCTCTACCTACAACCACTATTTACTAATCACCTCTTCAACGTAAAATGACTTGAAAACACCGCAGGCTGCCCGGTTTGTGGATCTGTAAATTCGACCCGAAACCAATAATCCTGAGAAGGCATGAGGCGACCCTGATAAAAGCCATCCCAGCCAGCGAGTTGAGGATTGCATTCAAATAACAGCTTCCCATACCTATCAAAAATGTAAAT
>CAJXVZ010000121.1 GCA_913062845.1 uncultured Psychroflexus sp.
CAACAGGAAGAAATTCACGAATATTTCCTTGAAGCAGAAACTGACAGTATTGAAGATGCCATAGAAGAATTTGAAGGCGATTATGAAGACGAGGAACTCAGACTTTACAGGATAAAATTTATTTCCGAGGTGGCGAATTAGTAAGGTAATACCACTCTATTTAGGAATTGAAGAGTGAAGTTATACGGTAATAATTAATAAACCGAGATATTTAAATTTTAACCTCAATTTCTTAAAAGAATCAGGTAAACCAAAAAACAGGTTAAATTTTAGATTCATCAGAACGGCTAAGCTAGAATCTATTTAAATTTGTTAAAAAAACTTATGGCCGATAAGAAACCGGATCAAGTGGTTTATGATGAAGAGAAAGAAAAATACACCGCAGGACTTCTCCCCTATGCGACCAATGCTTCAGCTCCTAAAATTACTTCTACCGATTTAACAGGGTGGAAGAATACAAATATCAATAAAGCTAACCACCAAATTAAAACAGAATATGAAAAACTAAAGTCTGCTTACGAGGCTTTAATGAAAAAACATGAATACAATGCTTTGATATACAATGCAGAATTTAGTTTTGAACCTAATGTTGGTCAGATTTATCACTTATACATCAAAGAAAACAAACAGACATTCCTGTCGATCATAGCTCCTAATGAATGTCGTTTTAAATACAAAGGAAGTTTCAAGCTTAATGAAGATAAGATCTGGGAGAAAGTTCAAACCGAATAATTTACAGCCTAAATTGTCCATTTATTGATATAAGCGCCATTAAAGCTTTCAAAACATGAAAATCGATTAGTAGACCTTAGGTAATTTAATTTTAAAGACAACAGCAGAAATACGTATTGCGATCACCACACTTCCAGAAATTATGAAAATCAGATCCTGAGGAAGGTAAAAATAATCTAAAAGGAAATAGGTAAAACCACCCATTATACAAGCCGTTGCATAGATTTCTTTATGAAATATTACCGGAATATCATTACACAGTATATCTCTGATTACACCACCAAAACAAGCACTCATGGTACCAAAAGCAATACATGTTATGGGTGGCAAACCGGCTGAAATAGCTTTTTCTACACCTACAACCGTATAAAACCCAATCCCGATAGTATCAAACAGAAATAAGGATTTACGCAGATATTTCAACTTATTTCTAAAAACAATTGCAAAAATTGTTGTTCCAATTATCACATAGATATAAGCCATATTGGTCAGCCATGAAACGTCAGATTGAATCAGGACATCTCTTAATGTTCCACCGCCTACTGAAGTCACAAAAGCAATGATCAGAATACCAAAAACATCCAGCTCTTTCCTCATGGCCGTCAAAACGCCCGATATGGAAAAAGCCACAACGCCAAGTATGTCAATGACAAAAATAAAATCCATTAGCGTTGTGTATAGAAATTATAATCTGTCAAAACTCTCTTTACAAATTGTATCGACTGCTCTTCCGGCTGAACATCCATTTTTTCTGCGAGTCGTTGCTGAAGTTTATTAATGATGTGATATTCCCTGCTGTTTTTTGCTTTTAAATAAATGGCCTTAGTTTGACGCATATCTTCATCACTAAAGATGGTTACCTGAGGGTATTTTGGCACGTAGTTTTCTGGCACCTCCATAAGTATGGTTTGCGTGAAATCTACAGTTTTCTTTTCTGTGATAACAGTCGTCTTTGCAGCCAAATCTCCCAGCCTTTGACCTTTACCACCCAAAAGTATAAAAATACTTCCTAAAGAACCACTGGTAACAGAAATATCGATCAGCCTTAAACACCATCTTATGAGATAATGACTGGCTTTAGGCTCAGATCCGTCGAGACAGACTACTCTTATTTTCATGGCCGACTTTCCAATACTTTGACCATTCATGGTAATTTCCATGACCAAATGATACAGCAATAAGGGTAGCGAAATAATGGACCAAACAGCAAAACCAGGATTACCGCCGACAGTTGATATTATAATCAAAACAATAAACAAATAAGCAGCCAGAATTAAAATATCAATAAACCATGCCGCGGCCCTTTCAAAATAGTTGGCAATATTTTGGTTGATGCTGACATTTTGTGCCGTTTGAATTTGAAAATTATCCATTTAAAATTATTAAATTTGAATCTTATTTTATCAATATGCGTGAAGCCGCTTTCGTAAAGCAAAATAAAAACAAATGGTTCAAATTTGAAAGCTATCTTGGAGATAATGCGAATTATTCTCCGGAAGAACTTTCAGATTTATACATTGAGATCACAGATGACCTGAGTTATGCTCAAACCTTCTATCCTAACAGCAACACAACCAAGTATTTAAACCAAATATCTGTAAAGGCGCATCAAAAAATTTACAAAACCAAAAAAACTTCAGGTAATAAGATCATTGATTTTTATACTAAAGATTTTCCACTTGGTTTTTATAAATACAGAAATCAATTGCTTTTAGCATTTCTGGTCTTTCTTTTTTTCAGCATTATTGGGGCTTATTCTGCTTCATCAGACCAGGATTTTGTCAGACTGATTCTTGGTGATGATTATGTCAATATGACTTTAGAAAATATTGAAAATGAAGATCCTATGGCCGTTTACAAAAAAGCAAATGAGACGGATATGTTTATTGGCATAACCATAAACAATGTAAGGGTCGGCTTCTTGTCTTATATATTTGGCTTTATGTTTGGTATTGGTGCATTGTTTATTGGCATGAGAAATGCCATTATGCTTGGTTCCTTTCAGTATTTTTTTGCAGAAAAAGGCTTACTTTGGGAATCTGTAAGAACCATCTGGATTCACGGTACAATAGAGATCTCCGTCATCATCATTTGTATCACTGCCGGTGTTGTTACTGGAAACGGTATTATGTTCCCAAAAACCTATACCAGAATTGAATCTTTGTCCATGAGTGCAAAGGAAGGGCTTAAAATTGTATTAAGTACAGTTCCTTTTTTTATCATCGCCGGATTTCTTGAAGGTTTCGTGACACGACATACAGAAATGCCTGATTTTATGGCTATTTTGATTATCGGTGGTTCTTTGGCCTTTATTTTATATTATTATGTTTTTTTACCTTATAAATTAAATAACAGATTACAGCATGGAAAACATGGAAATGAATGAAAAACAACAGCCCGGATTCATCTTTAAAAAAGAAAGGGATTTTGGCGAAATTATCAGTGATACATTTACGTTTTTTAGCCAGAACAATAAAAGACTCTTTAATATTTTCGTAAAATACATAGGTCCCTTTATTCTGCTGCTTATCATTTCCAGTACGCTTTACCAATATAAAACCGGTGACCTGTTATCTGATATTACCGTCGTAGGAGGCAATCCAACAAGAATCTTTGGTTCCATGGTAGAAAACGTCCTGGTAATAATCTTTTACTTCATAACCACAATACTGGCAACCTTAATCACCTACCTTGTGATTTTACATGCTATAAAGTCGTATATCAACAATAATGGACAAATTCTAGACAGCGATATTACAAACGGCATCAAAAAAGATTTCTGGAAATTGTTAGGCTACTTTATATTAACATATTTGGTGGTAGTCATTGGTGCTATGTTTTGTCTCTTGCCCGGAGTTTATCTGGGTGTTGTCCTTGCTCCAGGTGTGGCCTTACTGATTATCCGGGATATTTCAGTTGGCGATGCATTTTCAAAGTGTTTTACACTGATAAAAGATAACTGGTGGATAACCTTCGCTGTATTCCTGGTGTTTATTATTCTTCTATTTGTGCTCAATTATATTTTTCAGGTACCCGCTTTTTTATACACCATGTTTAAAGGCTTTGTTGCTGCAGATAGTATCACTACAATTCAGCCAAATGGTGAGATTTTTAACATTTACAGAGATTGGGCTTATTTGCTATTTACTGCCATTGCTTTAATAGGTCAATACTTTATGAATATTTTTACAGTAATCCTTGTTGCGCTGATCTATTTCAACCTGGCTGAAAAACAAGAATTTACGGGTACCTACGAGCAAATTGACAATATCGGAAAATAAGCTAATGACATTTAGACTTCTAATTTTCTTAGCGTTCTTTATTTTACAGGATAATAATGCCTTTAGTAAAAACCAATTAAGTTTTGAAAACGAAATTGGTTTTCAGGTCTCAAATGATATTTTTGATAAAGACCGACTTGACGAGCTCAAGGCCAGTGATGATTACAACTATACTGAAAAAATAGAGACTTCCGGCTGGTGGTCT
>CAJXVZ010000122.1 GCA_913062845.1 uncultured Psychroflexus sp.
ATCAGGGGCGTTAAGGGCAAGGAATCTTCGCGTATATTTACTTTAGGTTTTTGCGGACGAGTAATGGTCTGAGGACGGTAGACGGAGTCGAAGGATTGCTTTTTTGCCTGTTCAATGAAGAAAGAATCGGCTCGAAGCTCCGCGGCCTCAGTCACGCGCTTATTGCAGCTTCGCTTCTGATAAGCTATATAATCTTCCACCTTTTGGTCGATATACGCTTGCTGTAATGCCTTAGGATCAGCTTCTTCTTCACAGCTACTAAGTATAAGACCACAAATAACCATGAAAGTGAATGTTGAATACTTAATATAGGCCATTATTGAGTTTTAGAAAGGCGCTCAATTTTTTTTCTTCGCTCTTTGACTATTGAGTCAAATTTCACTTGTACCAGCGAATCGAACTGCTTATCGCAAATGGAGTCCATCTTTTCTGAAATATTAGAGGTTAGACTATTAAAGGTAGAGTCCGCTTCCCGCCTTAAGGAGGGTTTTAACTCTTCAGTTTCTGTGCTGCAGCCTCCTACGACAGTAATCAAACTGATACAAACCAAAAATTTTAGAATCACCCTCAACATTATCTTTTGGGTTTTCTTAGTTCAAAGTTCTGCCCTAAATACACGCGCCTCACCATTTCATCCGCAGCCAATTCCTCCGATGTGCCGGCCTTAAGGATATTTCCTTCGAACATCAGATAGGCTCGGTCAGTAATAGATAAAGTTTCCTGTACATTATGATCTGTGATCAATATTCCAATATTCCGGCGTTTTAATTGAGAGACAATTTCCTGAATATCCTCCACAGCGATCGGGTCTATACCTGCAAAAGGTTCATCCAGTAAAATAAATTTTGGATCTACGGCTAAAGCCCTGGCAATTTCAGTTCTTCTCCTTTCACCGCCGGATAGCAGATCTCCCCTATTCTTTCTTATTCTGTTTAATCCAAATTCATCAAGCAGAGCTTCCATCTTATCCTGTCGCTCTTTTTTACTTAGTTTGGTGAGTTCCAAAACACTTTTAATATTGTCTTCAACACTCAGCTTTCTGAATATTGAAGCTTCCTGAGCAAGGTATCCAATTCCATTCTGAGCACGTTTGTACATGGGGAATTTGGTGATATTCTGTCCTTCCAGAAAAATGTTTCCTTTAGTTGGTTTTATAATCCCAACGATCATGTAGAATGAAGTTGTTTTTCCGGCTCCATTTGGCCCCAGCAACCCGACTATTTCACCTTGGTTTACTTCCAGAGAGACATCCTTTACAACGCGGTTTCCGCCATAGGTTTTGACCAGTTTCTCTGCTCTTAGTTTCATTTTTGTATGCTCAGGCATAATCAATTCATTTTAGGATCTCAAAAATAAACATTTAAAATCCGGTAGTAACCTCATTAACATAAGTAAAGCTTCTTAAAATACTTCAAAATCTAGGCTGTTTCATATTTTTCTTCAATACCTTCCCAAAACTCATAAGCTCTTCTAAGATGCGGTATCACAATGGTGCCGCCTATCAATGTGCCGATACTCAGTGCTTCCATAACCTGCTCTCTTTTCCAACCTGACTTATAAGAAGATTCCAAGTGATATTTTACACAATCATCACATCTTAATACCAGAGAGGCTACAAGACCAAGTAATTCTTTCGTTTTCTTGTCTAAAGCACCTTCAGAAAAAGAGTTTGTATCCAGATTAAATATACGTTTTATCACTTTATTGTTTTCCTGCATTAGCTTTTCATTCATTTTTGAACGGTAAGCTTCAAATTCATCAACCTTATCTATCATCTTTTTTGTTTTTTAAGTTCTCTTTTATAAATAATTTTTGTGATCAAAATACTGATTTCGTACAGCACTAAAACCGGTATAGAAACAATAAACTGGCTGGCAACATCTGGTGGTGTGATCACAGCCGAAACTATCAAAATAAGTACAATTGCATATTTCCGGTTTTTCTTTAGAAAATCCGGCGTTACCAGTCCGAATTTTGCCAAAAAATAAATTATGATAGGTAATTCAAACATCACACCGCAAGCCAGAATAGAAGTCCTTACCAGACCTATATAGCTTTCAATATCAAATTCATTAAAGACCTGTTCACTCACCTGATAAGTTCCTAAAAATCTAATTGATAATGGTGAGATGACGTAGTATCCGAATAAAACACCAAGGAAGAACATAAATGATGAGATAATTATAAACCATCTTGCTGATTTTTTTTCTCGATTATAAAGTCCAGGTGCTATAAACGACCACATTTGATAGATCACATAAGGAAATGCCAGAACAAAACCTGCGGTAACCGAAGTCCAAAGATGGACACTAAACTGAGAAGCTACCTTTCGGCTTTGAATTTTAAAGGGTAATTCGTCAAAACAAAAACTTTCATCCAGACCCAACAATTTTGATAGGTTACAGAGAATCCTGTAGGTCGGGAAATCTGCACTTTTTGGTCCCAGAATAATCACATCAAAAATGAAGCTTTTAAACATAAAGGCAATTACACCAGCAATACCAATGGCTACAAACGCTCTGATTATATGCCATCTTAAGTCCTCGAGATGGTCTAAAAAAGACATTTCGTTCTTATTTACAGCTTTTGCCATTATATGATGCCTTCTTTAATAAGATTGTGTAAATGAACAACGCCTTTATATTTTCCATTTTCTGTTGCAATCAGTTGGGAAATATTATGGCTTTCTAAAATTTCCATGGCATCTACAGCCATGGCATTATTGTCAATTAACTTTGGGTTTGGGGTCATGATGTCTCTGGCCTTTAAGGTCTGAATGTTTTCAAATTTTGCAAGCATTCTCCTCAGGTCTCCATCGGTAATGATACCCAAAACCTTATTATTTTCGGTAACTGCTGTAACGCCAAGCATTTTATTTGATATTTCAACAATTACATCTTTCATAAGTGTATCCGGAGATACCTGCGGTTTTAGGTTGTCTGCTGTAATATCACTGACTTTGAGGTATAATGCTTTCCCTAAAGCACCACCGGGATGATATTTGGCAAAGTCGTGTTTTGAAAAACCTTTTATCTTTAACAAAGTTACAGCCAGGGCATCTCCCATAACCAACTGAGCCGTTGTGCTGGTAGTAGGCGCCAGATTGTTGGGGCAGGCTTCCTTCTTAACAGGAACCAACAAGCGGTAATCTGCATGCTCAGCAAGATAAGAATCAGACTTACTGGTTAAGGCTATGAGTTTGTTTTTGAAGTTTTTTATGAGCGGCACCAGTACCTTTATCTCCGGTGTATTACCGCTTTTAGATATGCAAATAACAATGTCTTCCTTTAAAATTGTACCAAGATCACCATGTATAGCATCTGCAGCATGCATAAAAACTGCCGGTGTTCCGGTTGAATTCATTGTGGCAACGATTTTTTGTGCGATTATGGCGCTTTTTCCGATACCTGTTATCACAACTCTGCCTTTACCCTCTATGATTAGCTTTACAACTTCAATAAAATCCTCATCGATTGAATTTTGAAGGTTCTTGACAGCCTCAGCCTGCATTATGATACTTTCCTGAGCAAATGTTTTAATGTGTGAAAAATCCATAGTTATTTAAATTGTCTTGCAGACTTTAAAATATTGCGTATATTTAGGTTTGCAAATGTAAGTAAAACAAAAATAAATTGGACTCAAAAGCAATACATCAGGAATTAAAAAGAATTTTTGGTTTTTCAGAATTTAAAGGTCTTCAGGAAAAGGTTATCAAAAGCGTACTGAGTGGAAAAAACACCTTCGTCATCATGCCAACTGGTGGTGGAAAATCTTTGTGCTATCAGTTACCTGCTTTGATCTCTGAAGGTACGGCCATTGTGATATCTCCACTTATAGCTTTAATGAAAAACCAGGTTGATACGCTGAGAAGTTTATCGGACAATGATAGTGTTGCTCATGTCCTTAATTCCTCTTTAAACAAAACACAAATCAAACAGGTTAAACAGGATATATCTGAT
>CAJXVZ010000123.1 GCA_913062845.1 uncultured Psychroflexus sp.
GTTTTGCTAGTTTATCATGCAAACTGGTTGTGCCGGATTTTTGAGCACCGATAATTAAAAAGTCAGGGAGTGTCATCGACAAATAGCTAAAAAGGGTTAATTATTTAAATAATTTTATTTGGTGTATAACCTCATTTTCATTAAGCTCAAAAAACATAGGCAACCTGACCAGACAGTCTGTATATCTATCCGTCTGAGGCAGTGATCTGCCATCGTGATTAGCCTGGTAAAACTCGCTCTTATGCAAACTTAAATAATGAAAAACCGCAGAAATTCCATTTGATTTCAAGTAGGCGATCAATTCATTGCGTTGCTCTAAGTCTCTACAAACCAGATAATACATATGAGCATTATTTGTTGCATATCCAGGTACTTGAGGTAAATCTATCTGATTACTATTTGCCCATTGCTCAATTTTGGAATGATAAGTATTCCAGATTTCAAGTCTTCTGGATTGTATATTCTTTAAATTTTCAAGCTGTGCCCATAAGAATGCTGCAATGATGTCAGAAGGCAAAAAGGACGAGCCTACATCTACCCAGCCATATTTATTGACTTCACCCCTAAAAAACGCCGAACGGTTTGTTCCTTTTTCCCAAATGATTTCAGCTCGCTCAGCAAAATCCTTATCGTTAATGGCCAGCATCCCACCTTCTCCTGAAATAATGTTCTTAGTTTCATGGAAGGAGAAAGCAGCCAGGTGCCCAATACTTCCCAATGCTCTTTTTACACCATCTTTACCGGTGTAATAGCTGTCTATAGCCTGTGCAGCGTCTTCTATAACATACAGGTTATACTTTTCGGACAAAGCCATGATCTTGTCCATGTCACAGGCTACACCGGCGTAATGCACAGGCACGATGGCTTTGGTCTTTGAAGTCACCAATGCTTCTATAGAATCTTCGTCAATCCCCGGATGGTCTGTTCTACTGTCAGCAAATATCAATTTAGCACCTCTGAGAACAAAAGCATTTGCCGTGCTCACAAAAGTATAGGAAGGTAAAATGACTTCATCTCCGGGTTGGATATCAATAAGTATAGCTGCCATTTCTAATGCATCTGTGCAGGAAGTGGTCAGTAAACATTTATAGAATCCATATTGCTTCTCAAAAAAGCCATGACATTTTTTTGTAAAGTAACCATTACCAGAGATTTTACCGGTAGCAACCGCATCCTTTATGTAATTCGTTTCGTTACCTGACAAGTATGGTTTATTAAATGGGATCATTTTTTATAGTGATAAATATAGACTGTTTGTTTCAAGCGGAAACCATAATTTTCATAAAACCTAACTGCAATTTCATTGGTTTTTTGAGTGGGAACGCTGAGTGTTGCAGGTAGAGTTAATTTATTCTCTACAGCCTGCATTAATTTCCTTCCAATTCCTCTGCCTTGGTATCCTGAATCTACAGCGATGAGATGTATCAAAGCCTCACTTGATGTTGATTCATAACTGACAAAACCGGCAAGGTTTTGGTTTTCAACAAAAACCAGAACACGCTGCTCCGGCTCGTTTATATTTTTGTCCAGCCACTTTTTATATAGGCCTTTAAATGCCTGCTGACAAAAAAAGGAGTCTTTTTTGAAACGTGATTCATGTCCGCTTAAATAAGCTAATTCCAGCAACTGATTATAGTTATGTTTATTTTTGTTATAGTCCTCAATATTTTGATCCAAGCCATAATGTTGAACATTTTTAGCATAGGTCACTTTTACATCAACCAATTCGGCCATGTTATTAATTGGTTTTTCTGAAAAAACATACACTAAATCAAAAGATTTAGCTTCCTTTTGAAAAGCAATAATATTAAAGTCTTTTGATACATCAACTCTTCCTATTTTTTTCTCAAAAAAGCCGGAATCCCATTCTAATTCGCGAATCATAGGGTACAATTTGTTTTTTATTACAATTAAATCTTTAACAGTATCTTCTTGAAAGTATATATATAGGCAATGATAGGAATAAAAAACTTAGTTTTAATGAAGTTCTTTTCAAATCTTTCAGGATTTCAAAAAATGATCTATTGGCCAAAAAACCATACATTCCGGTCGAAACCAGGTTTCGCAATCTGGATTTTATAGTTTTATTTTGTTGTTTAGTCTGCCAGTAGTTAACCCATAACAGATTATGTAAATATACCCGCTCTGCGTTTTTGGACCGAGAGACATCGCTCATAGTCCTTCTACCTTCTTCAAAAACAAAATATGTTCTCACAATCTGATTGGTACAAATTGTTTTGTAGCCGAGATATGCCAATGTACCCCAAATATCAGAGCCATTTGGCGTAATATCTTTTAACAAATCCGGATGTTTTTCAAAATAATCCAAAACCATTTTATACTTTTCTGTTTTAACACAAATATGATGTTCGACTACGTTTCCATTTTCTCTGTTTCCAATGAGGTACTTATGAAAAAGGTTTATAAAGTCTGACTTATAAGGATCTCCCGGGAATGCCCTTCCCAGCATATTCTCATGCTGATCTTTTATTTTCCCCATAATATTACCAACATCATCGGCATCATATTCTTCCCATAGTTGTTTAAATATCTCCAGTTGGTTTTTTGATTGCAAATCGTCATGGTCCCAGGTGATAAAGTATTTACCATTTGCAATGCCTAGTGCCTCTTTACGACTGGTTGCAACCCGGGTATTTTTTTTATGCTCAATGAGGTGAACGGAAATGTCAGGAATTTCCAGAATGAAATCCTTGATTAACTTTACAGTGTTGTCTTGAGAACAATCATCTACAACAATCCATTCAAAATCTCTGAATGTCTGTTGTTTTATGCTTTTAAATAAACGGTCTATAACCTGTTCTGAGTTATAAGTGCCGGTAAAGACTGTAAAAAGGGGTGATCTATTTCTCATTGACTATATTACATTATTTTTATAAGTTATTGTAAATTGACCAAATCATTACTACTTAAAAATTCTACTTCCGGATACTCAGCAACCACTGTATATAGTATTTTTTGTAATAAATTTAAGGTTTGATTCCTATTTTGTTCATTTAAACGTCCAATATAATTTATTCTATGACTTCCTATAATTGCCGGCTGTTGTTTGTCGAATGCTGCTTTTATGCCAAAAAGAGTTTCTGCTACCCAATCTTTATTTGGCTTAAGAGCAGGCTCAAAAAAAACATTACGTACCAAATACCGGAGATTATTCTTGTTTTGGCCTATAAAGTGCGGAATACGCTTGTAAGTGTTTCTATAGGGTTGGTATTGTAACTTTATGCCCTGATAGGCTTTTATTTGTAAATCTTTTAAGACTCCATCTAAATTTGAATGCCAAATATATGCTGTTGGAATAAAGGTTTCAGATGTATATCCAAATGTCTTTTTAAATATGTCTGCGCTCTCTTTTAGCCAATTTTCCTGAAACTCTTTTTCACCATCTAATCCATAATGGTCTAAAGCAGCCTGAAGATTTTTGCGTCGCTTAATTAACAAAGGTAAATATGGTATCCCAAAGCTTTCGAGTTCAAAGGCCTTTAGCAAATCTTTGTTACCTGCTTTCAACTCTTCTAACCATTGTAAGCTGTGTAAATGTTCCCGGCCGTGGAGTTGTGGCTGGAAATACCCTTGACTCATACCATCTTCCCAAATAGTCCATAATTCATTTCCACCGGTTTCTTTCAGACTCTCACGTAAAGGAAGATAATAAAACTGATTGTAATTTGAATTTTTTATCTTTTCAAAGTCAGGATTAGCCATACAGGTATTGGCTGTAATACAGGCCGGATGACCATATTTGTCTTTAACTGAATTTAAAACTTCAAAAAGTGCACTAAGGTCGTCTGCAGTTGCAATACTGTCCAACTGAGAATAGGGATCTTTTTTTATATCAGGGTTGATTTTATTG
>CAJXVZ010000124.1 GCA_913062845.1 uncultured Psychroflexus sp.
CAGTGTATATGTCTGGTTTTCATAGTCCTTGAGACGCGCATAGGCTTGAGAAGTGTTGGAAGACAACTCCAAAACGTCACACACATCTTTACCCACGAACCAAGGTTGCCCTTCGATTTTTACGATCCGGACTTGGTTTTCTCGAAATTGCAATCCAATTAAGTTACTCATGGTGTTATTTATCCTTTCGTTGTGCATTTGAAAGGTAATCGAGGTTGCCACACCTCCCTTAACGGCAAAGGGTCAACCCTTCTTTTCTTATTATACCTAATTTTTGTAGTTCAAAATTCCCTCAGTTCCAGTCCACTTCAATGGAAGGGTCAATGGTCATCTCAATGAAGCACTCTAAAGCGTACAGGTTGATATACCTATAATCACTCCTCGACAGAAAACTTTTAATCTGCTCTACCAGCCCAGTGAAACAATCAGTCTTTATGTTAGTGGAGAAATTAAAATCATCGCAACCATGAACATAGAGCCTGCAAACATCATTTGCAACTTTGTACAATTCCACTGCTGTGTACCGAGTCCCAAGGAAATCTTCTGAGAATTCATCCACTCGGATTATGAGGAAGATGGTCGATTCGGAAAGACATTTACCTACATGAGCCTCTGCTTCGTCATAAGGTAATTTTTGGAAATCATAAATTTGAAAAGGGTTAAGCATGGTTTTTAGTGAGGTGTTCCCTTGGTGTGGAAGTAATGTGAAGGTAGTTTCTTCCTTAAATTTTACTTAATTCTGGAGGTTAAAAACGGATAGACTTCTGGTATTATGTAATAAATTCAGGGAAGTATAATGAAATCAAAGGAATTAAAGGCTTATCAGCAGACTGTGAACCACATTCAATTAGTTCAGAGAATCCTCTTGTCGGCACAATTAAAAATTACGGAGGAGTTAGAAGGGTATATTACCTCTAATTCGGATTTTAGTATTTCTGAAGTAATGAATATTTTGGTGGGGGATGAGAATGAAATAAACCTTTTTGCTGCAATTGCTACACTTTCTAACTGGAGTTTGCACTACAGTCAATTGTCTAATGTTTCACTCGATAAAACGGAGATGTTAAAAGAGCATAAACAATGGGGAGTGATTTTGAAAAATACCTTCCCTTTACTCCGCAATCGCTCCTCGGTGCAATATGAGATATTAAAGCGAGTTATTACCCATGATATTACGAAGTTGCAATCACCTGAAGTAGAAATGTTTGCTCAGATGACCCATAAGTTAGCTTCGTTGACTTATGGCTCGAAGGAATATACAGAACAACTAGAAGTAATGAAAACACAAGCACTTGGGCATCATTACGAGCATAATCGCCACCATCCCGAATTTTTTTCCAATGGGGTAGAGGGTATGAACCTTTTTGATATCTTGGAGATGTTAATTGACTGGATTGCGGCGGTTCGACGACATGACGATGGAAACATTTATGACTCCATCCAACACAATATTGAGAGGTTTGGGTTATCCTCTAGGCTCGCTATTATTATGCGAAATACCGTACCTCTGATCTGCGACCGTTTCGCCCACTTTCATTCTCAAAAAGATATTTGAATTGAGTAAAACTTTTAATTGATTTTGAAGTTAACTTTACTATTCGGTCGAATAAACTTAGATAATTTTTAAACAATAACCCCTCAGAGAGTATCTGAGGGGTTTAAGACTTGGGGTTAGGAGTTACGCAAGGATTAGGTGATTTCTTTGGGCTTCCAGCTTCTCAATCATCGGGTAATCATACTCCTTGTAGCGTAGGTACTCCCAAAGATAATTGTTGCAGTAATCCCGGTTATACCATTTACGGAAGTATTTTAACTCATCAATGTGGTATGCCCAACTTTTTTGGGACTTTCGTTGGTCAGGGAATGGGTGCAGATATCGCAGTCGTTCTTTTGGCCAATCATCTCCCTGCAAGATTCGATGGTTACGATAATTTGCCCATCGTTTCCCCACTGAACCATCAATTAAGTCAAGCTGGTCAATTTTAAAGTGTCGTTCCAGAAATCCCATTAGCTTAGAGCATTCATCAAAGATGCACCAATAATCCTCTGGTAGTTTGATTTTTTCTTGGGAGAATTGTAATCGCTTGGTATAGGCATTTCCGGTTTGTTGGGATTGTGGTTTCCAATTTTTCTGTTGATGTACCCATTCTCGTATCCCAATTGCACGGAAGGCGCGGCTGAATTGTTTAGCTTGTTGTTTACGGTAACGTTCTTGGCATTCATAAGCGTAGTATTCCAAAATATGGCTGATAGCGGTATCCGGAATTCCGCCTTTAATCCACTGTTTTTGTGCATCACCCTTAAACCCGCACTCCGCAAGGAATTGAGACAATAAAGAGGGTGATTGTGCATCAGCACTATTTAACGCTCGACTGAGAGAGGATGATTCAACATCACAAAGCCGGGCAACACCACGAATTGAGGAATTTACCTTTCCGTCTGGTTTGATGTTAAATTCATCGGAAAACTTTTGAAATAACTGCTCCACAGCAGTGTTATTATTATTCATGTGCATCTTTTCATGTGCAGGTGTACTACCCTTGGGTGTTTACGCACCGCGAAGGGTTATTTCTTTACCCTTCCATTATATCCAATTTTTTAGGGTAGTATTTTTTAAGGAAAAACCATGAAAACACTAGAGTTTAAATTTCACGTTGATGGATAACCCAGCCATTCCATTTTCTGGTAATATTATTTACGTAAATGATTCCTGCAATGATTCCTGCTTAGACTATAATAATTTTTGGTATGAGATGAAATTATTAATAAATGGAAACTAATACTATTTTTAACGAGAATTGTTTAGATACAATGTCTAGAATGCCAGATAATTTCATTGACTTGACGGTTACTTCTCCTCCCTATGATAATCTGAGGGATTATACCAAAGAGTGTGACTGGACATTTGAGCTATTCCAATCCATCGCTAAAGAGATATTTCGAGTAACTAAAAATGGTGGTGTTGTAGTTTGGATTGTTGGAGATGCCACCATCAAAGGAAGTGAAACTGGAACAAGTTTTAAGCAAGCACTATATTTTAAAGATGTTTGTGGTTTCAGGTTACACGATACAATGATTTATCAAAAAGATGCCAACCCTTTTCCAGAAACCACAAGATATTATCCTCGGTTTGAATATATGTTTATCCTATCAAAAGGTAAGCCTAAAACTTTTAATGCAATATGTGATGTAAAAAACAAAAATGGGGGTAAAAAATTATCAATATCAGGTACAGGAAGGCAAAAAGACGGAACACTCAAACCATCGAGTTTTATCAAAAATGAACCCGGTAAAAAGTATAAACAGTATGGCATGAGAGGGAATGTTTGGATGTTTAGTCCGGGGTGGATGAAATCAACAGCTGATAAAGAAGCCTATAAAATCCCTGCCATATTTCCGGAACAGTTAGCCAATGACCATATTGTATCGTGGTCTAATGAAGATGATTTGGTTTATGACCCTTTCATGGGAAGTGGTACTACCGCTAAGATGGCTATTTTAAACAATCGTAATTTCATTGGTAGTGAAATCTCCTCTGAGTATCACACTATTGCGCTTAACAGGATTGCTAATTTTTCACCTAATACTGCAACAAATAATGACGAAAAGGAAGGTAACACTCAAGAAGTTTTTTGTAAACAATTGCGATTATTTTAATTGTATTAGAACTAATTTTATGAAAATGGAGGACGGAAAACTTGGCTTACTACAGATTTCTGAGAATTTCTAAGAGTGTTTGGTTGAGCGAATGACTAACCCCTAATACTTCTGTTATGGTTGCTCAAATTGCTGCTAAAATTTATGAACAATGGAATAGA
>CAJXVZ010000125.1 GCA_913062845.1 uncultured Psychroflexus sp.
ATCAAAAACTACTGCCAACAATGTATATGAAATCATAGCCGCCTATCGGCAGGCTACGCTTCATATACTCACCGTTGGCTGCAATGGCAAAAAAAATAACGACATGATAATAGGCGGAAATGTTATATTAAAAGGAATTGGAATCATATTATTGATCTTCGCGACATTTCAACTTCCCTACGGATATTACACTTTTCTGAGAATAGCAATAACCTTTATTGCAGTCTACTTGACTTACAACCTATACAAAGAGGACAATACTGTTTGGGCACTAATTTTTATGCTAATTGGAATTCTTTTCAACCCAATATTTCCAATATATCTTGACAAAGAAACATGGGTTATATTAGACATAGGAACAACAGTATTTTTCTTCATATCATTAATCACAAACTTAAAATCAAATGGAAACAAAACAGATTAAATCGGAATTGAAAAGCCATTTTTTAAATCTTTATTCAATAGCGTTGTCTGACACAGAAATAGATACAACTGAACTTGAATTTCTTTTTCAATTTGGACAAGAAAGAGGTGTTCCGAAGGAGGAAATTGAAGATTTAATCTTACATCCTGACAAAATCAAGTTTAATATTCCTGCTGACACATTGAAAAAGATTGAATACTTGTATGACTTTGCTAAAATGATTTGGGCAGACGGAAAGGTTGATGAATATGAAGAAGTTGCACTAAAAAAATTCTGTTTGAAATTCGGATTTGAGAAGGAAAATATTGATGCTTTAGTAAAATTCCTAATTGAAGAAGCAAAAAAATACACATCAAATACTGAAATTATTGATATAGTCCAGCAAAATCTATAAAGCCATGACAAATAAATTAAAAGGTATATTCAAAAACTCAAGTCCTCAAAAGAATGAAGAGGAGAATAAAATAAATAATTCCTACCAGCAGGAATTTACACTTGTAAAATGGTATGATGAAGGTTGGACAAAGGCTCTTAATCATAAAGGAGGGGAAAATGGGTTAAAAGTTTGTATTCAACGAATATACCATAATCACAAGGAGATTTTAAGACACGATGAAATCGAACAAGAAAAAGCAAAAAAGCCATACCGAGTAAAACTTCAAGAGTATATTAAGAATAATGAGTTCCTTCAAAAAAAGCTTGATAAGCTTCAGAATGAAGACATACCAAAGGCAAAAGAAAAAATTGAATACTTCCGAGAAGAGATCAGGGGCATAAAGAAAAACCCAGAAGAAGTCATTGGTGAAAAATCAGAAAAAGCAGGATTCTTTATCGGTCTAACAATTTTATTATTCCTGACATTGTATTTGTTTGTATTTTATAGTTCTGCTTCTTATTCAGCATTTTTTAAAGATTTTACATTGAACCAGTTAGGGGTTGCAGATTCAATTTTTGACCCCCAAGCGGTGTCAAAAGCACTACGGGATGGAGTAACAGAGTTAATTCTAATTCTCACAATACCGTTTGTATTTCTTGGATTAGGGTACTTGATTCATAAGTTCCAGGAAGGGAAGAGCTTTACAAAATATCTTCAAATTGCAACTTTGATATTAGTCACCTTTATTTTCGATAGTATTCTTGCCTACGAGATAACTGAAAAAATATACAGTTTAAAAGCAGAAAATAGTTTTGCAGAAATACCACAATATACAGTGGTATTGGCATTTCAATCAGTGAATTTTTGGCTCATAATTTTTGCGGGATTTATAGTTTATCTCATCTGGGGCTTCGTATTTGATTTTACAATGGCAGCATACTATAAAATGGATAAAATAGCTGTAGCGATAAAAAACAAGCAAGAAGAAATACATCTTCAAAAGGAAGCTATCAAAAATCATGAAGAAGAAATTAATAAACTCAATCATGTAATTGGCACAAATAGTACGGAAGCTGAAAAATTAAAGACTATCTTGAACCATTCAGATTTAATTAAGCCGAAAGAGCTAGAAAATTCCATTTCTCAATTTTTGGATGGCTGGCTGGAATGGTTAGCAGCAAACAAAAAAGAAGAAGAAGAAAAACAGAAGGCACATCAAATAGTTGATGAATTTTTATCTGTTAACATACAATCGTTAAAAATTTCAGAAAAGGAAGAGCAAACACAACCATAAAATGAGAAAACTAACTGTCATCATATTCAGCCTTTCAATAATAGCAGTTTCCTGCTCTGTGAATAATGAAGAGGAATCAGCTACTGAAAGACAATCAAGTGAAAAACCAGCAACTGTTGATAAGCAATTAAATATAAGCATTCTACTTGACCTTTCGGACAGACTTGAAAGAAATTTACAACCTGCTCAAAGCAAAAGAGACATTCAAATTGTGAACACGATTACTGGAATCTTACAACAGGATATGCAAGAAAAAGGAGCTTTTCTATCCAAAGGGAAACTACGTGTTTTATTTAAACCCGCACCAAGAGACCCTAACGTGAATAATTTAGCTAAGAAATTAAATGTTGACTTATCAGAAATGCACAACAAGAAGAAGAAGGAGGTTTATGACAATATTCAAACTGAATTTCAAACATCCCTGGAAGAAATATATGCCCTTACAATGGAATCCAAAAATTGGATTGGATCTGATTTCTGGCGTTTCTTCAAAAATGATGTAAAAGACTTGTGTATTGTAAATGATTCAAGTTATAGAAATATACTGGTGCTTATCACTGACGGTTATATTTATCATGAGCAGTCAACTGACAGAATAAAAAACCGGACTACTTATGTTACTCCAAAGTATTTAAGGCAAGAAGGTTTCCGGGACAATTCTCAATGGAGAACAAAATTTGAGGAAGGAGATTACGGCTTAATTTACTTTGATAAGGAAATGCAAAACCTTGAAGTGCTTGTTTTAGAGATTAATTCATCTGAAAGCCACAAAAATGACGAAGATATTCTTAGGGCATATATAGGAAAATGGTTAAATGAACTAAAAGTTAAAAACTTTGAAATTCACAACACTGATTTACCGGAAAACACTAAAATACGAATAGAAAGCTTTTTTAGAAAGTAATGAAATCAGCTTTTTCAATACTTCTTACTCTTTCTTGCATTCTTATAGGCTGTCAAGAAGCAGATCAGTTAAAAGAGGATAAACTCTATCCTGTTAAACGAATCGTTGATGGAGATACCTTTTATGTTGACGATGGAACCAAAAAAGGAAAAAGCATAAGATTTATTGGTGTTGATGCTCCAGAAACGAAGCATCCACGCAAGCCAGTAGCCTACTTTGGTAAAGAAGCATCAGCATATCTGACAAAATTATTGAAGGGCAAAGAAGTAAGATTAGAATTTGACGTTGAAAAGTACGACCGTTACAATAGAGTGTTAGCATACGTATATTTAAAGGACAGCACATTCGTTAATGCTGAATTAGTAAAAAATGGATATGCTCAGATAGCAACATTTCCGCCTAATGTTAAGTATGTAGACTTATTTAAAGAACTCCAAAAAGAAGCACGAGAAAATAACAGAGGGCTTTGGAACACTGATACAATAAATAATGAAGAAAAACCACATGCAGCCAACAGCGGCTAAAAAAACATAGGGCAAATAAGGGTTTGAGAGAGTTTGGAGCTTCTAATAAACTTCCTGCTCGGCTGATAAGTAAGTACTCCGTATGCCCTACGTTTTTTAGCCGCTGCGTTGGCACCTATTTAAAAAGACGACCATGACTAGACCAGAAATGATTGACTTCATAAAAGATCGACTTAAATCAAGTTCCCACACCTGGTTAATGGACGACACTGATAAATTTCCAAATCCACCGACTGAAACCGAATGG
>CAJXVZ010000126.1 GCA_913062845.1 uncultured Psychroflexus sp.
GGAAAGTTGATGATAACCGCAATCAGGAAAAACCATTTCATAAGCGTTATACTTTTGTATCTGGTCGTGAGCGGTCGTACAACAATAAGATAAAGTCCGTAGGAAGTGGCATTTATCAAAATAAACAGGTTGCCAAGAGGAATATTCGGGGCTTCGGAAGTTGAGCTGTTGCTAAAAAAGATAATGAACTATTGGTCAAAGACGTATCAAAGTGATGTTTGACAGAAACGATGTTACCAAAACCGATACCAAGGTTTTTTGTTTTCACTATCTGGACCATAGCCGTAGCCATAGCCATAATTGTAGCCATAGCCATAGCCATAGCCATAGCCAAAAATATTTTTTAACGGGATAGCATTCAGCACATAGACCATATTATGAACTTTATTTTCTTGGTCCAAATTTTTACTATGTACTATCAGTTTTTTTTGGGTGAAACCATACCTTGTTACATTAACGGTCACATCGACATGATTAGCTAAAGCGAGCGTATCTGATACCAACAAAGTCGGTGCAGTATCCAAAATCACATAATCATAGGTGTGCTTGACCTGGTCGAGCCAATCCTTGAATTGTAAACTGGATAACATTTTTAATGGCATAGGAGGAATGTCACCGGATAATAAAATATCAATAGTATGCTTCTTACCATAAGGTATCACACACGTTTCCCAATCAATTTCTGTTTCAGTGAGGGCGTTGGTCAGCCCCTTTTGTGAACGATCCATATTAATCAAGGTGTGAATTTGTGGATTACGCAGATCTGTGCCTACCAAAAGTACTTTTTTATCATCTAATTGCCTGAATGCCTTTGCCAATTGAAAGGCTATCGTGGTTTTACCCTCCCCTTTAACACTGGAAGTAACACAAACAACCATAGCACTTTTCTTTTTTGTGGGTCGCATAAAAGTCAATTTATGTGCCATAGTCCGGAAATTTTCTAAGATATGGTTCAAAGGATCGTTTGAACTACTAATTGCATCAAGTTTTTTTGTATCAAATTCTGGTACCTCTCCAATAAACGGGGCGTTTTCATGAATGGCTTCTATATGCTTTTTTTCATAAACATTGGTATCCAAAATAAAAAACAAAAATATGAAACCCATAGGGATAGCTATTCCTAATAATATTCCGAATAAGTAAACTTGGTTCTTTTTGGGCGACACTGGAGTAGAGCTGCTAATGGCATAATCAACTATTTTAACATTGGGGGCTTCTGTTGCATTTTCTATTGCGGCTTCTTCTCTTTTTTCCAATAAGAGCAAATATAAGCTTTCCTTAAGAGCCTGTTGGCGCTCAATACTCCTCAAAATCATTTCCTTATTGGGTAAGCTTCTAAAGGTTCGATCGACTCGGGCCTGGGCTTTTTGGTTTTGCGTCTTGATTTTATTTAATTGATTTTTATAGGCTTTTAAAGAAGTTTCAATATTCTGATTCAGTTCTATAATGTTCTCTCTTAAAATCTGCACAATAGGGTTTCGGTCTCCGGCACTAGTCTTAAGCTTATTATATTCAAGCAGAGTTTTATTGTAATCCTTCACTAAACTATTTACCGAATTACTAGACAGACCTATATCTGTGGGTAGGAGTTGAAAATTATCATTTTGCGTTAGGCTTTTCTCTAAGGCCTCGGCCAAAATCATTTGGGTTTCTACATCAAACAATTGATCTTCTTTAGCCAATTTACTTTCGGTCATAACAGATGCATCTGCTTCAAATATGCTTAAATCGTTATTCTGCTTAAAGGATTTCTTACTTTGCTCAATTGAATCCAATTCTGTTGTAAAAAAAGCAAGTCGCTCATCAATGAATTCGATAGTACGCTCAGTCATCCGTTTTCTGTCCTTAATACCATCTTCAATATATACCTCTATCAAGGTGTTGAGCACATCTTGCCCATATGACCTACTAAATGATGTCAAGTTCAAGGTAAGTATATCGCTAAACTCAGTGTAAGGCTCAATCTCTATTGCATTAATCAAACGCTTAGCAGTAGATTCTATATCTGAAACAGACACCGTATAATGAAGCGGTTCTTCAATCATAGACATTTTGTCATATTCCATTTTCAATGTAAACGGAAGGTATGCATTAGAGTTAGTAAAACGATTCCCTTCGATTTTTTTAGAATACCCTTCTTTATTGGATATCTCAAACCCTTGGGCAGATACAACAATTTCATAGACATTGAATTCATTAAGCGTATCCTTCTCTGGTTCATAAATAAATTCAAAAGGCAGCTTGTATATTTGTGTGCTTTTTAAGTTATCCTCATACTGATATACAATATTAGCGTTTAGCCTTTTTACGACCTCCTTATTGATGCGCAATGATTTAAAAAGGGCAATTTCGTTATCTAAATTGATATTGGATCGATTCATCATGTTATCAAAATCAATGGTTAACTGTGATGTCTCTTTTTGGTCCAACAACCTAACTTTAGCCTGTGAAGTATAAAGCTTTGTAGAATAAGTTAATGTCAGAAAAGCAAAAATCAAACCCAGGAGGAGTCCCGCTAAAATCCAAGTCCAATTATTTAGGTATTTGAAAAGGAGCGCCTTTAAATCAATAATATTATCTTCAGATAAATAAAGTTCGTTTTTTTTCATTGTGGTCTTATCGTGTTAAAAGTATAGTTATGCTCAATATGGTAGTGGCAACCGACAACAAGGTGCCCACATTACCAATCAAACCAGCAGATTTAATTCTAGCTTCATTGGGCTGCACTACTAAAATATCGTTTGGCCTAACTTTGCTAAACTCAGGATCAGCCATCCATTCAACAGTAGTAAGGTCAATATGAGTGATTCTTCTTATGCCGTCCAGCTCTCTAATTAAAAAAATATCGTCACGTTTACCATTTATGGTTAAGTCACCTGCTAAACCTAAGGCCTGAAGAACAGACAAATTCTGTTCTGTGAAATTGAATGTTCCCGGATTGTTTACCTCTCCTAATACTGTAACCTTACCGTTTACCAATCGCACACTGACAGATGGATCAACTAAATGTTTTCCCTCCTCCAAAAGGTCTACAAGTTGTTCTTCTAAAAATGTTGTAGTTTGGCCCTGGACTTTAATCTTACCCAAGATGGGTAAAGTTATATATCCCTCGGGGCTTACCAAATACCCTTGTAAATTTGCTGCTTGGGGATTCATCATAGTACCTGCAGCGCCATTACCATTGAGTTGAATCCGGTTGTACGGCACTGCCGATTCTGGTAGGGCCGAACTGATAATCACTTGAACAATATCATTAGGTTGTAGGGTATTTGTATTATAATTTACATTCGTCTCTTTATACTCTGCAACATCCTGGAAATATAGAATCTCTTTTTTGGTAGAACAACTGGTCACTTGTAACGCTATTAAAAACATTAAAACATAAAAATTTAATAATTTCTGATTCATTTAGATTATTTTAAAATTAATTGATTTAGTATAATATTTTTTAGTACATGACAAAATTAATATAACTCCTTAAATATCAATAAAATAAATCAAATTTTGTTGTATATTTATTTGGTTAAAATACTGGAATTCAGTATATTAAAGCGTTATCCTTCAAGTAATGACTTTAAAAAAGAACTCCAGTACAAGTGCTAAAGATATAGAATTATTAACGCTATTCAAAGCCCATTTCAAAGGACATCTCAATTTGGCTGGGATCAGACTTATTTGCTTGTTTATAAGCGCTCTATGCAAGGTTAAGTCTGTCAATTATGTTAGGTTATCTGCTGGA
>CAJXVZ010000127.1 GCA_913062845.1 uncultured Psychroflexus sp.
TTTAAATGGCATTGCATCACATTATTATTAGCTGTTTTAAGGTTTTTAAATATTTTTACAAGGCCAAAAAAAGGACAGGCCTTTACAGAAAGTATGGGCAGATTTATAGCATGGTTTGAATTGTTTTTGAAAAAACCAAAAATTAAAAAATGAAGAAGATTCAACAGACAATTAACCTTTACAAAACCGTAATCATTAAGTAATGGGATACCTTATAAGTACAAATCCTTCTATTTTTTCAAATCCAAAAAGATTTGGAGAATTGTCTTTTAAATGTATTGATGCTAGTCTTGAAAAGCATAAAGGTTTTTTCATAGAAGGTTATTTAAGGCATGATCAACAGACCATTCAAAAAGATGATCTTCAAATTTTTCAAAATTCATGGCCATTACCTGATGAATTTAGTGGTTCTTTTGCCTTTACTTTACTCACAGAAAAACAAATCATTATTGCTAATGACGGCATTGGCGTCTATCCGATATATTATTTTATTAAAGATAAAACAATCACAGTCTCAAATTCACTTTTAGAGCTTCAAAAACACCTTAAATTAGAGATTGATGAAGTGGGTAAAGCAGAGCGCCTGTTTGCCCCTGAAAATTCCGAAATTGGCTCAAGGACCCTGCTTAAGGGCGTCAAACGTCTTTTACCTGGCGAAAAGCTCACTTTCGACCTTAGAACCAAAAAAATTAAAAAATCTTATGACGATCGGCTTTATGCAGATATGCATGATCATATTAATGACAATCAGATTCAAGCCTATTGGCAAGTTCTGCAAAATGAAATACAGTTTATAGAAAGCCTGAATGCCACCAGAACTGATATAGCCTTAAGCGGAGGAATAGACAGCCGTATTTTAATAGGTGCGATGACGCCCAACCCTGACGCTGTAGCTTACCATTATGGTAAACCCAAATATTATGAAACCAAGATTGCAGAACAGGTCGCAAAGGAGTGCCTTTTTAAATTTAAAAGCAGAATGGATTATACGGATCAATTTCCCAAAAAAATGAGCCTTGAACATACAATTCAAAACGTTGGTCCGCCCTACTCCATGCATTGGTACAATATTTTGGAAATGGCTGAAGAGGATAAAACCAATCTTATTTTGGGAGACATGTGCGAGGCCCTGCACGGCAGAAACATTAAAGCTTTTAGCACCAGGCAAAGCAGAATCAGGAATTATGTGAAACATTATGTCCTCAACAAAGATTATGTCTTTACGCCGGCCAGTGAGGAAAATTTTAAAGAATGGAAGCAACAAAAATTAAAAAGCTATTGGGAACATATCTACCATGACAGTTTACTTCAACATACGAGTTTTAATATTTTAACCTTTAAAAATGACATCAATCATGATCTTGAAGAAGTGTTCAAGCGTATTGAAGATCATCAATTGCCCTATGCTGAGTTATACGAGGAGCTTTTTACCTGGTTTACGCATTCCAGAGTGCCCATGGGTCGTCAGATTACGCATTGCAATGAAAGGTTTTTTGCCTACGCACCGGCGATGAGCTCTGCCATGATGATAGCCTCATCAAATATTCATCCCAATCTACGACTAAATTACAGATTTAATAATAAATTATTTAAACAGATTGAGTCCTTAAAACCATTGAATAAAATACCGGTAAGCCAGGTACCTTATTTATCCAGAACAACACCTGATTTTATGCAGTTTCTCGTTTGGGGGGTTCGGTCTCAAACCGATCAATTCCTGATCAGCAGAATGATGAGGCATAAAAATCCTGATTTAAGATACAGACTATTTAAGTCGCTGAATTGGGTCAAAGTCTATCAGAATAAGGATTTGGAAAACATTCTATATTCTTATTTTAAAAATAATCAATTATCGGAAGATGTTATCAACGCCTGCAAAGATTTAGCTTTTAAAAGAAAAAACCTGGAAGAATGGCCATTATCGAATACTGATATCATATCAATAGCCATATTGAATTTAGAATTGGGATTTTTTAATAATATAAAAAAATTAAGAATTTGAAAAAATGAAAATATACATAGACTCTGCATGTAATATTTTTTACTCTTCATTTTACATCAAAGGCCTTAAAGAGTATTACGGGAAAAATAATTTATATTTTAGAAATAAACCTTTTAAAAATTTAAAGTATAGTAATTTATATCTAGCTTTTATTATTAAAAATAAATCAAAACAATCAAGAATTATAATTGATTATGCTGACTCATCAAAACTGGACCTTGATGCTTTAAAATGGACAGATTATTATTACAAAATAAACATTGATGAAAATAAAAATTACGATACTTTAAAATTAATAAGTTTAGGTCCAAGTTTTGGAATCAATATTTACTCGTTACCAAAAACATTTTTTTTAGCTATTTCAAATTGGTTTAAATCAAAAAGCAGAATAACCAATAAAAAACAATTTTTTTCCAATTATGTGGCTCAATTTAAAAGAGCAAAACTTGATGATTATACTTCTGGAAAAGAGATTGAAAACTATATTTTTTTTGTAAGTTCAATATGGAAAAAGGAAAAAAATACTAATAACTATCGTGCAAATTTTATCAGAACTTGTTTATCAATTAATGTAAATTTCGAAGGTGGTTTTGCACCCAGAATGAAAGCCGACATAAAGGGATATGAAGATATTACAACAAAAAATCGATATAAAATTAATACTTATTTAGATAAAAATAAGAGAACAGTTTTAACATTCTCCACACCAGCCGTTTTAGATTGTCATGGCTGGAAATTAGCAGAATTTCTTTGCCTTGGTAAAGTTATAATATCAACTCCTTTAACACGAAAATTGCCATCAAAACTTATAGACCGAAAGCACATTATGATTTCTGATGGTTCTAAAAAAGATTTAGAAATTAAAATAAAAAAATTATTAGAAAACAAAAAACTAAGAAAAACTTTAAAAATTAATGCTCGAAATTATTATGAGAAGCAATTAGCTCCTGTGCAAGTCATTAAAAAGATTGAGAAAAAAATAATTTAATTAGAATAAAGAGATTAATAATAAAAAATTGCAATTCCTCATCATTTCACATACTAAACACTATCAAGAGTCAGATAAAATATTGGCCTATGGCCCTTATGTGCGCGAGATGAATATTTGGTTAAAACATGTGGATCGTGTTGAAGTCTTGGCGCCGGTCAGCAGTGATTATGATGTACAGATCAATTCAGCCTATCTACATTCTGATCTTATATTGACAAGAGTTCCGGCTTTTTCTTTAATGAGTTTTAAAGCATTATTACTGACAATATTGAGGCTGCCAAAGATCATTTGGCGCATCTTTGCTGCTATGAAACGAGCCGACCATATCCACTTACGCTGTCCCGGTAATTTAGGCCTGTTAGGATGTTTGCTTCAAATCCTTTTCCCTTCCAAACCCAAGACCGCAAAATACGCCGGCAACTGGGATCCCAAGTCAAGACAGCTCGGTTTGAAACGATTTGACTGTTCAACCCATCCGCTTGAGGGTATGGGGTTTCACAGGCGGGAACATCGGGATATGACAAACCTTCGAAAAGGATATCATCACCGGTAGGGTTTGCCGCGACGTAGGTTTCAGAGCTTCCATCGGGGGCACCCAAACGAAGGTTCAGTTCAAAGCTTAAGTCTCCATCAGTTGAGATTTGGGCTATCAGAATTTCGTTTGCAGGTGTAGGACCTGAAACTCCTCCGAGCACGGCCCATGC
>CAJXVZ010000128.1 GCA_913062845.1 uncultured Psychroflexus sp.
ATCAAAGAGCCGAGACTGTACAAGAAAGCCGAAAAGCTCTACGCTGACTATCTGAACATGCGGGCGGATAAGGAGCCTGGTGAAGAATACGACCTTGTCCGGTGGTGGGGCGAAGATTTGGAGCTGGAGGGGATGTATCGGCTGGTTGGGGAGTAAGTCGAATTATCAGGTAAAGTACCAGTATTATAAATTTCTCCATAGAGAAACAAAGAAATTTGATTGGCTTCAGGTTCATGACAATTCTCCAAACGGATGAGATCATTGAATCTTACATAAGTCACCTTCTAGGACTAACACAAAGGGACGGTATATAGTGAAGATAGGAATAGACATACTCGAAAATGAAATCGTACAGCAATACCCTGAGGTACTCGATATTCTAATTCGCGATCATACTTCTCAGAAAAACATATTCTGGGCGACTGATAATTATGAGCATTTAGGAAATCGTTACAAATACAACGCCCCAATTACGCCTGATCTAATAACAGGAGACAATGGGGACATAATTACACCTAGAGTCCACAAAGACCAAGTGTTACAAAGAGCAAGGGCAAAAGAAATGGCAGAGGTCTTTACCCCATCCTGGATATGCAATGCACAAAACAATCTTATAGATGATGCTTGGTTCGGAGTAAAAGGTGTTTTTAACCAAGAAATCACAAATTCAGATGGAACCAAAAGCTGGGAAGTAAACTCTGCTAAAGTTCAATTTCCAGAGGGGAAAACATGGAAGCATTACATTAGAGATAAACGCCTTGAAGTAGCCTGTGGAGAGGCACCTTACATTACCAGTCGCTATGACAGTACCACAGGGGAGTTCATCCCAGTTGAAGAAAGAATTGGGATTTTAGACCGTAAACTTAGAGTGATCAACGAAAATGTTGACACAACCGGTGAATGGCTCAAAGCAGCCCAAACAGCATACAAAAACACATACGCATTTGAATGGCAAGGAGATAGCCTGTTGTTAGCTAGAGAAGCTATGCTTGCCACCTTTATTGAAACATATTCCGAAAAGTTTGGAAAAGAGCCATTGCTAAAGTCCATCCAGTACATCGCCTATATAATCTCATGGAATGTGTGGCAGATGGACGGGCTCAAAGGCGTCATACCAAATACATGCGGACATAAAACAGAAGTCTCAGTAAATCTCTTTGGCGAAAAAGAAACTAAGTACAGCTTTTGCGAAGGCTGTGAAAAAGGAAATATCAAAAGACATAACGGGATTTACTGCTTAATAAAAGATTGGTCGAATAAAGATTTGAAAACAGGGAAGACAGGACGAAAAATCCGGTTCGTTGACCTTTTAAAATGAAAAGGAAAATGAAATTTACAACATCATTAAAGCTTAAGTTGATCTATGTTTTTCGCATCAATGACGAAGCGCATAGAGGGTGTTTGAAAATTGGAGAGGCAACTTCTGAAGATACAGAATTATTCGGATTAAAACCAAATAGCTCTGCTCTAAATAAAGCAGCCAAAACCAGAATAAATCAGTACACCCAAACCGCTGGCATAGCTTACGACTTGCTTCACACGGAGCTCTCTATATATAGTAAGAATAAAACTATCCATGGCTTTACGGATTCCGAGGTTCACAGAGTCCTCGAAAGATCAGGTGTGAAGCGAAAAGTTTTTGACAAGAAAAATAAAGCTAACGAATGGTTTATTACGGACCTTGAAACAGTAAAGAAAGCCATCGCCGCTGTCAAAGAGGGAAGAGACTCACTACATGCTAGCGAAGTGACGGAATCTCAATCTCCCATCATTTTCCGACCTGAACAAAAGGAAGCCATTGAAAAGACAGCAAAGCAGTTTAAGAAAGGGAATGAAATGCTATGGTTTGCCAAAATGCGTTTCGGAAAAACACTTTCCGCCTTGCAAGTAGTAAAAGATCATGGCTTCACACGGACACTAATTTTAACGCATCGACCTGTAGTAGATAAAGGATGGTTTGAAGATTTTAGGAAGATATTTTATGATTCACTGCAATTATTTGCATACGGCTCAAAAAACCAAGGCGACCAGTTCCGTACACTTGAACAAGAATGCAAAAAGGGGAATTCTAAATACATTTATTTTGCCTCCATGCAGGATTTACGTGGTTCTGAATTAGTTGGTGGCAACTTTGATAAAAACGATGAGATTTTCAGCACCAAATGGGATTTCATCATTGTTGATGAAGCTCATGAAGGGACACAAACGGAATTAGGAAAAAATGTACTGGCGGAGCTAAAAAAGGAAGAAACCAAAATTCTCCACTTGTCAGGCACCCCTTTCAATCTTTTAGATAATTATAAGGAAGATGAAATTTTTACATGGGATTATGTGATGGAGCAAAAAGCCAAGGCAGACTGGGACAAAGTTCACTTTGGCGACCCTAATCCTTATGCATCTCTTCCAAAGCTCAATATCTTTACCTATGACTTAGGCAAACTCCTACACGGATACATCGATGAAGAAGTCGCTTTCAATTTCCGAGAATTTTTCCGGGTGGATGAAACAGGACAATTCCTACATAAAAAGGATGTTCTTGCTTTTTTGAATTTAATCTGTAAATCAGACGATGAGAGCAACTATCCTTATTCTACGGAAGAATACCGAGACAACTTCCGTCACTCACTTTGGATGGTTCCAGGAGTTAAAGAGGCAAGAGCATTAAGTACTTTGCTTCAATCTCACCCAGTGTTTAGTCAGTTTCAAATTGTAAATGTTGCAGGAGATGGAGACGAAGAAGAAGCCAATGAAGAAGCACTGAAAAAAGTTGAAAAAGCTATAAGCGATGAGCCTCATGAAACCTATACGATTACGCTTTCTTGTGGTCGCTTAACTACGGGTGTGTCCGTCAAAGCCTGGACTGCTGTGTTTATGTTGTCAGGTTCCCGCAATACCTCAGCATCGGCATACATGCAGACTATTTTCAGGGTGCAAACTCCTGCGACCATAAACGGTAAAGTAAAAAAAGAATGTTTTGTATTCGACTTTGCCCCAGATCGCACATTGAAAGTGATTGCCGAAACGGCAAAGATCTCTGCAAAGGCAGGCAAAACGAGTGATTCTGACCGAAATGTAATGGGAGAATTCCTAAACTTCTGCCCCATTATTGCCTTTGACGGTTCACGCATGAAGGACTATGACGTTAATGGCATGCTCGAACAGCTGAAAAAAGTTTATGTTGAAAGAGTGGTTAGAAATGGGTTTGAGGATAATCATCTTTACAATGATAATGAGTTAATGACCTTAGATGATGTTGATCTTGAAGAGTTTAATAACCTGAAAAAAATTATCGGTAGTACCAAGGCAATGCCAAAGTCAAAAGACCTTGACATAAACAAACAAGGCTTTACTGATGAAGAATATGAAAAGCTAGATAAAGCAGAAAAGAAACCTAAACGAGAACTTACTAAAGAGGAGGAAGAACTCCTAAAGCGTAAAAAGGAGAAAAGGAAACAAAAAGAAAGTGCTATCTCTATACTTAGGGGTATTTCTATTCGAATGCCCTTAATGATATATGGTGCAGAATTAGAGAATGAGGATGAAGAGCTTTCGATTGACAATTTTGCCACATTAGTCGATCAACAATCGTGGTTAGAGTTTATGCCAAAAGGGGTTACTAAACAAAAATTCAATGCATTTAAAAAATATTACGACCCTGAT
>CAJXVZ010000129.1 GCA_913062845.1 uncultured Psychroflexus sp.
GCTTCATTCGCTTGGTAAAATGGATTTAATCCGTCCTTTAAAAAGTCTTTGTTTGATTGACTTAAAAAACGAGCATATCCAAAGTCAATGATTTTGGGAATGGCAACTTTACCTGATAAATCCAACATTACATTTAAGTTGGTAATATCGTTGTGAATAATTGCGTTTTGAAGAGAATGCAAATAGTTTAATCCATTCAAAACCCCTAACATAATATCCTTAGCCTCATACGAGTTAATTGTTTCCTCTCGTTTCATTTTATCCGCCAAGGTTTCACCACTAATGAAATCAAGAATGGCATAAGCATATTTTTGACCATCTAAAAGGAGCTCGCCACTATCACGGTATTTAACCAAATTTGGGTGCTTAATATTCTTTAAAACCTGAATCTCTAAAACACCACCATTTTCATCAAATTGAGTTCTATCTAATTTTGAATAAGCAAACAGCTTCAATAATTTGGTTTTGCCTTCTGGGTCTTTTACACGATAGGTTTCGGCATAACTTCCTTTCTTGAGAAAGAAAGTCACCTTGTATTTGGTATCAATTGATTGTCCTTTTGTTAATATGTGATTTGATGCTCTCATTTATTTAAACTCCAAATACATCTTCACTTGGTTTATTGCCATCATCAACCATACAATCAATAACTGCTATTACAATTGGATGTAATTCGTCTGTTGTAGGATTCTCGCTAATCACTTGCAATCCTTTGTTTAAAAGTGTTCTCGCTCTACCGCTGTCTTTCCAATTGTAAGAATTGAAATTCTCATTATGCTGCCTAATAAAACCTACCAATTGATAGATTAAGGTGAGTTGAACGAAGAAGCCTCTAATTTCTTCTAAAAGGACGTTTCCGAGCTTTACGTCTTTTGCCCGAATCACTTCATCCAACTGTGAGCGAAATTGATTGACTACTTGTGTTGTTTTTTCATTTCCTAACTCATTATTTGCTTTTTCAAGCCGATAAAATTCCTCTTTCAAGGTTTCCTCTAGATTAGGCCATTCATTCAATTTTTCTTCCTTCTCAATTTCTCTAGCTACTTTCTGAAGTTCAGAACGAGCTTCTAAACGACCTGCTTCTGTGTTCTTGCTATTAAAAATGTTTTTGACCTTATTTAGTTTCTCTTCGAATTCTGAACTACGCGGTGAATCAATATTTCTTAAACTGTTTTCAGTTTCCCTGATTTGTTGTTCAAGCCATTCTTTTGTTACTTCAGACTCATTGCTATTGATTTCTAAAGGCATTTCAAAATCTATGTCAATGAAGTTTATTTTACCCGTAAAATCACTTCCTTTACTAAAATTCAAGGTTAAATCTGCCGTGCTTCCTTCAGCTAAAAGCGAAGGAACATCTTCACCCGTTACTCTAACCGTAGTTACGTGATTATTATTAATCGCTTTGGTTTCGGGAATTCCTTGGTAAATTGGTATGTCAATAAAATCATCCATTCCTGGTCGAATTTGCTTTCTAGTGGATAACCCATTAACAACACCACTTGCAGGAAGTTTTCTGTCCTTCTCTAACCCTGTAACAGCCTTTAGAATTTTTCTTTTTGACTTGCTATCATAAACTTCAATACAGATAGTATGA
Organism: uncultured Psychroflexus sp.; assembly: GCA_913062845.1. GTDB lineage: Bacteria > Bacteroidota > Bacteroidia > Flavobacteriales > Flavobacteriaceae > Psychroflexus. The sequence continues at coordinate 1,595 of CAJXVZ010000129.1, forward strand.
GTCAAGGTTGCTTCACCTGGGCCTGTACCCTCTTTAATATAAAACTTGTTTGGCTCAGATTCTAGTTTATTACCTTGCTCATCAAAAGCGAAAATTTTAAAATCATTTTGTGCGTCAGGTAGCAACCTCAATTCTATGACATTTCCAATATTATTAATTTCTACTTTTTCGCTTTTGAAAGCGTCATCACCTCTTGCTATTTCTACATAAACAACTCTACCATCTTCTTTTGTCTTTAAGTTTATAAATGTTTCTTCACCAACCACCATAGTATCATAATCTATTCCTAATTGCACTTTCGATGAATCTACATCTATATCTTCTACTGTATTATTAATCGTAGATGCGTAAATCGCAGCGCCTTTCGCAACTACAGTCATCGGGTCAACACTTGTGTTTGGTTTTTTAATTTGAGCTTCAAGCATTTCTCTAACGATTGGCGACAGTGTAGGACCACCAACAAGAATCAGTTCTCCTAATGAGTTGCTGTCCAAGTTATTTCGTTTAAGAAGTACTTTGCAATAGTCAATGGCTTTCTGAACAAAAGGTTCTATTACTTCTTTAAGTTGTTCTCTAGAGATAGTTAAATCAATTTCAAATTCTTCGCCTTCATCATCTTCACCGTATTCATCATATAGGTTTGTAAGAATTGGATATTCTTCCTTGTACGATAATTGATTTTTTGCATCTTCTGCAAGTGGTTTCCACATCTCTTTGAATGCAGTGAATTTTTCTTGATTCTCAATTATCGAATCAATGATAAAACGTTCTTTCAGGTAAGGAATGAAAATATTGTCAACTATAGCTTCATCAAGGTTTTTACCACCTAAAAAGTTGTCGCCTTCTGTATCAATAACTTTAATTATACCGTCTGAAACTTTGACCAAGGCAGAATCAAATGTTCCTCCACCAAAATCAAATACTAACCAAAAACCATTTTTATTTGCGGACTCAACTCCATAGGCAATTGCAGCTGCATAAGGCTCTTGGACTAATTCTACATATTCTATTCCTGCCAACTCCGCAGCTTTTTTAGTTGCATTGATTTGATTCATCTCAAATGCAGCAGGAATTGTAATGATTGCAGATTTAACGCTTTCATCATCTACATAAGATTTCAAAGTCTTCAAAACTTCAGCGGATAGTTCTTCAGAAGAAAGTTCAACACCAATTTTGTCATCAGTTTTATATTTTACTGAATTACCCATTGTTCGCTTGAACTCAATAAAAATGTTTGACTTAAAATCAAGGTCAGTAAATGCCTTCTTTTTATCTTTTGACAGTTGAGCATAAGCTTTATCCCCAAGCAAAAAGCCTTTTTTTGTCACCATAACACAAGACGGCATTGTGTCTCGCTGTGTATCTGTTCGATGCATTTTGACTTTACCGTCATCCATTACTGCAATAGCAGAATTGGTTGTTCCTAAATCAATCCCGAAGTCTATTTTTAATCTTGCCATTTCTATTTCAATTTTTTTATTCGTTAAACGCCACAATTACTTTTGCAGCTTGAATCATTTTTCCGTTGTAGTTGATTTGTGGTTTTATGATTCTCTTTATTATTTGTTTTCCTTCATCTATACTCTCATCAAATTCCATTGTTGCCACCATATTCATTCCTGAATTATAGTTCTGGCCAATAAGCTGCGGTATTTCGTAGCCATAAGCTTTAAGATTGTCTAGAATTGACTCAGAGTATTTTTTAAGATGTTTGTAACCCTTTATGTTTTTGTCCATTACTTCAAGATTCATCAAAATCCGAGTAACTTCATCGGCAACTTTCAATACTAAAGAATGGTCTTTCTCACCGCTTTCAGGATTTGCTGCTTGACCTAGGTCTTTTAATTTAAGTTGAGTATCCAAAACTTCCATTAATTTACTATCCAACTTCACGCTTTCTTCTTCAAGTGAAGCTTTTGTGTTTCTGATTTGGGTTTCAACATCCGTCTTGCTTGATTTAATGCGTTTGCCCAATAGCCAATAAACCAAACCACCTAA
>CAJXVZ010000130.1 GCA_913062845.1 uncultured Psychroflexus sp.
CTTTGGCGATAGACTTTTCGATAGAGTAATTGTAGCCGCAATAACAAGCGCTTAGGTATGAAAACGGATATTCAATATGAATATTTACTATGTCACTAAAAACTCTTAATAAAGATCTAACTTTACAATAAACTTTAAAATTAATGAGTTTGAGTACAGAGGTGTTAAATAGGGTCTGCTGAAAAAGTCAATCGTATGCCAGATTCAAGGCGACAAGACGCAGATGTATTAGAATACTTCAAGTCGAAGGCAACGCAGAAGGTGGTATGCGACTGGCTAACATAAAACCAATTAATAACTTCTTTAGTAACAAATTTTGGCAACAAATATAAATCCACTTGACTTACACTAAGTAAGTGCAAGAAAATATTCTGATTTTCATTGAAATACCTTGCACTTGTTTATACGTTGTGAGTTGTGATCCATTGTAAAATATAAAAAAATGTGTTTTTCAGCACACCCTAAATAAGCTATAGAGTGCGGACATTTTTCTTGAGCCATTACAGGCTTTCATTAAAGGCTCTTGTAAAAAACCAGGAGGTTTCAATATCCTGATTCCTTTGCCAGTTCATGTAAACTGATCAGGTTATCAACTCCAAACTTTAAAAAAATACGTCTTTTTAAAGTTGACACAGTTGACTGATGCGTAGACAACTGCTCTGAAATTTGGCTTATAGAAGTACCCTCTATCAAAAGTCTAAAAACCTCAGATTCGCGTTTACTCAACTTATCAAATGGAAATTTACTTTTAAAAGCTGGAAGTAAATCTTTAAATTTCTCATACATTAAGGCTTTTGAGACACAAAAGTACCCCTCTGTTGCCATTTCTACAGTTTTGATCAAATCGTCCGATGAGCTTTCCATGTCTACAAAACCAGACAGGCCAGAAGGTACATCTTTGAGCATTTGACTTTCAAAGTTACTTTGTAATAAGATTATAACATTCATATTATTCTGATGTTTCTCTAAAAACCTGAGTAATTTTCTTCCGGATACATTTAGATTTGTAAAATCCATAAGTATGACTTCAAATTGATGTTCAGATGATAATCGAAAAATCTCTTCCTTATCATTACTGATAAAAATGCTAACGTCCTTAAAATAGTCTGTAAGTATCTTTTCTATTCCTTTGGCAATTATATCCCTTTTTTTAAGTAAGAGTATTTTCATGATTTCTGTTTTTAAATTTTAGATTATTATGTGATAAAGGTTAAGTCCTCATGGCTATTTAAAGCCCTAAGACCTATTTTTAATACCTTTAACTATTGGTACTAAATAAGCCGACATATTTAAATGCCATGAATCTTTATCGTTTATATTCTTCATTAATTTACCTGTTACTTCAAAATTATTTACAAGCTCAATAATCAATTTTAAAGGGACATCAATGTTATTAAAATGTAAGTTCTCCCCTAAAGCAGCATCATAGCCTTTGGTTTCGTCTACATTATTTTGTGTTTCTTTAATAGGTTCTGTGAAATGTGTACAAACCTGTCCTGCAATCCTGAAATGATTTGCCAGACTATAATCTTCTAAACAAACAGAATTCAAATGCATCTCTTATTACATTATTATTCTGAAGCGCTTCTCAACTTGTTGATTTCACACTCTTCTTTGAACGATTCAATATTCCTGATATTAGGCTCATAACATCTCAGGTTTTATGATAAGGCATTAGCATTAAAGTGTTTAAAAACATCATCTTATTTTAATTTTATCAGTTAAAATTCCACTCCACCCATGCCTTCAGGTGTTCTACATCTTTTAGTTTTTGTATTATTTTCAGATCTTTATCTAACATAAAATAACTCGGTGTGCTATAAACCTGATAATCGGCTACAGCCTGTCCCGACCATTTTTGATAATCGGTAGTACTAATAAATGGTAAAGGTGCTGCAAAGCGGGCAAAATCTTCAGGATTATCATCCAGTGAAACCAATACAACTTCTATATTTTTTTTCTTTAATTCCGGGTAATATCCAGACAATTCGGGCATAGCCTCAACACAATGCGGACACCAACCAGCTGCAAATACCACCAGTTTGAATTCAGCATCCAAACCCTCAAGACTTTTGGCATAAACCCCATCAGGAAAATAGGTGTATTCTGTAAACCTTATATCCGGTGCGATTTTACCCTTTGCCATTTTACCATAACGCTCCAGTTTTTTTTGAAGCTGAGGATTAAGACATCCGCAAGAATCGCTGCTGAGCAATTTTTCTGCCAGATATTCACTCGAGGTGAATAAGCTACGCTGCTCTAGGATTTCAAACATCTTTTCCATGACCAGATTAAATCTCTCATCATCATTTTTCAGCTGACCTGCTATGATATCAATAGAGAGGTTCAAATCCTTGAAAACCTGTTCTAAAGCACCGCTCGAATTTTCAATAAACCAAATGTGGTTGAAAATGGCGTCGTTAAATAATCCGCTTTTGTCCAGCTTTTCTTCTGAATAATCTATAGCTCTTAATTGCTGCAAGGTTTCCGAGATACGTTCAGGTACATTCTGAGCAATGTTGCCTACACTGCTCAGCAAACTTCTTAAGGGTAAATACCATTTCATATAACTGTCGTCCGGTAAGGCTGCTATAAATTGCCCATCTTCGGCCTTTAGAAGTGCAATTTCCAAATCAATGGCTTTTTTTGCAGTTATATGCGATTGTAATTGCTCTTCCTCCTTATACTTTTTTTTAAGATAACGCCATGCACTCAGAACTTGCTCTCTTTTGGGATGAGATTTGGCATAAGTGTAAAACCACCGGTTTTCCTGACCTTTTTCTACTATAAGGTCTTCAATATCTTTAAAACCTTTGCCTTCTATGATGACATCACTATTTTGTAAGGCTAAAGTTAAAGACTGCCCGGCAGTTGATTTTAAGTATGCCATACCGTGATCCTTTGATGAAAAATTTAAAATAAACTTCCCCCGGGCATCGGTTGTTGTAGAATCTATCACATAAGTCTCAAAGTGATTAAAGCCGACGAGTTTAACAGGTTGATGTGATAGTTCTGAAAATTTTCCCTGGAGGCTTTGTGATAATGCGAAACAGGGTAGAAAGACTAATAGTAATAGTATAGTAGATTTCATACTTCAAAATAAATTTATCATTATACTTATTTATCAAAATTGTTGCCTTCGTTTGGCATTCGCATAATTTTCCAACACGGCTTTAGCATTGTATACACTATTAATAGCTTGTTGTTCAAATGCTTTAGCCTGTTGTAAAGCTTCTTGAAGATAGCTTACAAATGGGGTGTTTTGAAAAGGGTAGTTTTTAAGTGTATACTGATAATTTGCTACCTGTGCCTGACTTTTGTCTATATTTTGCAGAGCTTCATAAAATGCAGCATTTTCTTTCTTGGCGTAGTTTACTTCTTTGGTATTTGGAAAACCTGATGAGATGGTAATCTCCTGTTCTTTGCTTGTTACCAATACGGGTAATTGATAAACGGTAAATTGTGGGTGCTCTACTTTAAATTCTGCCAAATAAGGCTCATTTCGACTTCGCTATTAGTTTTGTTTTTGTAATTTTAATTGAAGTTTAATCAATGAGATTACTGATCAACCAGAGGAGATAGGTGA
>CAJXVZ010000131.1 GCA_913062845.1 uncultured Psychroflexus sp.
ATTTACGGTATCTGATCAGGCCTAAAAACATATGCATTGCAAGGTACTATCAAAAATGTCGAAAAAATATCTGCAAGAAAAGATATACGGAGTTCTTGTATTCTGGCACAAAGGAACAAGCGAATGTAATTAATGAATTAAATATAGAAACAATGGCATATAAGCTGTTTGATGTAAATGGAATTGATGTAACACACCATGACCTCCAAGACAAAGGTGTTTGGTGTAGGGTAGGTGCTTCAAAAGAAGAAGTTTTTGTTGAGAAATTTGGAGATGACCTGAATTTGATAATTAATCCCGAAAAAGAAAGTAATCCTTACGTCCCTGATTTAAAAAACATATCTAATCAATTATTAGCTGACCTTAAAACCCAAAACACTCCTTTTTTTCAAGCCAAATCAAGGTTTGGCTATGACCCGCAATATGCAGTTGTATTCAATGGAAAAGACAGACAACGATACAAAGAAAAATACCCAGACATTGAAATATACTTTGCAGTAGATTGGCAAGTCATTAAATTTCAAGGGAGGAACACAATAGAAGTAAAACCTATGACTGGAGTCTGGTTTATTCCTTTTAATGTTTTAGAGAAAAAATTAGAGCATGCACCTTTTCATTCCTATCAACAGAGAAAATTCGACCAAAGAGGTAATGCAAAAGGGAGCTACATATTGAACTTATTAGACCATGAATTCACTAAAGTAAAATAAGAAAATGAGTGTCATGAGGGTTACGAATTCAAATGTGTTGATTTAAGCAAAATTAACATGTATACACCAATTGATAAATGGAAATACTATCGCACGGATCTTTTTTGATCTAGCCTTTAAAATGCTAATTATAGTCTGTTGCAGCTACTGCATACTAAAAGTAGCTTACGTACTTTAAAATTAGCGATGACTTCAAAAAAAGAAATATTAATTAAGTTCGGTGAAAGAGTCCGAAAAATCCGAAGAGAAAAAGGTCTTTCACAAGAGGAGTTATCATTTAAAGCTGACTTACATCGAACTTACATTGGCATGATCGAAAGAGCTGAAAAGAATATTACGCTTTTAAATATTGAAAAGATTGCTAATGCATTAGAAGTTTCTGTAAGTGAACTATTAAGAGTGTGATATGCCAAGAAAACGTCTTTCAGATTTTACAGGCTATAGAAAAGCCGACTTATTAAAAATTGTCGAAGAACAAGCAGGTCAAGAAAAAAGTGATTCGTTAATGGTAGTGGTAGAGAGGATAATAGATATTCCTGATTATTCTTGCTCAATAAATATCAGAAAAGGCGAAGATGTCACTGATTTCATGATTAAACTGACTACTAAATTTATCAATGGATATAAAAACAGACCCTCGCAAAGAATAAGTAATCCTATCGGCACCCAACACGACTCAATCCTTGATGAAATAATTTCAGCTCGTATTCCAAATGCTACTGAAGACTTAGAAACCATAAAGTATGGGCATAGGTTAGCTATGTCTGCTGAGAATGTCACAGGGGCACTATTGGAAGAATACCTAGCAACTGTTCTCATAGACTATGATTGGCACTGCTGCTGGGGCGAAACAATGAAAAGTATTGACTTTTGTAATGCTACTGACGGTCAGCTACTTCAAGTTAAGAATAGCGATAACAGTGAAAATAGTTCCAGTAAAACTGTTAGAGATGGAACCGCGATCCAACATTGGTTTAGAAGGTTTTCTAGAACAGGGGCTACAAATTGGTCTGCAATTAATGATTTAATTGGGATAAAAAACGATTTAGAGAAGTTATCTGAAGCATCTTTCCGAAGCTTCGTTAGAGAAGCTGTATCAAATAACTTGAAATTAGTTTTTCTTGAAGAAGAAAGCCCTTGGTATGGTAAAGATCAAGAGAATAAAGAAAGTTGATTTACCTCTTTTGATTCTAGGATTTTCTGTCCTCTAGCCAAAAAGTCTTTGATAAATTCCTCTTCCGAAGTTTTCTTATATCTCGAATATTTGAAATTTGGCAAATTATCTGACAACTCATCACTCTCAAGTTCCAAGATTAATCGTCCAATAGCCTCTCCAACACTAGTAGGAATAGCATTGCCTATTTGCTTGTATTTGTTAACGAGATTTCCTTTGATTTCCCAAGTGTCAGGAAATTCTTGAATTCTCTTATATTCTTGAACGCTTAATGGTCTGTCTTCTTCAGGATGCCCCAAATCTGTGGCAGGCATTGCAGGGTGAGTAACTAATGTTGGTGAAGGTTTGTCCCAAGCCAATCTTCTAAAAAAACCAGATTTGCCACCGCCTGAATAATAGGTTTTCCCTAAAGCTTCTCTTTGTAACTCTTCACTTAGATATCTCCAGTTTTGACCTGCTTTCAGCAAGCGGTAGTATTTTAATCGTTTTTCAGGGAATTTGATAAATTCAGCATTACTGTTATCAAGGTCACCAATAGCATCTTTTAATGTTTTCCATTTAGGAAGACCAAATTCACCATTTTGAGAGTGGGTTGGCTTCAAATATGGTATTTTTTCATTGATTCTTGAGCAAACAATAATTACCCGTTCTCTTATTTGTGGAGTGCCATAGTTAGCTGAATTGTATAAGTTAAACGAGATTTGATAACCTGCCGCTCTTAACCTATTATAGATATAAAACATTGTAGCACCTTTAATATCTTTTAGCTCAGGCGGCAAGAACTCTTCTTCTTTTGGTTTTAACTTAATATCATAACTAGCAGACAAGAGTCCTCTGACATTCTCAATTACGGCAAACTTTGGTTTTATTTTTTCAATTACCTCAATGAACTTCAAGAAAACATTACCTCTATCGTCGGCTAATCCCATTCTTTTTCCTGCCGAACTAAAAGCTTGACAAGGTGGTCCTCCAACTATTAAGTCTACATCAGCTTTTGACTCAAGTCCAGCATACTGAAGAATTTCATCGATAGCATAATTACGAATATCCCCGATTAAACCAATATCAGGATTATTGGCAATAATAGTTTGACGACTAGCTTTGTCTATTTCACAAGCTAAAAGGGTTTCAAAACCTGCTTTGTGTAGACCGATATCTAATCCCATAGCACCGCTAAAGAAACTTAGCACATTAAAGTTTTTCTTTTGGGGTAGTACCTTAGATTTCTGATCTTGCATTTTTAGCTAATTATAGTATGCAAAACTATGTACATTTTTTCAAATAGACAAGTTTGAATAAATAAATCCCTGACTTTGTTCATTCTTAGGCTAAATAAAACCCTTGCATTATCCTAAGAACGTAGAAAAAACAAAATCAAAGGCTAGCTATAAGCCTTTTAGAAAGATTAATCATTTTGCTTGATGCATAAAATATGATATGCCAAAGCTGAACTGAATAGAAAAAAGAACACGATATTACACCACTATCAAAGAAGAGGTGCACTCAGATGTAAAGCAGACATAGAAACCCCGCTTCAACAATTGTAGCAAGAACGGACCACGTTGTCAGTACTGACATAGTCGGTGCGAAGCTGA
>CAJXVZ010000132.1 GCA_913062845.1 uncultured Psychroflexus sp.
TATTCTGCAAATATTTCTTTAGATTATTTCGTATCTGAAAATTCATATATAAAAACCGGTTATCAAGGTATTTCTACAATATCCTTTGCGGGAATTTCGTATGATTCTTATAAATTACCATTATTATTCGGGCATAATTTTTTTTCAGGTAAAAAATTTAATTCTGATATTAGTTTACAGGGTGAAATTGGTCTTTATTTGAGAGATATTACAAATTTTAATAACAACAGTTCTAATACTTACACTGATAAGTCTGTGATAGGCATACAATTCTCATTTAATTTAAGATATGATTTATCTAAAAAATGGTTTGCTATAATAAGTTTGAATTCTGATAGAGATTTTAATGATATTATCACATCACAAGATAACACAATTAAAATAAAAAACAGTTATGCGCTTAGATTAGGGTTTGGGCTTAAATTCTGAAAATAAAATCTTATATAAATTTTATAGATCTCAAGAATTTCAGTAAAAAAATGATATTAGATTTTTCAAACATTTAATCAGGTCACAATGAATGGCAACGGGAAGTGTATCTATCAGTGGCGACCAAAGAAGCACTGCCCTTCGTTTTTCAATCGTAAAGTTAGAAAATAAATCCCGAACTTTTGGTTTCAACTCCCAAACCTCGCCATTGAAGATACATAGTGTTGTACTGCGTTGTGTGTCCTGCGTTACTTGGGGATACAAGATAGTGATTAAGTTCATTGAAAACAAGTAACAAAACTGTAATTGAGATGAGAGTCTCATTAGTATTCAGAAACGACCCTGGCATAGGTTTCAGGTGGATTCACGTAAGAATACAGTGAGGATTGGTCTCTCGGCTGGGATGTATAGGCATATCAGTCAAACCGCCTTATGGGGCTTGCTTCCGATAGTTATCGGAATCACGAGTTGGTCCTGAGCGATAAGGTTAAAGGCGCTACTGCTATTTGTAGAGTAAGTAGTATGGATAAGCTATGGTAGGAGCAAAGAAGCTGAAAGAGATGAGATTGAACCCTTGTAGAAGTGTCGTAAACAACTTTAGTATGGTCAAAACTGAGGGATGGGCGGTCTTGCAGGACAAAGCTTAACGGGCGTAACCTATTTACTGGTTAAGCGACCATCGGCATAAAGAGGGCAGGAGCTTTGCTAGACGGCTCAATTATGGAACAGGAGAAGCTAAATAATAGTGCAAAAATACCTCAATCCCGAAGGGCAAGGTAGAAAGTAGCAATACTATTATTTAGTGGCGGATTAGTCTGTAGTAGCGAAGAAGTTTTTGTAATGGAAATGGAGCGAAGGGACTGACTTAACAGTTTTAAATTGTATTACAACTAATGTAAATTAGTATGATTTTCGAGGAGAAACAAAAGTCGCAACCGATATTAAAGCGACAGGTATGGAATGCCTTTAAAAAGGTAAAGAGTAACAAAGGTGCTTCAGGTGTTGATGATTTATCAATACAAGAGGTGTCATCACGCCCTATGAAATACTTGTATCCTGTATGGAATAGGTTAGCTAGTGGTAGTTATTTTCCAGTACCTGTGCTTGAGGTAGAAATACCCAAAGAAGACGGTCGAATCAGGAAGCTTGGTATTCCAACAGTACAAGACCGAACGGCTCAAATGGTAATACGAGAAGAATTAGAGCAAATTGTAGATAAACAGTTCAGCAAAAATTCTTTTGGCTATCGTCCCAATAAGTCAGCACACCAAGCTATCAAACAATGCAGAGAGCATTGTATGAAAATGGATTGGGTGATAGACTTGGACATCAAAAGTTTCTTTGATGAGATAGACCACGATTTAATGCTCAAAGCACTAAGTCATTTTACTAAAGAGAGACACATTCACTTGTATGTAGAACGTTGGTTAAAGGCTCCAGTTCAAAAGAAAGACGGTAGTATCCATTCACGAAACAAAGGCACACCACAAGGCGGTGTTATAAGCCCATTATTGGCAAACATTTTCCTGCATGTTGTTTTTGATAAGTGGATAGAGAACAACCATCCGGAAGTAAAGTTTGAACGCTATGCCGATGATATTATCATCCATTGCGACAACTTTAAACAAGCCCTGCGGACATTGGAAGCGGTAAAAGCGCGATTTAATAAGTGCAAATTGCAGATAAAAGACGGCAAGAGCAATATAGTTTATTGCAAACGCAACCAAAAGAAGCACCCACCATTTAAGGTTCATTATGTAACATTCGATTTTCTTGGCTTTACATTTAAGCCACGAATGGTAAAGGGTTATTTCGGGAACTTTCATTTGGGATTTACACCGTCAATCAGTCGTAAACGACAGAAGCGAATCAATCAAACTTTGTTTAAGATGAAACTCCACCGTATGGTTCACTTACGCCTGCCCGATTTGGCAGGCATAATTGCAGAAAAAGTACGGGGTTGGATCAACTACTATGGCAAAGTAAGAATGAGCGAATTACACTATGTATTCCGTTTCTTAAATAAGCGTCTGGCAAAATGGGTACGGAACAAATATCGGAGATTTAGGCGTAAACACTGGTTTTTTGCCTACAAATGGTTACAGGAAACTGCTAAGCATTATCCTAATCTGTTTGTGCATTGGCAATACGGTTTTAAGCCTTGACTTGTTGAGAAGAGCCGTATGATGCGAGAGTATCACGTACGGTTCTGTGAGAGGTTTAGGGGTGAGATTCCCCTTTACCTACTCGACTTTTATTTCGATTGTGGTTGTTTTAGTTTCTGTAAAATATAATTTATCTCCTGGTTTTAGATTATCTAAATCAATTTTTTGGAGTAGCGGGTGAAAATCAGACTCTTTTAAATTGTTAGGGTCAAATTTGTTAATTGAAAAACTATCTAACTCTTTTTTGTTATTTGTTAGATGATTATCCGTAACTTCGGTTTTAGTTAAAATATTAAATTTATACATGATGGTTAAGTATTATATTGTTGTTGAAAAAGTTTTAGTTGGTAATGTTGAATATCCTTGTTTTTATAATTGTGCTTTGGTTGACGATGATTTTTATGTAATAGACGACTTAGAGCAATATTTGGTTAATGGTTCGGGAATATCTAATAAAAAAGTACAAGGTTCTTATTTTACAGTAGATGATAATGGTAGACATAATACAATTCTTTAGATTACATATTTTATCTCTTATTGTTACTATTATTAGCCTGTTTTTCTAATCTTTATGTTTAAATACTTTTAAATCAGAATACAATTCAATTTTTTGGGCACGTAAGTTTACGTTATGGAATATACTTATCAACCTCATAGTCGCTATCATAACATTTGCAGTAACTATCCTTGCTTCTAACTGCGTGTAGGCCTACTAAAGCTAATGTAAATATAGCTCCTAATATAAATGCTATAAATAATTTCATTATCATATTCTTTTTCCTTTTGTGTTAATTTT
>CAJXVZ010000133.1 GCA_913062845.1 uncultured Psychroflexus sp.
CCTGGTAACTTTGGAACACAAAATAACGCCATGACGTATATTTTGCCGTCCACTCTTCCATTTTCTGAACAGGGATCATCAAGAGATCAGTATCACTTTCTGCCACTGCTCTTATTTCACTCTGAGCATTCCCAATGCAACATGTAAGCGTCATAGCACATGTATCACCTCTTTCAAGAAAATAAAGTACCAGTTCGTCACCATCATCATCTTCCCTTAAAACCTTAATTGCACCTGATATCAGCAGGGGCATGGATTTCAGATAGTCTCCTATTTCGATTATAACATCATCTTTTTTAAAAGACTTATAAATACCTACCTCATCAATTTCCTCAATTAAGGCATCTTCAAAAATGTAGCCAAAGGCGTCCTGCAATCGTTCTCTCATATACAATATTAAAATAATGAATTTCCTTTATTTGAAAATTTGTCCAAATGCTTAAAAGCCAATTCTGTAACCTGCCTGCCACGTGGTGTTCTCATTAAAAATCCTTTTTGTATTAAAAAAGGTTCATAAACCTCTTCAATAGTTTCTGCATTTTCTGAAACTGCAGTAGCCAGTGTTGAAAGACCCACCGGACCGCCTTTGAATTTATCTATAATAGTTGTCAGGATTTTATTATCCATTTCATCAAGACCGTAGGCATCTACATTCAGAGCTTTAAGGCCGTAGATCACGATCTCTTTGTCAATCTTTCCTGAGCCTTTAATTTGAGCAAAGTCACGTATTCGTCTAAGCAAAGCATTGGCAATCCTGGGCGTTCCGCGGCTTCTTCCTGCTATTTCTATAGCAGCTTCCAGAGAAATGGGTACATTTAAAATGCCTGCACTTCTCTGAATGATATCTGATAATAACTCTGTCGAATAATATTGTAATCGGCTTGATATACCAAACCTTGCCCGCATGGGTGAAGTTAATAGACCAGAACGTGTGGTCGCACCTATGAGTGTAAAAGGATTAAGGTTAATTTGAACACTTCTGGCGTTTGGACCACTTTCTATCATGATGTCTATCTTGTAGTCTTCCATAGCAGAATACAGATATTCTTCTATAACTGAACTGAGTCTGTGGATCTCATCTATAAAAAGAACGTCCCTGGGCTCGAGATTAGTTAATAAGCCTGCCAGATCGCCCGGTTTATCTATCACTGGACCTGAAGTTACTTTAATGCCGGAATTCAACTCATTGGCGAGAATGTGAGCCAGTGTTGTTTTCCCAAGTCCTGGTGGTCCGTGAAGCAAAGTATGATCTAAAGCTTCACCACGTTGATTGGCGGCCTGAACAAAAATATTTAAATTGTCAAGTATTTTTTCCTGACCTGCAAAGTCATCAAAGCTTAGCGGTCTGAGCGCACGTTCAATATCTTTTTCTTCAGATGAATATGATTCCCCGGTTGGATCCAGATTTTCGTTCATAATAAAAAATCAAAGCGTAAAGATAAGTAATGATGATATGTTGAGGCAAGCTTTACTTAAAAATATCAACCTTCAAAATCCAAGCTGATCTTTGGGCTTATGCCTTCTATCATTTCCTGAGTTATTTTCTCCAGAGAATATTTATGTCGCCAACCCCAGTCATTTCTGGCTGCGGTATCATCAATTGATGAAGGCCATGAGTCTGCTATCTCCTGTCTGAAGTCCGGATGGTATTCAATTTGAAAATCTTTCAAATGGTTTTTAATGGATTGATATAGCTCATCTGGTGTAAAGCTTATAGCAGAAACATTATATGAAGACCTTACTTTGATTTCGGATGCTGGTGCTCTCATAATTTTTATAGTTGCCTCGATAGCATCATCCATATACATCATAGGCAATGCGGTATTTTCAGAAATAAAACAATCGTAATGACCTTTTTTTAAAGCTTCATGAAAAATTTCAATAGCATAATCTGTCGTTCCGCCACCGGGCTGTGTTTTATAACTTATCAGACCTGGATACCTCAAACTCCTTACATCTACTCCATATCTTTTATGGTAATAATGGCACCAACGCTCGCCTGTCTGTTTACTTATACCATAAACCGTTGTAGGTTCCATTATGGTATTTTGAGGTGTGTCGAACTTTGGTGTTGACGGTCCAAATACAGCAATACTGGATGGCCAAAAAACTTTATTGATTTTAAAATCCTTGGCCAAGTTCAGGACGTTGAATAATGTTTTCATGTTCAGGTTCCAGCCTTTCATTGGAAATTTTTCAGATGTTGCACTCAGCATGGCAGCCATAAGATAAATTTCGCCTATCTCGTAATGCATCACAACATCTTCCAAAGCAGAATCATCAGTTGCATCCAGAATTTCAAAAGGTCCAGAAGACATGAGAGCATCATCGCCTTCTCTAATATCACTTGCAATTATAAAATCATTTCCGTGCTCCTCTCTTAATTTTAAAGTTAATTCACTTCCAATTTGCCCGCATGCACCAATAATTAATATCTTTGAATTCATATATAGTTGTAAAGTTAAATTGAGTATTTCGTAATTTTATGGCCATAAAAATAGAATTTTAAAAATCAGTTGTCCTTTATTTGACAATATTTTATTAATTAAATTTTGATCAGTTGGTAAAAAGAAATTTCATCATTATCGTTTTAGTTGTTTTTGCTTTAAATCCAATATCCTGTAGGAAAAAAAACACCAATGGTGACAATGCGAAAAACATAAAGCAGGACAGCTTGAATCTAAAACTGAATATTAAACCTTATAACACGGTCACTTTGAACAGTAAAGCAGATTCTTTAACGAGAGACTGGCCAATGTATAGCAGTCTGAAAAATGAGATCGAACGTTTAGAGGATTATACGCTTCAAGACCTCATGACGAACATCATTAATATTGAAAGTGTTGTAGACTCACTTCAGGAAACTATACCTCAACAAGTTGATACGCTTCCGGTTCAATCCAGGATTAAAATATTGGATATAAAAGCAAAATTTATGCTAGAACTGAGCCAAAAACAAAAACCAAAATTTGATAAGATCATCAAAATTGCCGAAGAATACCCTTTGGAATTTAATGCCTTGAATATTCAACTGAATGAAGTATTTATTGAACTTCCGGATTTTGAATGATATTTAAATTATGAGAATATGTCTTTTAAAATGAAACACTCCAGGAACTTCATCATCGGCTACAACCATCAAAAACCAATAGTAGCAGACCTGACTTACGTTGAAAGTGAAAACCCGCAACCTATTGTCATTTTTTGTCATGGCTACAAAGGTTACAAAGACTGGGGTGCCTGGAATCTTGTAGCAGAGGCTTTTGCAAAGGCAGGTATAGTTTTTTTGAAGTTCAATTTCTCTCACAATGGCGGCACATTTGAACAACCTATAGATTTCCCCGACCTG
>CAJXVZ010000134.1 GCA_913062845.1 uncultured Psychroflexus sp.
CCACTTTGCGATAATTATATAGGTTACGCTGTATTTCTTTTACTGTTTCTTTGAGACGGTTTCCTATTCAAAAAAAAACCACTGAAAGAAAAGTTCAGGCCGATGTCAAAAGTCAAGCAGCTCTTTAAGCGAAATGTCTAATCCATCGGCTAATTCCAAAAGATGAAGTAGGTCGGATTCATCCGGCCTACATCTATCTTTTTAAAATCAATATTAGAAGTTATTGACACTTCGATAAACAAAAGTTTTGTATATTCGATTATTGAAACTTCAACATTTCATTTTTTATAATGAAGACACTCCTAATGAATGTTTGTTTTACATTGTTATTTATATCTGGTATTACCGATATGAGTTTTATTGCTGAAAAGCAGAAGATAGGTCTTGAAATAATAAATAAAAATGGATATAAACTCCCTAAGCCTTCTTTGAAAAACATGATTTATTTATTCAATATAAGTAGTAGACAGTTCGATAAAGAATTGGATATGTTAGATTTAGAGCAGAAGGGCTATATGGAAAATTGCAGATATTTTTCAACTAAATATGAGCCACTAAAAGGGTATTTTACAATAACAAGGTGTCCTTCCGGACTTATGACCTTTGAGTGGTCAGCCTTTAAATCTCCTGGTTTTTTGAATGATATTATTTATGATCTTGAGGATTATTATTTAGGAAAAGAGGAATCCATGGATGTTTACGGATTTAAACTTGACGGCAAAAATTACGAGTTTTCAATTGGAAGAACACCTGAAATAGAAATTATTTTTCTAAGATAAAAACATAATTTAAAAAGACAAATATTTGAGCATGTTGAAATTAAAGATTTCAATAATTGGTTTTGCTACATTAGTTATGGCCAATACGATCAATGGTCAATTTGATCCGGAAAATTTCGAGATTAAATTTAATAGGTCGATTGGAGCATATTTGACAGTCGGTGGTGATTGGCAGCAAACGAATGAACAAAATTCAGGTTATCGATTGAAAGTGCAAAATGACGTTCTAATTGAAGAAATAGAAACTTCGGCAGGTCCTTTTAAGCGTTTCCAACTCAAACGCACCTCAAGTATAGCGTCTAAATATATTAATGGTCAAAAGGTATATATCTGGTTTGCCGAGTCGGAAAATGGGGGGGAGTTTCTATACAAAATGTTTTTAAATAGCTCAGGCAAACCTTATAAAGTTCAGGTGGGAACGAATTTTCATAGAGGAGACTATTCATCATATTTGGAGTATTACAGGTAAGGAAAATTTCTCTTACAAGACAGGATCGGTAAGGATTAAAGAGAACCTTATAAATGTGACAAAATGCTTTTGTTTTAATAACTCTTCATAAGCAGTCATTAAGGATTTAATAACAATCACACGTGTAATCCATAATGTAATCATGAAAAGCTTCTCCCCATGAGCCAAATATTCCTGCGTTGGTGAAACTGTTCCATCGCAATCTAGATATTCCACAAAAAATATAAGGCTTACCAGTCAGGTCCCAATCATTTTGTTTGATGTGAGCAACCACAACTCCAGAATCATCAATTTCGTAATAGCTTACTTTCACGAGCATTGAAGATTGAAGGATGGAGGCATTCTTCTTATGATCGTAATTGTCCAATACATACTCGTAAAGCTCTGAACAGCTTACCTGTTGGGCGAATGCACTAAATTTAAAACAGAAGACCAGTGATGGGATTAAGATAAATTTGTAAGGTTTCATGTATAATTGGTTGACAATAAGTTAAATATATGAATTCAGAACAAATGATTGAACGGCCGTATGAGGGTTAGCTTCCCCTAGAGCATGTTGGTAGTTTTGATTTTAAGTCAGTAGAAGGGATTAGCCTTTCACCTGCTAGTCATTCAATAGGCTCTTAAGGTTGGAGTGAATGAACCAGAGCTCGATGTTCTGTTTTCAGCCATCGGCCTTAATAAAATTCAGAAGATTACGCACTAATATATCATATTCTTGACAAATTTATAACAGTAAATATAGGTCAGATTTATTCTCAATCTCTCCCTCTTTTCTTTACTAAAACGCAAATCATCATAACGCATATTGCCGGGGTGGAGGATTTGTTAGTTCTTAAATAGGTCATCACTTATCAATTCGGCTCCGTTCATCTCGAAAAGATGTTCAAACGCTTTCTCAATCCTCAAAACAGTAGATTCTGGGCATTTTAACCAAAGTTCGTAAGTTTTTACATACTCAATGCTTCCTGTAATACTTGTTACTTTGATATCAGAATCCCTCGAGGTGATGTTGAGAGAAATTACTGCATCATTTGGTTTTGTGACAGAAATATCTACTATCGATTCAGGGTTGAAATAATGTACTAAAAATGGTCCATCAAAACTCTGGTGGTGAACTTCTTCAACCATAAGAAATATTTTTTCACCATTACGGGAAGATGTTTCCAAACTATTAGTTATTGGCGCAGAAATATCTCCTGGGATAGGCATTTGAGTACCACAGGGTGAAAGCTTGGTGTTTATGAAACTGATTGTTTCCGCCTCACTTTGAGAGTGACCTATATAAAATAAGCAGACCGATAAGCTAAATATTGAAAATTTCATACGTATTTGATTTAGTTGTAATCACATATTTGCTCTATTAGTTTTTATGGAAAGCTTATCATCCAAAACCCGCATATACCTGCATTGTCCAACATTTCATTTTCCGCAATATCAAAGTTAGTATTTGAGGACAAGGCAGTCACCCACATCTTAAGCAAAAATGTTATTCCAAGGAGTCACGGGGTTTTGAAAAAAGATTAATCCATTCGTAGCATTGACTTTTGGTATTGAACTCGAAGGCTATGCCAGTATACTGCTCATCATTGCCATTGGAATCCACCCCAGTTATGCATTCTGAATCACAATTAAATGTGACTAAATGGTGGCCATTCACAATTTTATAAAGTATATCAACTTCAAACAGTGGAATATTAGTTCCTTCATGTTCGAGAGTATTTTCCGCCTGATTCAGGAATAGTGGTTTTCCTCTTCCCATGGCATCATTCTCTTTATGGTACCGTTTTATTTCATTGAAAATCTGGCTTGTAGTCTGAGCGAGTGAGTTGAGACTTACAATAAATAAAGTAAACAATAGTAGAAATCTCATGGCAGTAAGTTTAGATAACTAAAATACAACAATTCTGTCTTTGAGGTTGAACAAAATGTTCCAGTATAGTTCCAGTAGAAAAGAAAAAACCCTTGATAAGATGCTAATTATCAAGGGTTTGATCTGTAATTCTAGTGACCTCGGCAGGATTCAAACCTGCAACCTTCTGAGCCGTAATCAGATGCGCTATTCAGTTGCGCCACGAGGC
>CAJXVZ010000135.1 GCA_913062845.1 uncultured Psychroflexus sp.
AGACTTTTCGCTCAGCAGCTTTTGGCTATTTTGGGCACATGTGGGAACTTTATGCATTTTGGGCTTTTGTGCCGGTAATGCTATCCACATACAGCATCATGTACCCTTCCAGTTCAATTAATGTTTCGGTTTGGTCATTTATTATTATTAGTATTGGTGGCCTATCTTGTGTTTTAGGTGGTTATTTATCTGAATATTTAGGAACTAAAAAAGTAGCATCTTTTGCTCTTGGCCTTTCCGGATTATGTTGTGTGGCATGTCCGTTTATATTTCAACTGAATGAAACCTCTTATTTTCTTGCTTTTTTAGTGTTATGGGGAATGGCTGTGATCGCAGATTCTCCATTATTTTCTAGTATGGTTGCCAAAAATGCGCCATTAAAATACAAAGGCACCGCGCTCACTATAGTGAATTGTTTTGGTTTTGCCATTACTATTTTGAGTATTCAATTAATGACTTATGCTTTAGCGTTAACCTCTAATGTAGCCATATACATGCTTCTGGCATTAGGTCCTGTAGTTGGACTTTATAAATTATGGAAGTAAGTTTAATTAACACTTTCATAATTTTCCAACCTCACTTTGTAGTATGATGAAAGTCCATTCACTTTAAAAATATCCCCTTCTTTATCCTTTTCTAATATGACTTTGTAAAATTTTGGAAAAGATGCAGACGAAGAAATTAATCTGCAATATTTATTTTCACTATTAATAATGCAAACCAATGTTTGGTTTTCTGTCGGTATTTGTAATTTCACTTTTGTATTTCTATCTAACCTGTATTCTAAAGAATCAACAGTTAAGACTAAATCTTCCTTGAATTCTTTCCTTGAATCTCTAAGAAAAATAACTTCCGCAAGTGTTTGGTCTGTTTCAATAACTTCATTTTTTTTAAAATATCTAATATTATAATCACTTACAATTTTCCTAATGTGTTTCAGCTTGTCATATTTTTTTAGTTTTTTAATAGACTTCAGAGCTATGTCATCATCAGAAAAAATAGTTTCAATAAAATCTCGATTTAAACTACCATATCTTGCATTTTGAATTTTCATAGAACCCTTATCATAATCTGCCAGAAATGCTATTTCAAGTGAATCTCCTTTTTCAAAGAACCAGAAATTCTTCTTTTCACTACCACTATTATTCACATATTGTTTAAAATCTCTGCTACGGTAAGCATTTATTTTTCCTTCAAACAGCAATTCTACAAAGTCAAAATAGTCTTTTGGCTTATTACTTAATCCTAAAAAGCCTGACCTTAATTTAGCATTAAATAATTTTTTGTGGTAATATATATTATCTTCTTCAAGATAGAAACCTTTGACTTTGGCAATTTCAACTTTATGTTCAGATTTATCATCAGAGCTATAATAGGTTAAATAGTCGTCTGCTATTGACAAATTTTTAAAGTAGATAGTATCGTTATTAACTGTAGCTATAAATGATTGACCGAAAAAATAAAATGGTGTGATTAATAGGACTATTATATAATCTATTTTAAACATAATGTAAAACTTTTAATTTTTGGATAGAGGTCATTAAACTTAGAGATTATATTGAAATACTAGATTAATACTATATTTTAAAGACTCAACAAAAATAAAAAAGCGAATCAAAATATGATTCGCTTAGTAGTTGAATTTAAAAAAACAGTTATCCCTTCACCTTTTCATACTTCAGGTTTTCTGCTAAAAAGCCCATCATCGCTTCATAAAGGTCCATTCGATTTTCTTCTTTGGCAAAACCATGACCTTCATCGTATTTGACCATATAAGGCACGTTTACGCCTCTTTGTCTAAGACTTCTGACGATTTGATCGCTTTCGTCGATATTCACTCGAGGGTCATTAGCGCCCTGAACAACAAACAATGGCTTTTTGATCTTATCTACATGAAATACAGGTGAAACTTCGTTCATGATTTCTTTTTCTTCTGCGATGTCGGGATCATACCAAACCGCCTTTAGAATTGGTAAATATGGTGTCCAATATGCCGGGATGGTTTCCATAAAGGTGAATAAATTAGAGACACCAACATAATCAATTCCACAGGCATAAAGGTCAGGAGTTTTGGTCATACCTCGCAACACTGCATAACCACCATGACTTCCACCATAGATTGCAGCTCTGTCTTTGTCAACCCAGCCTTTGTCTATAACATACTGTAAACCATCTTCAACATCATCCATGGCTTTACGGCCTATTTCTTTAAAGCCGGCTCTTAGAAATTCTTTTCCATAACCACCACTGATTCTAAAGTTCACTTGCAAAGTGGCATATCCACGACTGGCAAATAACTGCGCTTCAGGATTAAAACCCCAGGAATCTCTTATGCCTTGTGGTCCACCATGAGGGTTGACTACAACCGGCACAGGACCATTATCGGCTTCTTTTGGTAAAGTAATGTATCCATGGAGGTCAAGGCCATCTCTACTCTTAAAAGAAATCGGAATCATATCGGCCATATCTTCTTCTTTCAATTGTGGCATTAAATCAAATAGAAGTTTAATTTTATCTTTGGCCACATCGTAGGAATAATATCTGCCGTATAATTTATCGCTGGTGACGTAAATTAAATACTGACTTTCGTCATCGGTTCTGTCAGACAGGTAAAAGTTATAATCTCCGAATTCTCTTGATAACTTCTTGTGTAACTTTTTATAAAATTTACTTATCGGTACGATCTGTCCTTTCTCACCATTATAGCTTACATAATCCAGTTCCCAATTACGGTGTCTGGAAATAGAAGCTCCGCCGGCATCAAATTCATCATGTGCAAATATTTCTTCTATGACTTCTTTTTTAGCAAGATCGTATTTGTAGATTTTAACCTTATCAGATTCTAGGTTAGATGCCACATAAGCATCATGTGGATTTTCCGAAGCATAATCAAAATTAATGATACTAAAAGACTCATACCAGCTAGTAGTGTGCATTAATTGGAAGTCACCTGGTTCTACGGCATAGTAAAACTGTGTGTTAACACCATCTTTTAGACGCATAAAACCTCTAAGATTACCATCTTTATCAAATTCATATCCCATGATGGGGTTAGCTAAATCTTTGTTCTCATATAGCTGTTCAACTTCACCGGTATTGATATTTATTTTGTATGGATCAAAAACCTGAGGATTATTTTTGTTCATGGAAATCACCATATGGTCTTTGTCTTCTTTTAACAAGGTCAAAATTTCAACCCTGACATTATCGTAAGGTGTCAACTCTTTTTGATTGCTACCATCTATATCTACTGCAAATAAATGGTAATTTTCATTTCCACCTTTATCCATCACATAGATCAGACGACCTTCA
>CAJXVZ010000136.1 GCA_913062845.1 uncultured Psychroflexus sp.
GATATAGCATTTACTTTTTGCCTTTGCGCTCTTTTCGTTTGCGTTTTCAGTAGTCCATTTTGTGCTATATTCACGATACGTGGCAGGTAATAAGGTGTGCTTTCGTCATTCCGTTTTGTTCCATATAGCATAGTTACAAGGGGTCTTAAGGTAAATATGATAATTGTATTATTCAATAAAAATAGTTGCTCTAATAAGCTAATACGTTTTCATATAGCCCTTGTACCTACCATTCATACGCTTTCTTTCGCTTGAAGCTACAGAAAGCTATTCATTTGCCATATTACACACACTCCATTCCTACAGCACCCGTAGCTACTCTTGTACCCAAACCCATAAGGTTTTGCTATCGCAAGTATTTTATTTGGGTACAACCGCTACTTCATAATTGTGCGAGCCTGCTGGTCACAACTGGCGGATAGTTTGTCACAGTAATTGTAGCATCCAAGTTGTCATAAAGCTTGTTTTTGCTCCTATCGTCACAAAAAAAAGCCTTATTCCAACCGCGCAAAAAGAGCTGTTTCTCCATTGCATTACACACATTTGATTAAGAATTTCAGTTGATAATTTAAGATGGCATCATACTCTGATAATAAGTTGTCATCAGTTAGTAATCAAGTCGCCACCAAATGCATTTCATTCCATTACGGCACAGCCCTTTTTCTTTGCCCACAGAACAATTACTGCGCCAAACAGTGTTTGCAACATAGTATTGGGGGCTTATCAGCCTTTTTCCCAATACACCAGTTGTTCCACTCGCAGGCGGCTCGCGCCTTTGGATTACCTGCCAGTTACACGTTTCTAGTTAGATTAGCTTTTCCTTTAATTCATAGTTAGATAGACTATAATATTCATGTGAGGATATTTCCCTTTTTCGTAAGCCTCTGCTTTTCTAAAGTGCCAATAGGGATTATAGGTTCCTTCTGCCAGATGTAATATAATAATTTGTTTTTTATCTTCGAATTCATGTGTAACTCTCTCAACATGAAAAAGGGAGGTATAAAACTTCCCTCTTAAGAAAAACAAATCCATTTCTTCACCAATTTTTGGTATATGCTTTAATCCCTTTAGTCTAAAAGTAGCGGACTCGTCCCATATCTTAGTCATACATAATATTTCAATTTCATCATATTGAAAGCTAAACTCTTTTTCATAATCGAATAATTCATCATACAATTTATGTATTCTACTTCTTACCTTGTGGTAACTTATGCCAGTTTTTTCATTTATTTTTTTCAAACTAGGTAGACTATAATTGTCGTCGTTTAAAAAATCTTTTGTCATAAAAAAATGGATTATCTCACCATATTCATCATGGTTTTTATACTCGTCATATAATTGTTTTTTAACAGAAATCAGTGCCATAATTTTGTCTTTAATTTGTCTTTTCATTAAGTAAGGTTTTGAGTTCAGTATGTTGTAAAAAATAAAACAAATATATATGGCTTTGCTCAAACCAAAGCTATCGGGCAGTAAAGTTCAAGCCCTACGGGTTTTTGAAAAAACTTTTTTCTTATTCACGCTTATAGTCAATATCATGTTTAATTTTTAGAAAAAACTTTTTCCAAAAAAACTTGACAGCCCTGCCACGCCATATTTGAGATTGCTTTCTTTTTTTTTCGTTTTTTTCTTTGTCAAAAAAATATTGAAGGGATTGTGGTAATGGTTGAAAGCTGAAAGTTGAGTTGAATATTGAAAGTTACTATAAATGAAAAGCCCCACAAACTGAATTGCAGGGCTTTCTAAAATTCAAAGGTCAATTTGAACAAAAACTTATGCCACTTCAACAACGCTTAAAACGTTGTAGGCACCATTATTTAAACTGTACTGACTACCATTGACTTCCTGATAAAACTCGATTAAAATCAACATAAAATCAAATCCTGTACCCGATGGCACAGCAGGCGGAATCAAAGATTGTGTAGCAGTCGTATTGTCAATCGGTAAATTAACCGCAGGGCTGATTTCAATTGAATTTTCGCCCGTATCAAAATCCACTTTGGCATAAGCAGACGTTAAACTCACATGCGTTGCACCACTTGGATAAGCAATATCATTCATGGGGTTAAGGTCCGTTAAAGTGATTTCACCAGTCGCAGGGTCAATAGAGTAAGGCGCAAAAAGAACCGATCCTATGATCGCCTGGTTATTGAAGTTAAATCCCTTCAAAATTTCCTTACCTTCAGTAGTTGCCAAACCAATTGAAACCTTTCTTTCGCCTCTGTCAGAAGTTGAATCAAGATTTTTAATTTTGGTCATTGCCTGAGTTAATCGACTTGCCACTCTTGCATCTTTTGCTTTCATCAATAAATTTCTTATTGAAGTTCGTAACAGCTTACCAGCTGATGCAGAAGCACCAAACTCAGCGCCATTTTCACGTGTTCTAACGAATGCAGGGTCATTCTGGATTCGTTCCTTAGATACGCCACCTTTTGTTCTTACAAGGTGTCCGTCTTTTGTCTTGTAGAACGTCATGCCATCTAACGTTCCTTCAATTTTTAAAATACCACCTAACTTTGCCATTTTTTATATTTTTAATTGGTTAGCAATACAAATATACAAAATATAATAGATATTAATTATAGTATAAATATATATGATAGTTATTTCCTATATTTGTAACATGTTCCATTTATGAATACTTCAAAGACAAGGCATAAGTATAGATAAAGTATAGATAGTGTATGAAAACGATAATTAAAAGCTATGGCAAAAAGAATTTGTATCTACCCTAAAGACGTGGCAATCATCACAGGCAAAACAGAAAGATACGGCAGGAGTTTATTAAAACGTATCAGAGAGCGTTTAAACAAGGAAAAGCATCAAGTGGTAAGCGTGTCTGAGTTCTGTGATTATATGGGCTTGAATGAAGAAGAAGTAAAGAGGTCTATAATCTAATATTCATATAATTACAATGTATTTGTGTTACAATTGTCTAAGAAATAGTTTGTGTTACAATTGTGTTACAGTAATGAATAAAAAAAGCCCTGCGGAAATGCAAGGCTTTGATTTTCAAGTGGTCCCACCTGGGCTCGAACCAGGGACTTTCTGATTATGAGTCAGATACTCTAACCAACTGAGTTATAGGACC
>CAJXVZ010000137.1 GCA_913062845.1 uncultured Psychroflexus sp.
CCAAACCGGGAGACTTTGATGACATAAGCACGGCTTTTCATAAGTGGGTGCGTGAAAATGCTCAGAAAATTGGATTAGAGAAGTCGAAAGACTTTGCTGCCTTTGTTCAGGATGAGTTTATCCAATTTTCTAGTATCTACATGAGGATACTGAAGTATTCCAATTCATTAACAAAGGGGTTTGAGCATATTTTCTACAACGCCAACCGAAATTTCACTTTGCAACCACTTTTACTAATGGCTTCAATCAGTAGAGGTGATTCAACCGATGAAATTGACGCTAAATTAAGGGTTGTGTCTATTTATTTGGACCAGTTGATGTCTGTTAGGATATTCAATTACAAGACCTTGGATTACTCGGCAATGGCTTACTTCATTTTCCAGCAATCAAAGAAATTAAGAGGTAAGTCAGCGAGTGAGTTAGCAGATATGCTTACCAATGAAATTAAAAACTATGAATATAGCTTAGATGCAATTTCTGGTTTTCACCTAAATGGTTGGTCAAAACGATATATGCTGCATCAGTTAGCTAGGATTACCCACTTTATTGAACAGGAAAGTGGAAGAGATACAGCTTTTGAAAAATATGTAGACCGGAAAATTAAAAACCCATATGATATTGAGCATATATGGGCTGACCATTACGATAGGTTTGAAGAAGAGATTGATTCCGAAGATGAGTTCAATCGCATTCGCAACCGATTTGGCGATTTGTTAATTCTTCCGCAAGACATCAACAGAAGCCTTAATGATGCGGATTATCAATCCAAGGTCTCAAAGTACTACGCTCAAAATCTATTAGCAGCTTCGCTAAGTAAATCTTGTTACGAGAATAACCCTCAATTTAAGAGGTTTATCGAAGCCTCAGGTTTACCATTTGAACACGAACATGAGTTTACTAAAGAAAGTATTGAACGAAGACAAAAGCTTTATGAGTTTATCTCCAAATTGATTTGGGACCCGAGAAGGATAAAAAACTCATTAGACGAAAACCCTAACAATCAAAGGGGATGAAGAAGTACGAATCATATAAACCTTCTGGAGTTGAGTGGATTGGTGATGTCCCAAGTCATTGGACAAAAACTTGCATAAAGCATGTTGCAAAAGTTATAACTGGGAACACACCACCAACTTCTGATGAGGGATACTATGAAAATGGCACTCATCTGTGGGTCAAGCCCAATGAACTCAACGGGCTTAATCCCATTTTAGAAACCAATCAAAAATTAACGAAGAAAGGTAAGGACTGCTCAAGAGTACTTCCTCCATTATCAATTTTAGTTAACGGGATAGGCAGAATAGGTGAATTTGGTTACTCAGAAAAAAGCGTATCAACTAACCAACAAATCAATGCGATAGTATTTAATAAAAGTGTTCAAAGTAAATTTGGGTTATATCATGTTGCGATGATGAAGGAGGCGTTTTTGAAGAATGCAGAGCAAGTGGTTGTCCCGATTTTAAATAAAACTAGACAAGAAAACATTGAGTTCATCCTCCCGCCTCTCCCCGAACAATCCCAAATCGTATCCTACCTCGACCGCAAAACCGCCCTCATCGACTCCCTCATTGCCAAAACCGAGCGGAAGATTGCCCTTTTAAAAGAAAAACGCACCGCCATTATTAACCAAGCGGTTACCAAAGGCTTGGACCCCAATGTACCCCTAAAAGATAGTGGGGTGGAATGGATTGGGGAGATTCCGGAGCATTGGGAAACCGCTAGAATAAAACATGTTGCTAAGATTTATGGACGCATAGGTTACAGGGGATATACAACAGAAGATATAGTCGAAGAAGGTCTGGGAGCTGTAACAATCAGCCCAAGTAATATTCAGGACGATATTTTTAATCTAGATTCATGCACTTTTATTTCTTGGGAGAAATATCATGAATCACCGGAAATTAAGGTTTTCCCTGATGATATAATACTGGTGAAAACGGGTTCAACGATTGGTAAAACATCTATCATTCCCTACAATACTCCTGAGATGACAATAAACCCTCAGCTTGTAGTTTTAAAGAACTTGAAATTAGACCCAAGTTACCTTTATTATCAAACAACCTGTAGGTTTATAAAAGAGTCTTTTCACATTGAACAAACTGGTAGTACAACCCCGACTATCTCTCAAGAAAAAATTAATGACTTCCCAGTCATTGTGCCAAGTTTAAATGAGCAATTGGAAATTTCCAATTTTTTGGATTTGGAGTTAAATCAAATATCGAGGTTGAATAAATTAGAGCAGACCAAAATCGAAAAACTCAAAGAATACCGCCAAGCCTTAATCTCCGAGGTGGTCACTGGAAAAATAAAAGTAACCGAAGATGTCTAAGAAGTACAGCGAACTGCGCTTTGAGGAATGGATTGAACAAAACCTGCTTCGCAATGGGTATCATCACTCCTTTACCCACTCCAATGAACTGGAATCCAAATACGATAAGGACTACTGCCTTATTGAAGAGGACCTTATAGCTTTCATCCAAGCCACCCAAAAGGAAGAGTACGACCGCCTCTATCAGCAATATGATGAAGGTACCCCGCAACACCTCATGAAGGTCATTGACCGTACTATTTCCCAAAGGGGTATCATTGAAACCTTACGCAAAGGCATCAGCACCCGTGGTTGCAATTTTGATTTGGTGTATTTCAAACCCAAATCATCACTAAATAAGGACCACATAAAGCTTTATGAAGCTAATCGCTTTGTGGTGGTTCGCCAACTCCATTACTCCAAACGAAATCGTAATTCCATCGACATGGTATTATTCCTCAACGGGATTCCCATCGTCACCATGGAACTTAAAAATCAGTTAACCGGTCAGAACGTAAAGGATTCCGAAAAGCAGTATCGCAAAGACCGAGACCCCAAAGAACCCTTACTAAAATTCCAACGCTGCTTGGTGCATTTCTGTGTGGATAACAACCAAGTAAGCATGACCACCCAGCTTAGGGCGGATAAAACCAAATTCCTACCCTACAATAAAGGCATCACCAACCCAGAGGTAAAAGACGATTACCGCTCGGAGTATCTGTGGAATGAAATTCTCGTTC
>CAJXVZ010000138.1 GCA_913062845.1 uncultured Psychroflexus sp.
AAATAAATTCATATCTTTAATTTTCTGTAATTCATACAAATATAATAAATTAGGTGTAATTACGGATATTCAAAATATTCATTTTTGAATATTTTAATCCGGTTATTGTTTCCAAAGTCTTTTTCCACTTTTTCCGTTTTTAAATGAATCCAACTTCAAAACCGTTCTGGATAATACTGAAAGCTTTAAACTAATAGTGAAAGACAATAAAAAAATATTGAAAGCCATAGTAGAAACGCTTTTTTACATTTGTTTACAGTTGTATTTTACAAATGAATAATTTAATCACTGTTTTTTTGATTGTTGTATGTATGGATTCTATACACGCTCAATTGCAGGTGAGTGCAAATACAGATGTTTTTGCAGACGATAATGCCATTTTTTATTCCAACGAGAATTTCATAAATGATGGTAATGTATCTATCAATCAAAACACCCGGTTTGTTTTTGATAAAGATTTCACTAATAATTCTAACTTTAATTATGAGAATGGGTCTAATAAGGGGGTTTTTGTTATTGGCTCAGGAGACGCTACACGAAGTAATGGTGCACAATCAATTTCATTTCACCCTTCAACAGAAGAGGTTGCCCCATTTATTGAACTTAACAAAGTAGGCGGCACAGCAACAATAAACAGAGGATTAATGCGCCTTAAGGAAACCTTTGTGGCGACATCAGGCACTCTGGATGCTGCTTCCAGTATCAGTGGAGAAGAGTCTAATGTTACAGTAGAAGGCTTGGTATTTGCAAGTGATGACACAAACACTGCCGTAATAGATCAGTCCTCCAATGGTGTAGTGAATAACATTATTATAGAACGGTTTATACCTGCTTCAAATCGAGCTTTTAGAGCCTTCTCATCCTCTTTAAATACAAATGGATCTATTCGGGAGAATTTAATGGAAGGTGGGCAGATTACCACAGCTGGTGGTACAGATAATCCCAGACCCGGTTATGGAACGCATATTACAGGTTCCGCAAATACTTCAAATGGTTTTGATATAACAAACTCAAACAATCCATCTATGTTCCAGTATACCAATCCTAATGCTGATACTTTTACGGCCGTCCCAGATACAAATGGTTCGATGTCTGCAGGAGAGTCTTATCTGTTATTTGTGCGTGGCGGTAGAGATGTAGATCTAAGCAGTAACAGCTCTGTTGGTGCAAATCCAACACGCCTGCGTATGTTGGGTGATGCCTATGTTGGTAATTTTAACGCTTCATCTGTCAGCACAATGCCAACCCAGCAAGGTGCTTATGCTTCCATTGGTAATCCTTATCAGGCTCAGGTGAATCTTGAAGATGTATTGTCCAGTGCTTCTACAACTGGTGTTGCTAAAAACAAGGTTTATGTTTATGATCCGACCATAGGAACAGATCATGGCTCTTGGGTCACACTCAGCTTTTCTGAAACATCCGAAGGATCAGGAATTTATGAATTTGACACTGCAACTCCTTCCAGCGCAGCGAACCAATTTTTGCAGCCAAATCAGGCTTTCTATATTGAGAGTAATTCAGCCATAGCACCTGAGGTAAGGTTTGAAGAAAGTTTTAAAAGGGCTACTGACCCTTCTTCCACAGTAGCTGTTTTCTCGGATACGTCTTCTACGCATTTTAATGTCAGATTTGATTTGTTTGAATCTACAACAAATAACCTTAGAGACGGAATATTGGTCAGGTTCGGAAATAGCTATTCTGATAATTATATTCAGGAAGAAGATGCGATAACGTTTATTAACTTTTTAGAGACTATGGCTTCAGTGAGTCAAGATGGAAGCTTGTTGTCTTTTGACAAAAGGAATATAAATGCAGAAGGTGAAATCGTGCAGCTTAGTCTAAGCAATTATCAGGATATTAATTATAGTTTTACCATTACAGTTGAAAACAATAATGAACAGGATGAATTGTTCCTTATTGATAATTATTTGGGTACAGAAACCCAGTTGGACAGTCCTACAGTGGTTTACAATTTTAGTGTAGATCAAAATATTCCCGCATCGGTCGATGCTAACCGGTTCCAGCTTGGTGTAAATACAAGTACGTTTTCAGATGACAGTTTTGAGTTAAATGGTATATCGGCTTACCCTAATCCTGTTGTCAATTCAGTAATTATTGATTTATCCTCATTAAGGGGTCAAGCAGATTTCATAAGATTTTATGATATTACCGGAAAAATGGTTAAAAGTTTGATGGTTGGTGATGAGATAGATTATTTGAATGTTGATATGGGTGGTCTGCCCAGTGGAGTTTATATTTTAGTATTAGAGACAACTTCAAAACGTCAATTCCAGACTAAGTTAATTAAGGAATAAGACAGGGTAAGGATGTTGTGAAAATGATAATGTGATGAGTGAATGAAAGTATAATAGATGTATGAAGTTAAGTGTAAAGTGTAAATTAATTCATCTTATAGTGAGTAATTCAGTCATTAATAACCCTGGTTGAAAAACCAGGGTTTTAAAACAGTCGCATTATGCCTTGCCTTGGGAAAATAAGATAGAGCAGTAGAACATTTTTTTTCTATTGTTGATTTTTTGTTTGGCTTCATAGGATTATTGATATTTTATTCTGTAGTAGCTCTGTTTTGAATATAAAATTAGTGGAATGAGTTGAATAGCAGTCATACCACTTGTAGATATGTGATTTATGATCAACGTATTATTAATTATTAAAAATGATGTTGTTAGATCTGAGATCAAAAGGGCTTTAAAGAAAAATAATCAACGCTTTATATGCTTTGAATTTCAGGAAACCGTTACTATTTTGGATTTAGTTAAGCGCTACAAGTTGGACATTATTGTCTATGATTTTTATTTTATTGAATATCCG
This sequence comes from uncultured Psychroflexus sp., assembly GCA_913062845.1. GTDB lineage: Bacteria > Bacteroidota > Bacteroidia > Flavobacteriales > Flavobacteriaceae > Psychroflexus. The sequence goes on from CAJXVZ010000138.1 coordinate 2,833, forward strand.
TAATTACACCTAATTTATTATATTTGTATGAATTACAGAAAATTAAAGATATGAATTTATTTACGT
>CAJXVZ010000139.1 GCA_913062845.1 uncultured Psychroflexus sp.
ACGCTCTTCCGATCTCAATCGCCCTTTAATAAAGCCGGCCCAACCCACCTCACCCACGGCCGCTTGGCCTTGGTTATTCAGCACCTTTTTAAGTTTACCGCTTGCCGCTCAGGTAGAAATGAACCGAACTTCAACGCCTGTTATTCAGAAAGAATGTGTGAAGGAATCCGAGAAGGACCTTATTCAAAAGGCAAAGCAGATGCCCTTGGTGGTTTTACAAGGTGTAATTATTGATTCTGCAACGGGCGCTCCTATCCCCTTTGCCAACCTTTACGTGCCCAATGTTCACGCTGGCGGTAGCACTGATTTTGATGGACATTTTAGCATTGAAATACCCAAAGAAAGGTTCAACGGGCAAGATTTCATTTAAATTAGTACGGTGGGCTATGAGCGTACTAAAGCTAGGCTTATGGATCTTTTTGATTTAGAACCCTTGCGGGAAGAGGCCCCCTTTGTGACTACGGCCATTCGCCTTAAAAACGACACCCTGGCTTTAGCCGAAGATACCATTGCCCTAACGGGCGAAGTAGTGATTTTAGGTAGGGTAGCTCCGTATTACAGCAATGAGGTACCTCCGCCCCCACCACCGCCTCCGTTACCTCCTGAAGAAGAGAAACCTCGGGGTTTCTGGTCGGCTTTAGCGGCTTGGTTTAAGTTTTGGTGAATTGTAAATTGAGGAAATATCAGTCGCTGCGACCTCGGTGAAGACTGCCTTGGCAGGACAAAGCACAAACTGCTTTTAATTGAGGTAAAGCACGCGCGGTGCAATGGCGCGCGAGGAAGAGAATACCCCGCCAAAATTGAGATTTTGGGGTATAAGATTGATTTTAGTTTTAAAGCATGATGATTGTCATATGATTAGCTCCTACTAGCACAAGTATTAAGGCGATCACAATAAGATATTGGCTGTTCCTTAATTTCGTTTTTCAATACTTGCTTCTCTAGGAATTTCAAGGTAAAACGAGGTTGGGCTTTGAAAATCTGAAAATAGTACGGGGTTTCCATATTTATCTTTAATGAAAAACTTACCTGACTTAGTCTCATCAATTCTATATTGCCCAAAGTGCTTCTTATCCATTTCTAGTATCTCTTGAATATAAAATTCATTATCAACGTAAAATTCGGTATAAAAGTCTTCAGATAAGGATAGAGTTAGATAATTTCTAAACACCAGCGGTGATGTTTTTTTAGTAAACGTTTGTTTATAAACCTTTGTTTTCTTCTTAGAATTGCCCTTATTATCTACTTCGTTGTACTTTGTATCGGCACTAAGCTGGTAGAAGTTTATTGGGAAAATAAAAAATTGTGATCTGAAATAGTAGGATTTAGGTGGGATAAATGTGATTCGCTCAATTTTGACTGTCGATGTAATAGAAGCCCTGCCTGTTCTGCTGATAGCATATCCGGGCTTGAGTAGCGGTCCTTCATAATATAGCCCATCACTCGTACTCGTTCCTTCGCTTTTCACTTCATCTATCCAGTAATTCAGCTTAACCCCGTTGTCTATATAAGCTGATTTTTTCCAATCAACAAATAGAGGTTGGTCAAGTTTATTATAAATAGCAAAAGTCATAAGTCCGCCTTTTTGCCAAAAACTGTATATTATTTTTACGGAATCGTTTTCATAAACATAAAAACCATTTTGATTAGCGTTTATGGATGAATTTGTTTTAAACACCTGAACGTATGACTTGCAACCAATGATCGAGGCTAGAAGTATAGATGTAAGAATTAATTTTCTCATGACAGTGTCGATATTGATTTAATGATTAGTATTTACGTTTTGCTCTATAAATCTAGTTATTATTCGTATTTTAAAACTAGAATAAAATTCACGTAACTTATTGTAATTAGTTTCTTTTATGTTCCTAAGTATGTTGATTTCATTCATTAAATGTTGTCGAAGTTCTTCTATTTCAACTGAGTCTTCCGGTGAATAGGTGAAGAGTAAATGTGCTGGATCATGAAATCCCTGAGCTTCATCTGTAACTAGGTATTGTAAGTCTCGTAAAATTGCAGAGAATAGATAATTATCCAGTATTAGTCCTTGATTTCGAGATAGTTTTAGCCAATTTTTCGCGTTGCTCATGCGGTTGACATAGGCCTTCAACTGTAATAACATTATTTTCTGAGCTTCCTGGCTATACTTTTTGTCCTCAATTCTAGACGATTCAATTTTTGCCTGCTTTATATTTTGATTAGAAACGTCTAATTCTTTTTTCAGTTTCGACTTCTCCTGAGGATTCTCAGGAAAAGCAATTTTTAGCTTAAGGTCTTGAGCTTGTTGTTCAAGGCTAATAAGGTGCTTTAGGTAATTGATTTCGTTCATATTTGGTTGGAATTTTAAGCGTTGGTCATTTGCTAAAAAAATCCAGGCATTCTAGACAAATTGTGGTAATCGGTTTAGGTTAAACAATGGTGCTTTTGTAAACTAATACTTTACTAAACTAGCAAAAAAACCTTTCCCCCGCTGGCGCGGATTTGTAATCCGTGTCCAAGTACTAAATGTTAGCCATACATGCTACAGGGGGATAACGCTCAACCTGCTTTTAATAATACAAACCCCCTCGCGCGCGGTTGCACCGCGTGCGGTTTGTACCTACCCCTGCCATGCGGCTTCAAATACCATCGGTCAAAAATAATTCGCGCTTTTCGTAATAAAACCTCCCATAGGCCTTGTTGATTATAAGCACTGCCTCCGTGACTAATGCTTACCTTTGCCGCCAATTTTAGAAGCAATGAGCAAGGAGGTAAAACCCTACCAAGAGGAAGAAGGCAGCA
>CAJXVZ010000140.1 GCA_913062845.1 uncultured Psychroflexus sp.
TTGGTTTGCTGAAGTTACCCGCTAGTAATTTTCAAGCGATAATCGGACCTACGCTTCGAAGTCGAGATTATCCAATCTATGAAGGTTCGTTTTTATACAATGAACTTCAATATAAGTGCAGAAACAACCGTATTTACTTAAGTCTGCAGAAAACGGCTAGCGAAAAATTAAAAAAAACAGGAATTAAAATCATCAAAAGACACCAAATACCAAGCGGCAGCAAAAATTCTCCGTGCTTCTCATTCCGCGAACAGAAGGTTACCGGGAGGTTTTCCTCAATGTTGTATATTTTGGGTTGCGCAGAAAAGTAAATACGGGAAAATTTTTATTTATCAAGGACTAAATAAATGGATTCTTTATTTATCATCAATAATGAAGTCACCAAAAGATCACTACTTCCGGTGTTTGAAACTTTAAAAAAAAATATAAAATGCTATATACTGAGTGATGATTATTCGATGAATAATTTATATTCATACAGTGAAAGCTTTATAGAAGCACGAGATGCTCTAAAAAAAAATTGGTTTTATGTTTTTCACTCTGACCCTGTTGAAAAAGCTATTTTTAAGGGTCTTAGAGTGTCATTGCCACACGGCGCGATGTTTGGAAATAATTCATGGACTCTAAGAATGTTCCAGGGATCCGACTTGTATTTTGGAATTTCACCCCCAGAGCTGCGTTATATAAGGAGTCATTTAGGAAATAATTTCCCTGTTAAAAAATTCTTTGCTGCCGGTAATCCTGCGCACGATAAAATTTATGATGAGTTACTGAAACGAAAAAAAAAGATAATCGAGCCAGTGGAGGCTAATAGAGAAAAAACAATTCTGATCTCATCTCATTGGACTTCATCCGGGAATTTTCGGAAATATGGTTCAGGTTTGATAGATGCGCTTCGGTTTACATTCCCGCGCTGTAAAATTTTGGTTGATTGCCATCCGAAAATTTTCGAAAACCCAAAAAATGAATTTCGCATAAACAGGTTTTTTTCAACCCCAAATTTTAATGCTGATTGGTTGTTGAGTTATTTTAAAAGTATAGAAAATGAAAATATAAAAATTATAAAAGAAAAAGAGGATCGATGGTCGGCTATGGGAAAAGCAGATGTTTTTATTGGTGACTGCAGTTCAATGGTGGCTGAAGCAGCTCGCTTTAAAATTCCTTTGATTATTCAAAAAGACATAAAATATTTCGATAGCCGTATTCAGAAAATTGTTCAAGCAGACACATATGGTTTTGACAGCATAGAGGATCTAGTTGCTATTGTGGATGCTGTATTATTTAACAACGACCGTGACGACACAGGGCAATATATACGGAAGCTTTTCTCATACAATATCGGTGGCGTCGTCACAACGGTTTCGGATTACTTGCTGCGAAAAACTGGATAAAATAATCGTTAATTGATTGTAAGGATAGACTTTTAATAAAATCTTAATAATTTAGCGGGCTCTTCTGTCTGATTATTTATATTTATGTTGATCTTTTTTTTGCATAGCTTGTTGCTTTTTTAAATTCAAGATTTTAAAGCAGACAGGGCAGCATTCTCGTATTTTGCCAGGATATTGAAGCATTCGTTTTTGTTTTCGCCAAATAGGCTAGTTTTTTCCTCATAACATTTCCATATCGTGGTTAAACCATCATTGATAGTTTTTCTTGAGTGGCGGAATATCGGATTCATTAAATCGGCAAGCGCATAGCTTTGAGTCGCTGTTAGGATGGGAAAATAAGTCAAAATAATTTCTTTTCTTAGACTTCTTTTGTTGTTTAGCACATCGTGATGTTTTTGATTATTTGCTGTCGTGATGTTTTTTTTGTGGCGGTAGTATCGTGTGAGGAATTCTTCGCAGGAGCCGAATGTCGCACCACATTTTACGAAATTTATCCATAGTGCGTGATCTTCGTCAGTTCTTGTCCCCGGGTAATTAAGAAAATTGATCTCCATAAATCTACGCCGCATGCAAGTTGACGAATTTATAAATGATGATCCATTCAGCGCAAGGAGTCTCGCTTTTATTGTTCCGTCATCATTTTTATAATGCATCGGTACAATTTTTCCATCAATATTTTTTTCGACATGAGATCCGCACAATTGAATATGATCGTGTTTCTGCATAAATTCAATTTGTTTTTCAATACGTCTTGGCAGCATTTCATCATCTGAGTCTAGTATGAAAATAATGTCACCAGTACTGTGGGCTAACCCTATATTTCTGGCTTGGGAAATTCCATTATTATTTTTTGTTTCGTAAAGTTTTATCCGGTGATCTGGGAATTTTTTTATGATTTCTGTTGTTTTATCACTGGATCCGTCGTTTACGATTATTAACTCAAAGTTGGGTTCTGTTTGATTTAATACTGAGGTTATTGCGCGGCTTATAAATTCGCTGCCATTGTATACGGCCATGATTACAGATGCGATTGGGGTTGATGCCATTGAGATAATGCCTACGCGATTTTATGTATAGCTTGGTTAAGGCGTTGTAAGCTTTTACCTATTGAATGCGGCAGTTTACTGCCATGATGTTTGCTCGTCGTTTGGTTGTACGCTGCGTTCTTATAAATTTCTAGGAGTTTCTGCGCAATCGGTTTCAGATCATCATCAATCGGTAATTTTGTGTATGGCGGTTCGTAATAGATTTTGGGAAGAGTTATAAGATGTGCGTCCTGGCCGGATGCCTCTTTAAGTCCCCCCCTGTCAGTAGCTATCACCGGTATTCCATTCATAGCGGCCTCAGCCGCTACTCTGCCATAACTCTCCCACCATAAACTCAA
>CAJXVZ010000141.1 GCA_913062845.1 uncultured Psychroflexus sp.
GTAGCCCGCTCCAACTTTTTTTGTAGCTTGACAAGAAAGTGCTACGCAATCGGCTACTATTCTTATACTTAACGTTGTGGCCAATCTAAAATTATCGCCCCTTTGGAGAGGGCTGATCGTTTTTTCAATGACTGTGGAATCTGGTACCAGAAATTTAGTGCTTTTAAGAAAATCGGGGTCGGGGCGCCCGCGTAACACGGGTCGAAGGCTAAAGGCCGCCTGGAAGGAACTGAACGGTTTTCCGGCAAACTGGTGTACGCTGGGTTAGCGCGGTTGGAATGAATTTTCAAGGTAATCGGCCCGACAATGAGATAATTAGAATTTTTAATAAAGACCGATAAAAAAAATTGACTGGCCACAACAGGGAATAAACGCAACGCGGCTTTGTCCGGCACTTTAAAGGGGTTTTCGGTGGACAGCCAAAATTTGGTAGTTTCACCACAGCCCGAAGAAAGCCGCTAAAGCGTTTATTCAGGGCGTTACCTGCTATGTAAAAAAGACTACTGTGCAAAATAACAACGACACGTTTTGACGGACTGAGTTTCGACATTTGCAGAAAACAAATAACTTAAAAACAACTAAATGGAAGCATCAACAACTATAAAAAAAATGTTGGCGGGAAATCGAATATTTGTGCCAACCTACCAAAGAGCATATTCTTGGGATACCGAACTTGAGAAGTCGAATCTACCAAAACAAATCAACGTTTTCCTCTCGGACTTGGAAGAATATAATCGAAGTACAACCAAATCAAAATATTATTTCGGACACTTTCTTTTTGAAGAACGAACAGAGAATAAATTTGGCGTTATTGACGGCCAGCAAAGAATGACGACTATCGTTATATTTCTCTCAGCCTTATTCACAAGACTAAAGCAAATCAGACCTCTTACAGAAAAGGAAGAAGAATCTTTTGAAGACATCATCAAAAGAAAATCAACTTATCGCTTTGAGACCGTGGATTATGACAAACAACTTTTCAAAGACTATGTAATTGACCAAATCAAAAAAGACAAAAACAGACTTGAAACAGAATCAGCCAAACGCATTGTAACCGCATTTGATTTTTTCACTTCTAATTTGGCGGATAAAGATGAATCGTATTTATTAAAAATGTTGGATACAATTCAAAATGCTTCGTGCACCACTCATCCAGTCAAAGACGAATCGGAAGCAATCCAAATGTTCATTTTTCAGAACAATAGGGGGAAAAAGCCTTCCAACTTAGAAATCATCAAAGCTCAATTTATGTTCAACGTGCATTTGTGTGGTGGCGAAGAAAAAGAAGCTTTAATTGAAGAAATTAAAACCCGTTTTGAGAAAATTTATAAATCCATTTCTTCGATTGAGTATAGAATTAACGAAGATGATGTTTTAGTTTATACTCTACGGGTTCATTTTAATTCACTATGGGAAACTAATGCAGTTGATAAAATAAACAAATTGCTATCTGAAGAAAATCCAATTCCATTTATCAAATCATTCACCCAATCACTTGCGACAAGCTTCGAGCATTTAACGTCATTCTTTGGTAAAGATGAACGGGAGAATTTAGAAATCCATTCACTTATTACCCTTGGTGGAATCGGTATCGCAATGCCATTTATCATTAAAGCATACAAATTTGAACTGTCTATTGACCAAATCAATCAGCTATGTAATAAGTTAGAATCAATGGTATTGCGTCATAGACTGATAGGAACGAGAGCCGACATCACATCCCGACTGAATGGAGTTTACAAAGACTTCACAGACGAAAACTCAGATATTCAACCAATCGTTGACAGAATTGAATGGATGAAAAATGTATCGTCAGACTCTTGGTGGTGGGCTTATTGGAATAACAATGAATTGGAACGTTCAATTCAAGGTGATTTAAATCACAGCATTGCAAAGTATCTGTTATGGAAATATGAAAATCATTTAGAAAGTCAAGGAAAAAGCGGTTACACACCAACTCGTTTTGACAAAATTGTAAGTCCAGAATTAGAACATATTGCTCCACAGACTGAAAATCCTGAAACAGGCTATGACAGCTATGATGAAGAATTTAGAAATCAATTCATAAACTGTTTAGGCAACTATCTTTTGCTATCCAAATCACATAATTGTTCAGTTGGAAATAAACCGTTCAAAGAAAAGCGAGACAGTTACACTCATTTGGAACAGCAAAGAGAAATTCAAAGAATGACGACTGATAACCAAACTTGGACAAGAGACCTAATCCAAGAAAGAAAAGACAAGATTATTGAGTTCATAATGAATGAAATATAAAAAACACAGCAGGTAGCAAAGTGTATAGTTAATGGCGGTCATGTACTAATATTCAGGGTCTTAGCATTTAGCAAGCCAAGTACTAAACCGATAGTTAAGTGCTTCAAAATCCGCCACTAACCATACACCAACCGTTGTTTACCATTCCCTGAGTTAATTCTTGATTCGCGATTCGCGAATTGCAAATATGTTTCTAATATTTACCGCTCAAACAACTCAAAGTATGAAAAAACATAGCGGAATGAGGCCTCACGATATTGCTGCATTGCTAAAAATAGCTAGAAAGGGAAGAGAGAGTTGGTTTATGAAAGACTTAGCTCATGAGCTCAGAATAAGTGCTAGTGAAATAAGTGAAAGTATTAATAGATCAATCATAGGAGGGTTAATGTAGGCTTCCCATTTTTAGGACAGTGCTAATTTAGACTTTCTATAGTTGTTGGTCTATCTTTCACGGGTACCCG
>CAJXVZ010000142.1 GCA_913062845.1 uncultured Psychroflexus sp.
AGCATGTCACGAAGAGCACGAAGAAAGTTAATAGCCTCACGTGTACCTTCGACCCCGCTATCAATAATACGATCTTCTAGCTAAAGATGTGTCATATGAGTATTCTTAGATTCGTTTAAGAACGATCCGAATGACATCATTGACACATCTTTAACCTCCTTTCTTATCCAAAGCTTATTATACATTTTCTTTCCTTTTTATGGTTCTTCCTCTACGGAAACCATGTGGTTCTGTATTTTCTGTTATGTATAAGTTATCAATACCGTTTGTGTACCATTTTAAGTTTTTTTCACAAACAATACTTCTGCCATACATAGGATTTTTTTCACCTTTTGCAGACCCAAGTTTTTTTCTTGATTTTGAAACTGCTTTTCCTCTTTTTTCTTTTTCAACATCAGAATAATTATCCCAGGTACTTTTTACGCCTTTTGATACTTTATCTTTCCATTTAGGATCTTTTTTGCTTATATGATTATCACCCGTTTGATCTAATCCTAAAAAATGTGGTTTCCAGTTTCTAGCATTTTGTCTTTCTTCTTTAGTCATACTAGACCAATATTCTTTTAACAACTCACTATTACCAGCATATCCACCATAACTAAGATTATAGAATTCTTTACTTTCAACAGCATTAAATTTTCCTATCCAATACTGCTCTCTTTCTAATAAATGCTCAAAATCATCGCACTCTTCTATAATTTCTCTAGAAAAATTTTCTTTACCATATTTTTTTATGGCTTCTTTTATAAGTTTTCCAGAACCTAAATAGTTATCATCTTTTCTTGTACATAAACCTATATATTTTTTACCATTTATATTGTTTGTTGTCATGTATATAAACATTATAGTCCTCCATATGAGTCTATATTATTTATATAATAGTGTTTTTTGACTCGGTAAGAAATGAACTAAAGTTAAGCATTTTTATCCTTATTGCAGTATGAGGTATATACCACTTTCTTTTGTAATCTTTTTAGCATTATAATAGCAATATTTCATATGCTCTTCAAACTCATTATGTGGTAAAAGTAAAGAAGCATAAACATACGAAATAATGTTACTAAACCGGTTTTGAATAAATTGTTCAGAATTAAGGACCGCATCTTCAAGCTCTTCATAGGTATCAATAGTATTAGAGATTCTTTTGTATTTATTAAAAATCTCTTTAGCTTCTTGTAATGCAATCTTAATATCACTTGGTGTAGATTTTCCATTACGAAGTGTATAGCGGTACCTTTCTTTAATTCGATCTTTATAAGCTTTAGCATCAATTGCACCAAGCTGATAACCAGCCCCAAGCATTCTTCCTTCAAGAGAAACATTGAGTGTTGTAGATGACGCTTTAAATCCAGCCCTAACCGCAAAACCAGATTTTGTCTTAAGAATAAAGTTACCAAAAGAGGGTGCTGAAAGATCAATCTGATCAAATTCAAGATTTAAATCAAGTTTACTCTTAAGTAATTTATTTGCATCTACTACAGAACTTTTTGCTTTTGGTGTAGTTACATTTTTAAGAGAAATTGGAATCACATCTCGGTTATAAAATGCTTCAGCAAGGCGAGTATTTAAATCGTCTGCTGTATTTGTATCGTATATTGAAGAAAGATCAAAATCTTTTTTAATCATCCAAACATCCGCTGGATTCCAATTATCATTAAGCTTACCGGTGAGCTTACGTGCAGCTTTGTATAAATCCTTTGTAAGATTGTCACCTTGGCGTTCGTATGTATAACCACCTTTTTTAATATATTTTTTAAGTTCTTCGAGTTGTTTAAGCGCACTTTGATAATAAGTAGTGTCGAAACTATCTATATTTTTTCCAAGTTTTGCGGTAATATCTTCTTCTGTAAGAATTTTATTGTTTTCAAAATAAGATTGAAATAGCCACATTGAAATATTTTCTTTGATCTCTGTAAGAAGATTTGTGTTAGACTTTGTTTTTCCACTTGTGGCATGATTAAATGAAGATTCAATCATTGACTTACTTGCAACGATTTGCAAAATTTTGTTTTTATTATCTTTGAGATAAACAGTTTTTGCATTTTTATCAGAAGAAATGATAACGCTTTTATCAACCTTTTTAGGATTAAATGTTAATTTAAACTGACTCTTTCCGGATGTATAACCGTTTTTAGTCATTTCCTTTTTAATCGTAGCACTAAGCTTCGAAGCTTCTTTTAAGACAACTTCGTGACCTTCACCATACTTTTTATTTTCAACAATACTAGCCATATCTTTTCTCTTAAGTTACTAAGATATTTATAAAAGAAAGGAGAAGCCTTAGCTTCTCCTCATTTGTGCTACCTGAATTGCTTGCTCTCGACTTGTGATAGGTACACTGTTTGACTTATGAGTAGTAGCTATACCTTTCACATAGTCACCAGTATACTTTTGAGATTCCGTTTTGTTGCCATTGCCAGCAATCTTGTCACTTGTTGCAGGCATAGGACGAAGATCCTTTTGAAGATCTGGTAGCTCATAAATGCCTTTGCGACGACCATGCTTACCACGAAGTGACTTACCACCTTTATAGCCCATCGATGCAAGCCAAGCTTCATGTTCTGCTTTTGCTGACTGGAGTTTTTGTGCTTTACTGGTCTTTCGCTTCGGCATTTTTGTTTAGCTCCATATTGTTGCTGCGACCCATGAATATATCGGTGTAGAAGTCTTCGTCTTTTGAACTTTCAATACC
>CAJXVZ010000143.1 GCA_913062845.1 uncultured Psychroflexus sp.
ATAAATTGTTCCCAACAGGTAAATGATTTTACACGATAATTGCCATTGTACTTGTCAACAAACTTGTTGAACTCATAACTTGGAATGAAATCCAATAATTGAGATAAAATTGTTTTGCCTGTATTCATAAGACAAAACTGATTTAACTTTTCCAAACGTCGATTTCAAATCGAAAAATATTTAAATGAGCGTTAGAACACTAATAACAAGGCTTAACAGATTTTTATTTTATCTTTACCGGACAGTAGTGATAGTTTTCATTGTTAAGAATGATCCTGTCTTTCATATAATCGTTACTGCCCCATTGATCATCCAAAGAAAATATATCATTTGCTGAGGTAATTTTACTGATTTTAGAATCTGAAGAGTTACTCCCTCCGTGAAAAATGGTATTGAATTCATCAATTTCAAAATCCCCATGACTAAATCTTCTAAAGGCGTCAGTCATGGTATCCTGATATGGAATATCTGTTAAAGTTGAAAGATCATATACCCTAAATTCCGTTGAACCGCTTGATGGTGGTGTGATATGATAAAACAATCTGTTGGTTTGGCCTACTTCAATCCTGTGTGCTGGTCTTTGTAAATTATAGCTTTGTTCAAAAGTTTGCGTATTAAGATCGATTTTTCTAACGTTATTACCTCTGTTTGCCAGATATAAATAATTACCATCAGGTCCAATATCAAGATCTGTAAACCTAAAGAAATCCAGAATTCTCTTTTCTACACTAAAATTATTCAGGTCAATAAATAAAAGGCCCCAACCTGTATCATTTGAATCAAATTGAGAGTCTGAGGTAACGAGTGCATAGGCCTTTTGCCTTTGTTCGTCATATACGATCTTCCCTAATGGATAGTTGGTCCGAAAAAAATTACCGGCTGTTGATGTTTCGATATTACTGGCAATTGTCTGAGATGATACAGTATTAAGTACTAATCTGTAATAATGCCTTTTGCCGAGAAGAGCTTCAGAATCCACGTAATTGGTTTGTGTAATATCCTCGGTTGTAAAAACAGGCTCCTGATTAAGAATGCCTTCATTGAATAATGAGCGGTATAATGTAAAAGACTCAAAATCCACTTCACCGGCAACAGTCCAGGAGATATTTAGCTTACTTTCATCCTTTTCTATTGGATTCAATTTTATGACATTATAAAGTTCGATAGCATCTGTAAGGATTGAATCTGCTTCATTTTTAACACTAACTGTTATTTTATGTATGTCATAGCTCAGGTTATTGGTTGTAAATGCTGAAAAACCATCATCAGATAATTTATTCTCATAGATAACCCCATCTTTATCGCTTGTCCAGGTTGCGATCAGGTTTTCGTATTTTATGTCATTATCTGTAACTATTTCTGCTCTGAAATTTATATCACTGTCAGGTATGAACGACTCATTTTCAAAAGGGGTTAGAATATTGACATAAGCTCCTGTAACTGGCGTCACAACATCATCTTCAGTGCAAGAAGAAAAAAACAGAAGTAATACAACAAAAACCGGCGCAATAATTTTATTTGATCTAATCACGAGTACTAATATATATGAACTGCGAATTTAATGATTGTCATAAAAAAAACCGCTGACAAGCAGCGGTCTTTAATTAAAACTAATCATGTAAAAATTAACCTAAATACTTCTTGAGCATCTTGTTCTTAGATTGATGCTTAAGACGTCTTATTCCTTTTTCTCTGATTTGACGAACTCTTTCTCGACTCAGGTCAAACATATCACCAATTTCCTGCAATGTCATGGCCGGCTGATTTCCTATACCGTAATTCAGTCTGATCACATCAGCTTCACGTTGTGAAAGTGTATCTAAAGCGCGGTTTATTTCGACACTTAAGGAATCTTTCATCAATTGATCATCCGGATTTGGAGATTCAGCAGAACTCAGCACATCATACAGATTGGAGTCATTTTCACCCTCTTTAAAAGGTGCATCCATTGAAAGGTGACGTCCTGAATTTTTCAAAGCCACTTTTACCTGAGATTCTGACATGTCAAGTTCTTTAGCAATTTCTACTGCTGAAGGTGGTCTTTCATTAATTTGTTCAAGATGAGAAAAAGTTTTATTTATCTTGTTAATTACACCAATTTTGTTTAGTGGTAATCTGACAACTCTGGACTGTTCGGCAAGCGCCTGTAGTATAGATTGTCTGATCCACCAAACGGCATAAGAGATAAATTTAAAACCACGGGTTTCGTCAAAACGCTTTGCAGCTTTAACAAGCCCAACATTACCTTCATTAATAAGGTCTGGTAATTTCAGACCCTGATTCTGGTATTGCTTGGCCACAGAAACCACAAAACGGAGATTTGCATTAGTCAATTTTTCTAAAGCAACCTGGTCACCCTCTCGAATCCTCTGTGCCAGCTCTACCTCTTCCTCAGCTGTAATTAAATCAACTTTACTGATGTCCTGTAGATACTTATCAAGTGATTTCGATTCACGGTTTGTGACCTGCTTTGTAATTTTTAACTGTCTCATGTAATCTCTGATTAAATTAGTTTGACATTATAGTGAATATTTTCCAATTGACCAAAAAATAACACTCAATTATCAGTGATATAACATAAAAAAAATCAAAATATTTTATAAAATCAATCTTTTGGCTGTTAAAATGAATATTGCCGTCCATAACAAGGTTCTCG
>CAJXVZ010000144.1 GCA_913062845.1 uncultured Psychroflexus sp.
TTTGGCGATAGACTTTTCGATAGAGTAATTGTAGCCGCAATAACAAGCGCTTAGGTATGAAAACGGATATTCAATTAATGTATTTAAAAAATGCTGTATCTAAGAGGGTGCAGCATTATTTTTATGATAATTTAGGATTGGTAAAAATCAAAAGCCTCATAAATAAGCTGCTCTTCTACCTGACAGTTAAGTCTCGGCGAACCTAATCCTTCAAGCAAAACAAAATTGACATTGTTTTTTTCATTCTTTTTATCAAATTTCATCAGCTCTATGATCTTCTTTTGCTCTTCTCTGCTAAAACGCTCAGGACTGTATTTGTAAGAAATAAAAGTTTTTAAGGTATTCAAATCTTCTAAAGGAAAACCATACATTATATGAGAATTATAGGTTTCCAGCACCAGTCCAATCGCAATAGCTTCACCATGTAACAAATGGCAATCGGTATCCATACCCATTCGGTAAGACTCTATGGCATGTCCAAGCGTATGACCATAATTAAGGATTTTTCTTAACCCGCTTTCATCTATGTCTTCGTTTACCGTTCTCATTTTTATATGAATTGAGCCTTCGATCAGTTTTGATATTTTAGAGATTTCAAAATTTTCTAAGGAGATACATTCTTCAAAGTAGCTGCTTTTTTCAGTATCTATCAGTCCGTGTTTAATCATTTCTGCAAAACCACTTCTTATTTCATTTTCAGGTAAAGTTTTTAGAAAATTTTCGTCTACAATCACCATGGCAGGAAGTTTTATAACACCTACCTGATTCTTCAGATGGTTAAGGTCAACACCGTTTTTTCCGCCTAAAGCTGCATCGACCATGGCGAGCAAAGTTGTTGGCACATGAACAAAGGCAATACCTCTTCTGAAACAGGAGGCTATAAATCCACCTGTATCTGTAACCACACCACCACCCAGGTTTATCAGTAAAGACTTGCGATCGGCACCTTTTGAAGATAACTCTTCCCAAGCTCTTAGACAGGTATGGATATTCTTGTAAGTTTCACCGGCTTGTATTTTAATCACTTTAAAGTCAAAAGACACCTCTTTTGAAAAATAGTCTAAGCAAAATTCCTTTGTGTTTTCATCAACCATTACAAAAACTGATGAGAAATTATTATCACGGACAAACTTACTTAGTTTTTCTAACGGAGAATTATTTAAAAAAATGCTGTTTTTCTGCAATAAATCAGTCATAAAAAGCTTTGTTAATATTAGTAAAAATGTACATTCAAGCTATTAGTACTACAAACCTATTATATATATTTGAGAAAAAAAATTTAAATTGATAGACACTAAGATATTCAACAATACAAAGAGGGCTTTTGTCTTAAAATCTAATGATGATTTAAAAAGATCTGTCTTTATTTTTAGAACCATAAATATTCCTTTTTTAGTACCTCTCGGTATCTTTTTTGCAAAACTAGCTTTAAAACTAAGATTACCTATAGAGTGGATCATTAAAAAAACCATCTTTGCTCAGTTTTGTGGTGGGACTACTCAGAAAGAATGTCTACCATTAGTAAAATTGATGTATTCCAAGCATGTTTATAGTGTCCTGGATTATTCAGTTGAAGGTAAAGCTGAAGAAAAAGAATTTGATAAAGCTACAGAAACAAAGATTGACATTATAAAATTTGCTTCCGAGCAAAAAGAAATACCCTTTGCTGTAGCAAAACCAACAGGTCTGGGTCGCTTTGAAATATGGCAGAAAATCACTGAAGGCGAAGCATTGAATAAATCTGAAAAGGAAGAATGGGAAAGGATAAAACAAAGGGTTGAAAAACTTTGTAAAGCCGCTGTTGAATACGATACTAAGCTCATGTTCGACGCTGAAGAATCCTGGATGCAGGATGCCGCAGATGATTTGATTGAAGACATGATGAAAAAATACAATAAGAAAAAGGCTTATATTTTTAATACCTTACAATGTTACCGTTGGGACAGACTCAAATATGTGAAAGAGGCTCATCAAAGAGGGATTGACGGCGGTTATAAATTGGGTTATAAGGTGGTTCGTGGAGCTTATATGGAAAAAGAAAACTTAAGAGCAAAAAGAAAAGGTTATGACACACCTATCTGTGAAGACAAAGAAGCAACTGATGTCAACTTTAATGCAGTCATGTGTTATTGTATTGATAATATTGAGGACATGTCCCTTTTTATAGGAACACACAACGAGGTATCAAGTTATATGGCTCTGCAACTGATGAACCAAAAAGGCATTAAGCTGGATGACGAGCGCATTTGGTTTGGACAGTTATACGGCATGAGTGACCACATCAGTTACAATCTTGGTGCTGAATGTTCTAATGCCGTAAAATTACTGCCATTTGGACCTGTAAGAGATGTTGTACCCTATCTCTTTAGGCGAGCTCAGGAAAATTCGTCTGTACAGGGTCAATCCTCTCGTGAACTTTCATTACTTCTGGAAGAGCAAGACAGAAGAAAAGGGCAATATGTGAAAAGGGTAAATTAAAGCTTTATATTTTTCAAAATTAAAATCTATTAACAGAATAGATAGTTTATATTTTTATGTTGTTTAATACTTTCAAAACAAAAAAGCACCTATCAATTATGATAAGTGCTTTTATATTTAAAGAAGGCGACGACCTACTCTCCCACGGATTGCAGTACCATCGGCGC
>CAJXVZ010000145.1 GCA_913062845.1 uncultured Psychroflexus sp.
ATGCTTATATCGAGCGGTTTAACCGCTCATACCGCACCGAGGTGCTAAACCCCTACCTGTTCACCAGCTTGAGCCAGGTGAGAGACTTAAGTGCTGCGTGGCTGATCAGCTACAACGAAGAGCGACCGCATGACTCGCTTGGCCGAATACCACCGGCAGAGTTCCGGCGCCAGATAACCGGCGAAGTGTCTACTTTTAAACTGTGTGCTTGACGGGGAGGCTTACGCACTATTGCTAAAATTAAAACAAACATCTCAATAAGCCATGTTACAGAGCAACTTCGGTAGAACGGCTATGAAGAGTTTATATTAGTTTATGCGAGAACGCAAAAAAATTAACCATAAACTATTTATCAAATAATAAAATCAAAGTTGCGAAAAAAATGAAGAAAATAATTCTACTAGATAGATCAGCAAAATTAGCATACAATCTGGCAGGGGATGAAAACTACCTTATCCGAGTCCTGGTCGTTGATAGAAAAGAGCAAGTCGAAGAATTAAAAAATTACAAAAACATTGAGCAAATATTTTATTGCTCGGCCGCAGAAAATGACGATTGGAGTGAAACTTTTGATGGAAAACTCCACCGTGATTACTATGAGTATGATTCCGATTTAATTTCTAAATTCAAGAGAAGCCATAACAAAATTGATTCATTTATAGCGAGATTCACAAGTGACTGGTATATTCGCCAGGCCTACTACTATAACGCGCTGTTTTATTGGAATTATGTTTTCCGTACGCTTGATATAGATGAAGTAATTTTAAACGATCTACAACATGGAACTTCATATGATCTTGCTCTAGACTACGCCAAAATTCACGGAATAAGGCCAATTATTATTGAAACGCTAACATCGGGCAAATCCAACCGCTTGAAAGCGTTTTTTGACTATTCAAAAAAGCAGTATATAGAAATCCCAGCAGAACTGCGAATAAATTCAGCCAAATCAATTAAAAATTTCCTAAATGAGTTTTCGGTACCATATAAATATGAGCACCAAAATGCCAGCAACACAATAAATTTTATTGTTAACAATCTGTACAGTTTATTCGGGCCAGTTATTTTCTTTTTGAAACCAACATTAAAGAGAACGTTCCTTGTTCAATACTCACAAAAAATTCCTTATTGGAAGCTCGCTACCCAACTATTAAAAATGAAGCATCTTTTAAGATATTATGAACGATACTCAGTAAAACCAAACTTCAAGGAGAGTTACATTTATTTCCCACTGCATTTCCAACCTGAGGCATCGATAAGTGTAAATACGTCAATCAATGATCAGTTAACATTAATTAAAATGCTATCAAACGTAACGGATAAAAAAACAAAAATCTTTATAAAAGAGCATCCAGTTTATCAAAAAATTGGTGAACCAAAGTTTCATTACCATCTTGCAGCCGTATGTGATTACAGGTCTAAATGGTTCTATGATGAGTTGAGTAAGCTGGAAAACGTTGTGTTGATAGATCTAGAAGCTAATCAATCAGAATTAATAAAAAACGCTAAAGCCGTAGCTGTTATTAACGGATCAGTTCTTTTCGAAGCATTATTTTTACATTCTGTCCCGGTAATATCGTTTAGTCCTGCGAGCAACCCACTTACACAAAAATGCGATCACGTTATTCGAGTGAATAGTTATGAAGAATGCCGGAAGGCGTTGGAAACAATAAAGCGCGTCATGCATCTTGATAAGACTCATCTGCAAAATTTATCGCAGACATTCATCTGTGAAGAGAGTAAAGTTAGCGCTGTGTACCAAAGCTTGCGAGAATAAAAAACTATGCCAGAAAACCCGTACAAAAAAATATTTTATTATCTGTCAGCAGGGTATTTGTTTGTTTTAAGGCGTCGGTGGGCTTGGAGGTTAAATGGATTTATTCTTCGCCAAACGCTAAAATGCCTCGGCTTTTTAAATTATCATTCGTTTACTGAAAGTGGCGAGTCCTTTGTTCTTGGATTTTTCAAGGATTACTCATCTCCTTTAATAATCGATATTGGCGCGAATTCCGGAGGGTATTTTGAACAAGTAAAAGAATACCTGCCAAATGCAAAAGTTTATTCCTTTGAACCCAACCCCTCATCATACCTTTCATTGGTTAAGAAAAATAAAAACGCGTATAACTATGCATTAAGCGATTCGAATGGACCTGGGATCCTGTATGATCATCTTTCGGCATCCGGCTCTGAACACGCAACACTACTTCCTGGCGCTATTGATGAGCTTTATCAATCATCGGTTAGGGAAATCTCTATAAAAAAAATATGTTTGGATACATTTTTTTCTAAAGGGAATCTTCTTCCCAGTGGGGTAATTATTGACCTCATCAAAATAGATGCGGAAGGAGCGGAGCTTCAAGTTTTGAAAGGGGCAAGAAATACCTTAAAGAGAGCAAGATATGTACAATTTGAGTTTAATGAGCATTTATTTTTAGAGGATATCACTATCAAAGATTTTATGGAAGTATTTGGTGATACGAATATATACAGACTGTGCCCATGGGGTTTAATGCCATTATCGAAAATGCCACTCTATCTGAGGAATATTTATGCTTATCAGAACTTAATTTGGGTGAATGAGTTCCTTTAAAGTATACAGAGCTTTA
>CAJXVZ010000146.1 GCA_913062845.1 uncultured Psychroflexus sp.
GACGGAGCGCTCCGGCGCTGGGTCGATCAAGTTAGTTTCGGAATCACTGGCGTTGTGCAAGACGCGGGAATTAACCCCCGATCCACAAGAGATAGAGGCGCTGAAAGTCATGGCCAATAAGCTCGAACGGGACACCAGCGGAGGGGAATTCTAATATTTTCGGATAACCAAATTTAGAGCTTTTAGTTGGAATCGACAAAATTCAGCATTTTTAAATCAAGGTAATTAAATTAAAGATTACTCGGAATTTTATTTAGCAAAATTAATAGTAAATAATTTTTATTAAGATTAAGCATTAAAATTTAGACTAGTTTTTCTATTATATATGGGTATAGGCTGCTAAAATGACAATTCGCAATGAATCGATTGATGTTAAAGATCTTTTAATACATGTTTGGAGCAAGAAAAAGCAATACATGGTAACGATTGCCATCGCAACCACCCTATCATTAGCTTTTCTACTTACCAAAGAAAATATGTATACGAGCGAGATATTATTAATTCCCATTAAAAAAGACTCAAGCGGTAATGTATTGCAAGGGTTGTCAGGGCAATTTGGCGGATTGGCTAATTTGGCAGGTGTAAATTTAGGGGTTACTGATGATAATGAGGGTATTATCGCGAAACAAACTTTAACCTCAAGAGCTTTTCTTGTTGAACTAATTAGAGGGAATCACCTAGAACCCTTAGTTTATGCTGCAGATGGGTTCAGAAATGGCATAGTTGTTTTTGATGAAAGCCTATATGACACTGCCAATGAAAAGTGGAACAGTGAAAAATTGGACGGGAAGGACACACCAACTGACACAGATTTGTATGAAAAGATCACTTCCTTTTACAGTGTTGTTGAAAATCCCGAGAATGGTACGCTCAGGTTGTCTTTCGAGCATGTGTCCCCAGTTTTTGCAAGGGATTTCCTATCACTAGTATTTTCAGAAATTAATAAAAAAATGCGAGTCAGAGCATTAGATAGATCTGAAAGTCGATTGGACTATTTAACCCGTGAGAGCGCTAGTTCTACGGCCGCTTCAGTAAGACAGGTTCTTGCCCAGCTGATTGAGTCAGAGGTGAATAAGCGGGTACTAATTGATACAGAACCTAACTATTCATTTGACATTGTAGACCCTGCTTTCATACCTGAAGAAAAGTCATCTCCAATGAGAGCGCTTATACTAATTCTAATGTTGGCAGGCACAAGCGTTCTATTTTTAGCGTATTGTGGTTTGTCTTTTTTATTCAAAGAATACTCGAAGTAAAAAGATATGGAGTTTTTAGTTGCTCTTCTTTTTGTAAGTGGCCCTTTGAGAGGGGTCGCAGAGTTCTTGACCCTTCCATTATTCAATCCTGCCGTTTTTAGCCTTACTTTAATCCTATCGGTATTTCTTTATAAGGTGGTTTTCAAAGGAGAGTATTGGCTATCAAAAGAAGGGCTGGTATTTGCCAGCACTTTTTTCAGTCTGCTTGGCGCTGTAGCGATATCATCAATTTATACGCCCTCTACTGAAGTATTTTTATACAAAACGGCTATCTCTATTCTCCCCATATCATCCGTTTTGGTTTTTTGTTTTATTAAGGAATTTAATATTGAAAGGTTCTCCATTTGGGTTGTGAGGCTTTCAGTTCCAGTATGCCTCCTATTTTTGTATTTTTTCCCTCAATGGCGATTGGGGTTATTGGATGAAAAATATTACAACTTAGATATTATTAGAACGCTTTATCTAGGTGTTGGCGGTTTATCAGCTTTTTCTTTACTTTTACTTCTAGTTTATCCATTGAAAATAGGCTTTTTTGCCGCAACTGTCCTTCAATTTATTTTTCTTTTAACGCTTCTAATTTCTAGTGCAAGAGCCCCTTTAGTATTTTTATTAATATGCTTGATGCTGGCCTCATTGGCTCATTTTGTTCGGGCTTGTTTGAGTGGGCGCGCCACTAAATGGTTGGCACTCTTCCCAATTGCCGGGGTGATCGTGATCCCATTGCTATTCATTTTCATCAGTAGCTTGGAAGGTGATGCTCTGACAGTTATCAAAATGAGCATGGACAGATTGCTTTTACTTACATCCTCGGATAAAGGCGCCTCAGTGAATACCAGAATTATTTATTTCAAGGAAGCTATGAAATATATAGACTTATCTCCTATTGTAGGAAGTGGAGTTGCTTCTTTTGGGCGACTGGTGCTAAAGGAAGAAATATTTATGCACCCTCACAATATATTCATAGAATCATGGTTTGAGTTAGGTTTGTTTGGCGTGACTCTAATGGCACTAATATTCATATTTTCTATCTGGTTCAGCGTTAAATCCAGAGCTTACGCAATATTATTTTGTTTGATTTTTCTGTGGCTAAACGCTCTTAAATCTTTTTCTTATGCAGAAAACAGGCAATTGTTTATTTTGATAGGGGTGGCCTTTTATGCGTATCAACACAGAAAGTTTGAATTGATGACGTAGTTGACCCTGAATATCTCGTTTTTTAGCTTGTCGGCTCTGAAAAATCACTAAAATATTGATTTCATTGAAGTAATTGCCGTTTTATAATGGGTCAACTACACAGTTTTGGCGCTGAAGCGCCCAAAACCT
>CAJXVZ010000147.1 GCA_913062845.1 uncultured Psychroflexus sp.
ATGTTGGGTTTCACTTCGTTCTGCACTTTTTACTAAAAAATAATAATGTGTTTTCTAATCCAATCAGCAACTTGTTCTTCTGAAAGGCGACTAGCAGCCAGTTCAACCCAAGTGTGATACTTTTCTTCACTTGATGCTTGAATATCATAGCTATTCAGTTTCAAAAAAGTACGAGTAACAGCATACGATGTTCTCTTATTTCCATCAACAAAAGGATGATTTTTTACAAGACCCCAAGCGTAAGCTGCTGCCAGAGAAGAAAGATCAGGAGGTGATGCAGAATAAGCGAGAAGATTTTTAGGTCGATAGAGTGCACTTTGTAGCAAACCTTGATCTCGAATTCCCTCCATGCCACCATATTCTTTCAATTGACGACGATGAATCGCTATTACTGTCTCATCCCTAATCCAAATTACCGTTTTCACCTTTTTATTCAGCTAACTTTCTTAAAACATCATGGTCTTCACTCATTACTGCTTCTGCAACTTCTATTTGCTGCATCAACTCCGAATCGTATGGCTTAACCTCAAAGCCATCACAGGTTTCTACAACATAAAGAGAATCGCCTTGTTTAATATGCAGTTTATCCGTTAATTCCTTTGGGAAAATGACTCCAACAGAATCTCCAACTTTTGTTACTTTTAGCTTAATCATCTCTTACTCAACTCAATAGCTGTATCTGTTACTTAATATAGCATTCCCTACCCCTAATGACCAGAAATGTTGAATCTAAATAAATCTCTTCTAAAAATTAGACACACTACACCCATCACAACAGAATTTTTCAACAACAGACAATTTTCTTAAACCAGTGAACATAGCTAATATTTTCACACATAAAAGCCTGCAAGTATCGTAATTTATCTAATAATTTATTGCCAAAATCTTTGGGAATTTCAACTAATTGTAAAAGAACATAACCGATTAGACAGGCATAGATTTGAATCTCGATTCCATTACAGTTTTTTGTAATTAATCTATCTAGCTTTAAGTGCATTTTAAGAAATTTCCAAAACAACTCAATTTGCCAACGTAAACGGTAAAATTCAGTAATTTCTTCATTGCTGATTTCCGCTTCTCCACCTTCTGCTAAATTAGTTACTAGCCGAAATTCACTTTTCTTTAATCCCCCGAATATTTAATCGTTTAAATAGACTTCGCATTGTCGTTTGACCAACGGTCATCCGCAGGCAAGGGGTCGTCGTCGGAACTTGGTTCCGACGCTTGTGAACCCCGTTCCGCCGTCTCACGGCGGAGTACGGATGACTTTGATCTAGAACAAACTCTAACCAAGTTGAAACGAACAGAAATGTATTAAGCACTGGGTAATCATCTTGGGGTAAGTGACCTAGATATTTTTTGACGAGCTGTGGAAAATTTGATATCATTTTTATAGATTTATTGAAGAATCATGGTATCTAGTTTATCAAATTGGAGAGCATTCTTTTCTTTTTTCTTCTGTCATTCAACATTTCTGCTATTTTCGGTGCAATTCAACCGCGAAGACGAGGCTTTTTAGAGGTGAGAATTAATCAGGGTAAACTAGAACAAAAAGAAGCGCGATCGAACAGAGATAAGTGTGGAAAACAATCGGGTATTCTCATTCTTGGCTTTTCTTCAGAAACAGAAGACTCTCAAAGAAAGGATTTACAATTACTCATTGAAAACCTCACTTGGATAATGTTTCAATTGGGAGGAATTGGTCAAGGGGCAAGACGACCTTGTTATTCACGTCATAATCGCGATCGCGCACCTTGGTTTCGAGGGTCAACGTTTCTGGCTGGAGACGAAGAGTTTTGGGACATTCCAGAAGAAATCGAAGAGTTTTGCGACCTTTTCTCTCAAAAAATAAAAGGCTTTTATTCTGCTTTATCTAAGTTAACACAACAGTCAATTAATCCTCAAAATTTGCTCAAAGTAGGTGAAGTTAATCGAGAAAATTGGCAAGAAGTAGTTGATGGAAATTGTCGCATTGTTGTCTGTTCAGGAGATAGTAATTCTAATAAACCTTTTGCCTTAGATGTCCTTCACGATCGCGCTTTTTATTATAATAATGATTATGATGGATTTCTTTGTGGAAAAGTACGCGGTGGGGTGAAGCCGTCTCCTGTTTGGATCGCTGATCTCGATGATTTTCAAGTAGTAACAGTCTTTGGTGCGACAGTTGATCCGCGTAAGAAATATTTAAGGGAATTGCGCGATCGCGCTGATCAATGCTTTTCTATTTTCCCTTTGAAATAGCTGGCTTAATCGAGAAATTGGCTGGCGAGCAAACATTTTTTTAACCAATTAAAACTCTAAAAAGAGGATACCTGTCAAGCAGGTATCCTTCTTTCTTTGCATATTTTAACGGCTTTCTCCAAACCAAGGAGAAATGAACGTTATTGGTGTATAAATCATGAGAGATTCGATGTTTCCATTCAATTAGGTTTACCTGTAAAAGGTAAGTTAATTCCATTATAAATCAATCCTAGAAGTATGTCCTTGAATATTTAAATCGATGTTATTTTGAATTTAAGTCACTTCCAAAGTA
>CAJXVZ010000148.1 GCA_913062845.1 uncultured Psychroflexus sp.
CAAATATCACCAAGACCAAACACATTTTTGTAGGTATTAGACTGTAAAGTGTGTTTATCGACATCCATCCAACCCGATTCCAGAGCAAAAGCTGAATCTCTTATAAAGTCAGGGGCACGCTGTGGTGGTGCGATATGCAACATATCAAAAGGTATTTCAACCGTAGATTCGCCAATAATTTTAGAGTTGATTTGATTGTCTTCGTTTACCACACATTCATTATGAAGGTCATCAGAAAAATTGAAATAAGCTTTTCGGTTCTTACCGTCTATTCTGATCGGTGCATGAAATGGCTTAAAATGAATGTCATAATGACTAAGGACGTGCATCAGGGTATGTGCGATGGGTTTTACTCCAAAGATCACAGACCCCGGCGTTGCAAAAATCACATTAGACTGATCTGAAAGTTTTTGTTTTCTCAGATAATCTGCCGCCAGATAGGCAATTTTTTGTGGTGCACCACCGCACTTTATTGGTGTGGTAGGCTGGGTAAACAATGCATTTCCTCCTTTGAATTTTTTAAGAACTTCCCAGGTATGCTCAGGATCAGTGTAATTACTACAAACTACGCCTTCACCCAAAGATTCTGCCAAACCTTCTATCATGGTTGGATCTATTTTCAGTCCGGGTGCTACAACCAAGTATTGATAAGAAATTTCTGTTCCTTCTTTGGTGAACACCTTGTTGTTTTCAGGCTGGAATTTTTCAGCGTGCTCCTGTATCCATTTGACACCTTTAGGTATCATCTTCTTCATTGGCTTTCCCGTCTTTTTAAACTTATAGGCATTTGCACCAACGAGCGTCCATGCGGGCTGGTAATAGTGCATATCTGCAGGATCTACAATGCCTACATTCAGGTCTGGTCTCTTCTTCATAAGTTGAGAAGCTGCCATTATTCCGCCAGCACCTGCTCCTATGATCAATACTTGAAAATTTGTTTTCATCATTTAAATTTTTAAAAATTACAGTGTCGAAGGACAAACGTAATCTGTTGTTTTAACGCTTGTTGCCTTTATAGCTTTAAATCCACCTTTGACATCTGTCAAGTTATGGATGCCTCTCGATTTTAAAATCGAAGCCGCTATTACAGATCTGTATCCACCTGCGCAGTGGATGTACATATGGTCTTTGTTGAATTCTGCCAGATGATCATTGATAAAACCCAGAGGTACATTATGGGCATCTTCAACATGTTCAGACAGGTATTCTGATTGTTTTCTGACATCGAAGACCTTGTCTTTATGAGCAGGATATACTTTGGAAAATTCTTCAGCTGAAATCGATTCTAAGCTACCTGTTTCTTTACCGGAATTTTTCCAGGCTTCAACGCCACCTTCAAGGTAACCTAACGTATGGTCGAAACCAATTCTTGATAATCTGGTTACAGCTTCCTCTACTCTGTGTTTTGGTACTACGAGTAATATCGGTGTTTTTACATCTACGATAAGTTCTCCTACCCATGGCGCAAAATCACCATCCAGACCAATAAAAATACTGTTGGGGACATGGGATTCAATAAAATCTGAGTTTTTTCTCACGTCAAGGATTACTGCTTCAGTTTCGTTGGCGGCAGCTTCAAAAGCTTCCGGAGAAAGGGGTTTTGTGCCTTGAGACAAAACCTCATCAATAGATTCGTAGCCTTTCTTGTTCATCATCACATTATGAGGAAAATAACCCGGTGGTGGTAAAAGCCCGTCTGTGACTTCCTCAACAAATTCAGCTTTGGTCATATCAGCTCTCAAAGCGTAATTCACTTTCTTTTGATTACCAAGCGTGTCGACTGTTTCTTTCATCATGTTTTTACCACAGGCCGAGCCTGCACCATGACCCGGGTAAACAATTGTAGAATCCGGTAAAGGCATGATCTTATTGCGCAAGCTGTCGTATAGGGTTTCTGCCAGTTCTTCCTGTGTCATATTCGCTGCTTTTTGAGCGAGATCAGGTCTTCCGACATCACCCAAAAACAAAGTATCTCCGGTGAAGATAGCGTGTTCGCTATCGTTTTCGTCAAGTAATAAAAATGTTGAGCTTTCCATAGTATGACCTGGTGTGTGCAAAACTTTGATCTTTACCTTGCCCAGTTGAAAAATTTCTTCATCTTTAGCCACGTGTGCATCAAAATCAGGAACCGCAGTCGGTCCGTAAATGATTTTTGCTCCGGTTTTTTCGGCCAGTGTCAAGTGCCCACTGACAAAATCTGCGTGAAAATGGGTTTCAAAGATATATTTAATCTTAACACCATCTTTTTCCGCTTTTTTGATATAAGGCTCTACTTCTCTTAGTGGATCTATGATCGCTCCTTCTCCGTTGCTGTGGATGTAGTAAGCGCCATGCGCTAAACATCCCGTATAAATTTGTTCTACTTTCATTATATATTGATTTTAATATTAAACATTCACAAAAAATTCCATGACAAAAACAAAAATGGCCATCACGATGATGAAATAGCCAAAACCTTTTTTGAGTTTTTGACCTTCAATAAA
>CAJXVZ010000149.1 GCA_913062845.1 uncultured Psychroflexus sp.
CGACACCCCGGAATACCTGGACTTCCACTTGTAGTAAAGCCCGTTGCTAATACCGTGCTTTCTGCAGACTTCAGCGAGCGGTATGCCCGCTTCGCCCTCACCAAGAATGGCCACAATCTGGCTCTCTGTAAACTTCTACTTCCTCATCCCTATCTCCTAAAGGGGGCGGAAAGCTACATTTTTAACCTGTTTACCTTTCCGGTAAGCCTATGATTACAATTAGTCTGCCACTTTCCCTTGGTAATGACACTACTTTATTTAGTTACAGGTATACACAAATAACTGAAAATTCTTATACTGCCTATCCATTGGTAAACGATCATAACTCTCTCCAGTACGACGATACTGAATTTTTTCGTTTGACGAAAAAATACATCCCGGTAATGCGTTGACTTCTTGATCAGTCACAAAGATAAATGGCTCAGACAGCACTTCAGAGGCCAAAGCAAGCTCATCAATCTTACCAATTGGTATTGGAATGAAGCCAGAGTAGGAGATAAGAGGTGATATCGCATAGCGCATCTTATCCTGATATAGAATATATTTAAAATCCGATCTTGGGTATAGTTCCTCGAAACGAGCAGCAGATTCATCAAGCCCAGCCATTTCAGAGGTAATCTGATTGGACGCAAATGTGATATTCAAAGAAAGCGCAAAAAAGCTCAAAACAGTAACGAAACGCATTTTGTATTTCATGTCTTCGAGGAAAAATGCAAACGAAATAAAAAGCAATGGAATAATCACATATAAATAGCGCCTGATCGCCCAATACAACTGCGGCGAATTTTTCATATCAAAGAGGTAATATGAAAATATGAAAAAATTAAGTAACACAAACAAAAATAAGGGCGCATTTACTTTTTTGTTATTTATTACGTTACCCATATTAAGAATACCCACGACAACCAAGAACCCCGGCAGGGTCATCAATAGCCTATCTAGAATGTCTTCATTGTATGATCTAATATTTCTTCCATGAATCAACTTTATTTCATAACCAATGAAGCCAGCTATATCATTTCTAAAAATAAAAGAAACAATAGCTATTGATAGAGAAAAAACCAGATAAAAAAACCACTTTTCATAAACAATTTGCTCCGTGAGGCGAACTAGATTAAATTTATTTAAGAAATAAGAAACAAAGAGTGCCATTGAGGCTAAATAATATATGTTGGCATAAGAAAACCCGACAGCCGCCATCCTGTTCGAGTAAACTGAAAAACTAGACAAAGCAAAGAAAAAGAAAAGTGAAAATAAGACGTATACACAAAGTGCTATCTTAAAAGAAAATAATGACGCAATAACAATGGAGATCACGAGAACAATACTCACATCAATTCGTGCTAATATCCCCATTGCTAGAAACAATAAAAGTGAAATCACCGAAAATGAACTTGGGTTGGTCTGATAAGTGAGGAAAAACCAGAAGATCCCCATAAACGCGAGTAGTGCGATAGGTTCAGAATAGGGGGCCTTGCCAAACCAAAGCATAATAGGCGCAGTAATTAGAGAAACAGTCAAAACAAAGGATGAAAAGGAATCTGTAATTCGGGTGAAAATTAAATAAGATAAGGATGCTAAAGACCAGAGGATTAATACTGGAAAATAAAATGCAATATTTTTATCGAACAACCCTAAAAATGCGATATGAAACGAAGGACCCACTAAAAAATCCGTGTTCAAATATCCATTGTTAATTTGGGTTCCGTTCTGTATAGCACCATATCCACTATATTTTTGGTCAAAGAGACCCGACGCAACGATATCACTGAGTTTATCAATAGGAAGATTATAGTCATTAAAATTTATCAGGTTGAAGCCCTTGAAGGCGTACAATGCTGGGTCCTGCCTTAGCTCAAGTATCGGCGAATAATTTCCATAAACAGCAGAAACGATAAGATAAATCAAAATAATACATATTACATCGGTTTTTTTTAAGTGCTTTAGCATCAAGAAATCATGCTTTCTTGTCGCGAGCATTGACATAGTGACGACGAGGATAAACACTGCTGGATAGTAAACAATGCCTAAGTAAGCCCCAATTTTTATCAAAAAAACACCGACCAAAGGGATTAGTAAGTTTAGAAATAATAGAAAATAAACGGAGAACTGAAAAAGGCCCCAGAGTACCGCCGAATTAAATTTTCTGGGAACAGTAGCATCAGTATAATTTGGTTCGGTATTCATGCTGTTATCTTTTTTCCAATTATCTATATCTTATTTAAAATCGCGAATCAGTGCTGTCCCAACGTTTTCACATTAGGACTCCATACGTAGATGAAATATATTGGTTTTCCGGTGATTTTGTCTGGTGTCGATTTGAACGTCGACACCGTGACTTATGGTCTTTTGCATCGGAATGCAAAGGACGGCCATGAACCAGGGCAAACTCGTTTTCTCGCAGCTGACCGCGTTGCTGCCAAAGACAACCTTTCAA
>CAJXVZ010000150.1 GCA_913062845.1 uncultured Psychroflexus sp.
TTTCTTTTGTTGGAGGGAATTCGCTCAAATCAATTTTAGCAAGATATTCTTTAAAGCATGCAAGAATTCTATCTTTAGGACTGGGGACCTGTTCAGTACGGATGAGTTTATTCGTCTCCGTAGTAGACATATTAAAGGCAGAGAAGAAATCTTCTATATCATCGTCTGAAGATAAAACGTATCCTCTGTAGTTGTGCTCACTAACCTTGGCTAGAATAAATAAATCACCTACATTATCTTCTTCAAAGAACGGGAAGTCCCTTCCAAAACGCGTTAAGCGATATTCGTTTCGCGTTTTCCTGCCGTAATAAGTGAAAACGCTTTCTGTGGTAAAATCATCCTGCCATAAAATTTCTATGGGCTTCTTTGTCTGGGTCCCTCTTTCCTGAGGCTTATCGAACATCAGGGGTATCGTGTTTTTGGGCATGTAAAACCCTGACTGATGAGCTCCCGTTATACCGGCATCATTGGCTGATATGAACTTACAAAATGCGTGTTCCGCTTTATTTACTGCATCAATTGCGCTTTGTACGATTTGACTCATCTAGGATAACTTTTGTTACTTCTTGTCCTATGGCTTTTACAAGAGGCATTACTACTGAGTTGCCGAATTGTCTATACGCTTGAGTATCGGAAACAGGGATGACAAAAGATTCAGGATACCCTTGTAGTCTTGCGCACTCTCTTGGGGTGAGTCGTCTTGGGTTACTTCCTTTTTCCTGAGGCACTAAAATTTCTGATCCATCTTTGTAATAGCGTGCGCTAATTGTTCTTGTTATGCCTTCAAAATTTACGAGCCCGAAGCCAAATCCATTTCCTTTCTCTTTATGTTTCTTGGCATAATCTTGAAGGTATTTCCATAATTTATCTGATAGAGTATATTTTGGATCAACCTCCTTTTCAAGTATCTCTTCAACGATATGGTTGGGGTCAGGCAATTCTGGGAAGCTAAAGGCCTCTTCTTCGGCATAAACATTTTTGTCGAATCCGGCTATAAAGATTCTTTCCCTATGTTGGGGGACGAAGTGTTTTCCATCTAAAAC
The DNA here is from genome assembly GCA_913062845.1 of uncultured Psychroflexus sp. GTDB lineage: Bacteria > Bacteroidota > Bacteroidia > Flavobacteriales > Flavobacteriaceae > Psychroflexus. The sequence continues at coordinate 1,044 of CAJXVZ010000150.1, forward strand.
CTGATGATGAATAGAGTATCCTAATTCTTCCAGAGCCCCTTTGATGACTTTAAAGGTTTTGCCTTTATCATGTGAAACAAGGTTCTTGACATTTTCCAGAAGAAATGCTTTGGGTCTCTTTGTTTCTAAAATCCTAACGATATCAAAAAAAAGAGTGCCTTGGGTTTCATCTTTAAAGCCATGCTCTCGCCCTAAACTCTTTTTCTTACTGACTCCGGCAATTGAAAACGGTTGGCATGGAAATCCTGCTAGGAGAATATCATGATCAGGAATCAGATTCGCGTCAATTTTTGTGATATCGCCGAAAGGGACTTCGCCAAAATTAGCTTCGTAGGTTTTTTTTGAAAACTTGTTCCACTCTGAGGTGAAGACACATTTTCCGCCCAAGCTTTGAAAAGCCAATCTAAATCCGCCTATTCCTGCGAAGAGATCAATAAATTTGAATTTAGGGTTCGCAGGAGGAGGAAATGGTATGTCATAGGTTATAGGAAGTTGATACTGAAATTCATTATCCTCTGCCAGACCAGCTTCAGAAAGATATTCAGTAGCTTCTTCCTTAAAGTATTGCTTTACACCATTGTCCTTATTTTGAAGATAGTGAGTTAGAAATGCTAACCCTTCGCCAGAATCAAGTCTCCTTACATCTAAGTTTAGGCGGCTCTTTAAACTTGAGTATGTGATCCCTGCTTTTCTCATAATAATTCTGTCAATTTGAAGAAGACAAACTTCTAGATGCTTTTTTATGTCACTTCCCCAAAACCTTATGACTGTCCATCCCAGTTCCTCTAAAGTTTTCGTGACTAATTTATCTCTCTGAATGTTTGACTCAATTTTTTTATGCCAAAATTCCCGATTGGTTTTTATTCGCTCTTTAGCAGTTTCCCAGTCTTTTCCATGGAAAAAGTCACCATCACAGAAAATGGCGACTTTATACTTTCTAAGGGTGAAGTCAGGTTTGCCAAAAATTTTCTTATTGTTTTTCCTGTATCGGTAACCCTTAGCCCAAAGTGCTTTACCTAAAAGCAGCTCAATCTTGGTGTTTTTGTTTTTTATCGCCTGCATATTTTGGCGACGTTGTTCTTTTGTCAAAACATCCATAAAGCAAAAATAGCTTTTTTATACAAAACGTTTGGTTTTGTGTAAAACTATGAGGTGCTATTTGTTTAAATTAATATTTTTTACAACTCCCGCCACTCCAGCCCCTCCCGTTCTGCCGTTTTCTTGAGGTAGCTGCTGTTGCGGATGAACTGCCCGAGGCGCTCCATTTCACCTTCAAAATCGAGGCGGATATCATCGTGCATTTTCGACAGCAGCTTTTGCAGTTTCAGGGCCCGTTTGACCACATAATTGGAGAAGGTGCGCGTTTTGGCCGCCGGGAACTGATCGAGCAG
>CAJXVZ010000151.1 GCA_913062845.1 uncultured Psychroflexus sp.
GCATGTAGAAAGCCTTTGATTTCCTTGTTTGCACCGGGGTTCGAATCCCCGCAGCTCCACAATAAAAAACCTCAACTGGTTAATTTTTAACTAGTTGAGGTTTTTTTGTTTCTATTCTAGTCAACATTTAGTCAACCATTTGAAAATTGGCCTAATATTCTGCCTCTAGGGCTTTATCCATCTTTTGAATTTCTTCACCTGTCAGGGCCACCGCTCCAGTATCTACCAAGTCTTTGAGAAGGTCTTTAACCTCAGCGGTTATTTTATTGGGTTGGCCTTTTGGCCGGCCGTTGGGGTTGTTGGTGGTTCCTTTAGGTAAACCCATTTTTTGAAAATTCTTGTTCTTTTCAAATTTGCGGATTCTTATTATTATGTTTGAAGTATACCCATTTAACAGAACTCTAAATAAAATTAAATGAGCTATAAGACTTCCGTATTCCTAGGTGATCTGGTGAGATGGATTATTTACTTGCCGTTAGCCTATTTAATCAGTAGTTTAATTGTGGCCATGATTCTGTTGGGATATTTGGGCTTCTACTTGATGCTGGTCTATCTTGAAGGCTGGAGCTTTTTTCTAAAAGGTTTAGTTTTCATGGTCACGATAGGCGTTTTAGGTCGAGTTTCCTCAATTTTAAAGTCGCACTAATTTTTTTCTCCTCTTTTATAGTTAGACAAAGAATAGTTGCTTTAAGGATACTTGGAGTTTTCACCATTATTAGTATAGTACTCGGAGCCTTTGGCTTTTATGAAGAATACGAAATTTGGAATCGAGGTGCTTTTGCTAACATTATCATTCTGTCTCTTGTAATATTCCACTCTTGGCCATATGTAAGAATTTCCTTGAATCCTGACAGCTTTCTTTAAAATACCCCTTCAGCCTTTAGATTTAACTGCTTTCACTTCTTCCAGTTCTTGATTATCAACATTAACCCTTTCTTATAATTTGGTCCTTTGTGTTTAATTAAATGCAAGGCTCTAGCTTGGGTAGTGGATGACCCAGTAAAACCTTCGAATATCCCATTTCTAATCGCCTCGTCTTCATATTTGACGTTTAGAAAAGGGGCCTCAAACCAAAGTTTACTTAGGGTAGTTAGGTATGGGTCACCAGGTATGGGCCTTGATAAATAAGGAATCCCCCTTGAATGAAACTTAAAACGTTCAGCTAAAAAAATGTCTTCATCCACATTAGCCAGTTCCTCCTCTGTCAAAGAGCTGAACAGCACTTGGTCCTGATAAAACATGCTCAATTCCTTTAGCCTCCCTGGGCTCAATTTTTTTCTTATTTCAGGTTGAACATAGCCCCAAAAAAACACCTTTATTTCAACCTGAGCCTTACGATTTACAGAGGCTTCTAAATCCAAATCTGATAAGCAATGCTTTGCAAACTTTTCATTTAGGTAAAAAATGTATTTAAAAACGGTTTCCGTTGGCTCCTTTATTAAACCCAGCTTCATCAATATCTTACCTAGCATAACTTCTTGATTTATTTTCAATGAGGTAATAAACTTAAACTTTCAAAACTATTTAAGTGTGTTATGATCAAAACGACCTATAAGCATGAAACCAAACCCGGTCTTTGCATTTGTTTTGGTGTGTCCTACGGATAATTTCGCGCATTTAAAAAAAGAAATACCTGATTACTCCGGCAATTAATCCTATTACTGTACCCACAAAAAATGCGGATAGACAGACTGTAGTATGGTAGGCAACTTTTGTATTCTCAGGCCCGCCAATGTGCATGTTTTTGCCTTTTTCAAATATTCTAAAATATATTAGGGCCAGCACGTTAGAAATAATAACTCCTAACCAAACTCCATAATGAGAAATGTCAAAATTAAAAGGTAAGTAAAAGCCTAAAAAAAGAAAACCATACCTTATCCAAACCCCAACCAATGCTGCTAATAAAGGACTGATAGCGATGGCTAGAACTGTGATTATTATAAAAACTGTCATTTGATATTTACCGTGGTAATTTTGCCCTTCATTTTTAGGCTTATTTAGCTGCCCAATTTAGAGCTTTTCTGGGACTGCAAAACTACCCTCCCCCATACCCCCTAATTATTAGTAGTTCTTATTTTGTCCTTAGCGCCTAAATCGTTTGTAATGAAGCGGGCAAGTAAAGTGGTTTAGCTCTCTCAAATAAACCTTTCCATTTATTATTACAGGAAATGGTTCACCCGCTTGGTATGGCCTTTTATGCTGTTTAAAGCATCAAGAGCTAAAACACGTAAATTATCCTAAGTGGTTGATTAAAGAGTTGTAGGCCTGTTTTAATGAGTAGAAATCATTTTAA
>CAJXVZ010000152.1 GCA_913062845.1 uncultured Psychroflexus sp.
ACTCAGACGCCAGAGCATTAAGTACCGAAACGGGTTTTAATCGTGATTACGAAAGCTTTGCCTATGGAGAGAATTACCTGACGAATAATGATTTTTTCATTTTTGATCCTAAAAGAACCGATGACAGACTTCCTGGTAAAGCACAAGTACATGCTATAATGCCCACTGTTTTTGAAGGTGAAGAAACTGCTCCCAGAATCTACCCCATTGAAGAAATGACTAAGGAGATTGAAATTATCCAGGAAAGGTTTGACAACAAAGATTTAGTCATAGTAGCTAGTTCGCAGCTTAATTTTGTAGTTTCCTACTCCAACAGATTGAATGACGGAACAAAACTTACTTTTGAACCTGTAGCTAATGAACTACCTGTGATCATGAAAGACAATGAAGGAAATAAATGGTCCATCTTTGGAGAGGCAATAAGTGGACCACGTGAAGGAGCAGAGCTATCACCAACAAAATCCTTTAACGGATATTGGTTTGCCTTTGCTGATTTTTACCCAAATTCCTGTATCTACCCAAACACAAACTGTTTGTAAAACTTCAAATAGTAAGATTGATATTCCTTTCAGGTTACAGGTAACATTCAGCCCAAGTGCCTGCTATTTGTCCAAGATATTAAGCATCCCCCTTCATTGTTCAGTAAATGGCCCGCATTATACAAAGAAATAAAACTTTTGGGATGTTTAGACAGCTTATATATAAGGATCACTTTCAATACCTACTATTTCATCAATCGGGGAATGAAAGATCGGTAGCACCTTTCCCAGGTTTTGAATAATGCCATCCATGTTTTGCTCTGGCAAGGCATCGCTGATCCTTACTGAAACTCAGTAAAATTACTTTATCAAAAACTGTACTGCAAACATTTCATCTTTATCCATCCATGTTTTTACGAGCTGAAAGTGATCCTTAGTAAGCTGTTCGAATGACTCCAGAGAATATTTATGAGAACTCTCGGTATGAATATGTTCCCCCTTTTTAAAATCTATATGTGAATCCAAAATATTCACTTTTTGATCTATCTTGCTCACTAAATGCATTTCTATTCGATGTTTTTCTTCATTGAAAACCGCTCTGTGTTTAAAGGCATCTAAATTAAAACTTCCCTCCAGCTCATTGTTGATCCTCCGTAGAATATTCTTATTAAATTTGGCTGTTACCCCTTTTTCATCATCATAAGCTGCTATAAGGGTTTCTTCTTTTTTCAATAAATCAAAACCTATTAATAAGCCCCCATCAGGCTTAACTAATTCTGCAATCAGCTTAATAAAATTACCGGCCTTCTCTTTCGTAAAGTTTCCGATCGTTGAACCGGGATAATATGAAATTCTTCGTGTTTTAGGATCTTTAGCAGGAAGTTCAAAAGGACGAGTATAATCAGCTGCAACAGGAATGATATTCAAATCAGGGTACTCAGTTTGAAGTTCGTCAGCCACATCTGAAAGGAAATTATCAGAAATATCTACAGGCACGTATGAATGGATATCAGGTACGTGATCTAACAACATTCGGGTCTTCAGGCTACTGCCACTGCCCAGTTCAATGAGTTGAATATTGGAACCAAGCCTTCCCGCAATATTATCCATGTTTTGCCTCATAATGGAAAACTCGGTCCTCGTCAGGTAATATTCCTCAAGCTCACAAATTTGTTCAAAAAGTTCTGAACCCCGTTTATCATAAAAATACTTACTAGGCAGTGTTTTTTGAGGTTTTTGTAAACCGTCAATTACATCTCTATAAAATTGAGAAGGCTCTTCAACCCCTTCCGAAACTACTGCAGACATATACTTTTTAAGTTATGGCTATTAATTATTTAGCTAAACGAATACCGGTAAATTGCCACCGCTCATTGGCATGGAAAAAATTTCGATAGGTTTTTCGGAAATGCGATTTGGAAGTCACACAAGAGCCACCTCTTAGCACGTATTGATTACACATAAATTTACCATTGTATTCTCCCAATGCACCTGGCAGGGGTTCATATCCGGGATAAGGGGCATAAGAACTCTGTGTCCATTGCCACACATCACCAAACATTTGTTGTAGTCCTGCATCGGCATTTTGTAATGACACTGGATGTAAATTACCCTCATCAACAAATGGACCTTTTATCGGTAATGATTCTGCGGCCACCTCCCATTCTTGTTCGGTGGGCAGCCGATAGCCCTTCCAGCGAGCAAATGCATC
>CAJXVZ010000153.1 GCA_913062845.1 uncultured Psychroflexus sp.
CTAAATGCAGGGGACATCTTTTGTGAGACAGGGGGCGATCAATCCTGGCAGAAAATGACTGCCAATGATGACCTATATCGGAAATCAGATTTAAATCGTGGACACGCAGAAAACCAGATTTATTCATGAAGATCGGATATTTACCGACATTTCTTTCAGAAACGTTGGGACTCTAGTAACCTATAATATTATCAATGTGGCGATCAGTCCAAATCTGAGGCGTCCAAAGGAAGTTGAATGCAGAGCGAAACAGTGATTAAACTTCGCGCAATAAAATATAAAGATTACTTTATATTTTTAATAGTGTTTATTGTCGCTTATGCAATATACCTAATGCCTATTTTTGGCTTAAATTTTGAATTTATTCCAGGTGATTATGGTGATTCAAGACTTAATAATTATTTTCTTGAGCACGCTTATATATGGTTTTTCCGGGGGTCGGGCATATTAGATTTTTGGAATGCTCAATTTTTCTACCCGCATGAGAATGTAATAGCCTATTCCGATAATCATTTAGGATCTTTTCTGTTTTATTCAATTCCCCGATTATTGGGATTTTCATCCTATACGTCCTATCAACTGTGGATGGTGTGCGGTGTTCTTTTGAATTATTGGTCAATGATTTTGTTGCTACGATTTTATAAATTTAATGTTATTTCGGTTATCATTGGTGCATTGATATTTGCATTTAGTGCTATCGCTATCTACAAACTTGAAACGCATTCTCAAACTATTTATCGTTTTGCGTTACCGTTGTTCTGGTTGTTTCATGAAAGATATTTAAAAGTACCTTCTTATTCCAATCTTTTTGCCAAGAATTCTATTTTAGCGACTCAGTTCTATATTTCGATATACACTGGGTATTTTATGATATTATTAATATTGGCTTATTACTTTGTAAAGTTTTGTTTAAATAAAAAAAATGTTTCACGAACGGTATTGAGTCGTGAAATGCTTGGATTTATTTTCTTTTTGATTATTATTTTTCCGTTAATGTATCCATATATAAAGCTCTCAATTGTTTCTGGGCATTCAAATCCTATAGGATCTGTCTTGGAAATGCTTCCAAGGGTGGAGAGTTATTTGTTCAATCCTGCCTCATTCCCGATTTTCGGAATTTCTTGGGGTAGTTTAGATTTGCCAATGAAGCATGAGCACTTTATGTATTTTGGGATTCTTCCAATCATAATCATTTTATTTTTTTCATTCAACTACTCCACATTATCGTTATTAAATCCTGATTGGATTAATCTATTGGGTGCTTATTGGGTGATAGTATTGATGACTTTTAATTTCCATGGTTATTCACTTTATGAGTTTTTGCTCTGTTTTCCGGGTGTAAACTCCATTAGGGCTGTAGCTCGGGTTGGATTGGTTTTGTTGTTCCCCGTTGCTTTATTTACGGCAGTATTTATTAATAAATATATGAAAAAGGATATCCGATTGCGCTGGAAGTTGCTTTTTTTTGTTGGTTTGGTTGTGTTGGCGATAGAAAGCAAGGTCACGCCTTATCATTTTAGTAAGAATGATGCAATGCAGAGGATTTCAAATTTAACCGAGTCATTACCCAATGATCTCTCAAAAAATACTATTCTAGTCTACTTGAATCCTAATGTTACGAGTGGCAAAGTATACTTAACTGAGTTAGATGTGATGACTCTCTCGCAACACGTTGGTGTTTCAACCTTAAACGGATATAGTGGGCGCACCCCTCATGGGCATATTTGGTTGGAAACAGTGGAGGACGTAAAATCTTATATTAGTACATTACGAGCTAATGGAGAGTTTAGTAATTCTTTGAGCGGCCGACCAGTGTTAGTTATTTATGAGTCAAAGCCAAATGTCTTCGAGAGTTATTACATTGAAAACGAAAAGTGATTTTCTAAGGATAAAACAATGCTTGTGTCTAATTGTAAAAGAATATTGATTACCGGAGGCGCTGGGTTTCTGGGGTCACATTTATGTGAGCGACTTCTGAATGAAGGTTGGTATGTATTGTGTCTGGATAACTTTTACAGTGGTACGAAAGATAACGTGTTGCATCTTTTGGAAAATCCCCATCCCCCTGTCTCACAAAAGATGCCTCCTGCATTTAA
>CAJXVZ010000154.1 GCA_913062845.1 uncultured Psychroflexus sp.
CGGTTGTAGATGTAAATATAAATCCTGAAAATCCTATAATTGGCAACAGATCATTCGGTGAAGATAAATACAATGTGACCAAAAAAGCCAGGAAATTTATTGAAGCCTTTGATGAAGTTGGCATTTTATCCAGCGCCAAACATTTTCCCGGTCATGGCGATACTGATGCAGATTCGCATAAAACCTTACCTTCATTATTATTTACAGAGCAAAGACTAGACAGTATTGAATTGTATCCTTTTAAAAGTATACTGGACACCAGGCTTAGCAGCATAATGGTTGGTCACCTTAACGTGCCTGCTTTGGAGTCTAAGAACAATGTGCCGACATCATTATCAAAAGCGGTTGTAACCGGACTCATCAAAGAAGATCTTGGCTTTGAGGGTCTTATCTTTACTGATGCATTAAACATGAAAGGTGTTTCTGAATTCGATAAACCCGGCGAAATTGATCTTCAGGCTTTTCTGGCCGGAAATGATATCTTGTTAATTTCAAAGGATATACCTGAAGGTATAAAAAACATTAAAAAAGCTTACAAAAAAGATATCATCTCAGAAGAACGCCTGGCGCATTCAGTAAAGAAAATTCTTTATGCGAAATATAAAGCTGGTTTAAATAAAAAGAAATTTGTTGATACGAGAAACCTTTACGAAGACCTGAATACATCTGAAAATGATGCAATTTATATGGATGCCATTTCTAAGGCCATAACATTGGTGAAAAACAATTCTGGTGTATTACCTATGAAAGATTTGGATGAAAAGCGCTTAGGTTATCTCAAAATGGGAGAAGATACTAATGAGCAGTTTTTTAATATTCTGAATAATTATACATCGGTTGAAAGTATTGATCCAACATTATTGCTGGATGAAAAAATTGATGTTGCCAAAAACTTCGATGTGGTCTTCATAGGCCATCATACTTCGAACGCCTCGCCCTGGAAATCTTTTAAATTTACAGACAAAGAATTGGTCGCTCTTCATGAAATAAGCCTTCAGGTTCCTGTTGTTCTTGTCAATTTCTCCAGTCCTTACGCCTTAAGTGATATAAGAAGTTTTGTTAATATCAACGCCATAGTTCAGGCCTATCAAAATTCAGATATTGCTCAGTCAGCTGCAGCACAAATTTTATTTGGCGCCAGACCGACACAGGGTAATTTACCGGTTAGTATTAATGCACTATATCCCGTAGGAACAGGCTACAAATTGGATTCCATAAGTCGTTTAGGATATGGTTATGCACAGAACCAAGGCATTGATCCTCACTTTGAAGCAAAAATCGATTCTATTGTAAACCATGCCATAAAAGAAAAAATGACACCGGGAGCTCAGGTGTTGATTGCCAAAAATGGCAAGACCATCTACGACAAAAATTTTGGGTATCACAGCTATCGAAGCAATAAAGCTGTTTCGTCATCTGATGTTTATGATTTAGCTTCGCTCACAAAAATTTTGGTTTCTCTACCACTTTTTATGGAAATGGAAGAAGAGGGCAGAGTTGACTTGAATGATAGCTTATCCAGACATCTGCCGGAACTGGTTAATTCAAATAAATCAAACATTACTTTTAAACGAATGCTTTCGCATTACGCTCAACTACAGGCCTGGATTCCTTTTTATCTTGAAACGCTTGAAGATACTGAAAGATACTACAGGGACACCTTAGACTTTAGCCATACTGTTCAAGTTGCCAGGAATTTGTATGTAAGGAATGATTTTACGGACAGTATATATCTGAAAATTATAAACAGTGAATTAAGGGAAAAAAATGAATACAAATACAGCGATTTACCCTATTATTTTTTGAAGCAAATCATCGAACGAAACTATAATGCAGGTCTCGACTATTTGATTACTGACCGGTTTTATAACAAAATGGGAATCAGCGAATTAAAATACAAACCATTAAAGCACTTCGATAAAGATAAAATTATACCTACAGAAGAGGACCTTGTCTGGAGAAGACAGCTTTTACAGGGGTATGTTCATGATCAGGGTGCGGCTTTAATGGGCGGCATAGGCGGACATGCAGGTT
>CAJXVZ010000155.1 GCA_913062845.1 uncultured Psychroflexus sp.
AGTGATAACCAGGAGCTGAAAAGCCAGGATACCAACACTTTAGACAAGGCCCTGAAAGGTTTTACCAATCTTATTGAGTTTGAGGAAAAAGTAGACCGCGACCGTTACAGCGATGAAGCCAAAGAGCAATTGCAGTATGTTGCTAATGACATTGCCAGGCGTGCCATTGAAGCTTCTCAAAAAAAGCAGTTTAGAGCCTCTTACAATGATTTTATTAAAACCTACGAGATTAAAAAGAGTCCGGTGGTAGGAATTGTGGATACCGCCATGCTTTACAACGCAGCCATTATGGCTCAAAATGCAAAAATGTATGACAAGGCCCTGGCGCACAATCAAACGCTTAAAGAGCTGGGCTACAAAGGGGTAACCTACACTGCCAAGAATGCAGAGAGCGGTGAAGAAACCGTTTTCCCCAATGCCCGTATGATGCAAAATATGGTTAAAAGCGGCAAATATGTGGAGCCCAAGGCTGAAGGCGATGTAAGACCTGATATTTACGTGGCCATTGCCAATTTAGCTTTAGCACAAGGCGATACCAGCCTTTATGAAAGAACGGTAGAAGAGGGTAGAACCAAGTTTCCGGAAAACAAGAACCTGATTGAGTCTGAGCTTTCAATATTCTTTGCGAAAAAGCAGTACGATAAAGCCTTGAGCGTGCTAGATTTGGCCATTGATAAATCAGAAGGCGACCGTAAGGTGGTGATGTACTACAACAAGGGGGTAATTCTTCAGAATGAAATGAATCGACCAAAGGAAGCTTTAAAGGCCTACGAAGCAGCGCTTAATTTGGATCCAACGTACAGTGATGCCTTGTACATGAGTAGTATCATTTACATTGACAGCGCGAACGCCATTTCCGATGAAATGAATGCTTTGCCATTGAGTGCCAGCGGAAAATATGAAAAGCTGAAAGCGCAGCAGAAAAAAGTGTTTGAAGTGGCTTTACCGTATTTGGAAAGAGCTTACGCCACCAGTCCGGGTGATCAACAAGTAGTTACGGCTTTACGTCAGGTGTATCGACAGTTAAGAATGTACGATAAAGCTAAAGCACTAGATAATAATGAGTTAGTTGTTGATATTCCTGTTTCAAACCAAAGTGCTCAAAAAAAGGCCAATGAAAAAGCTGAAACAAAAGTAGCGGTTAAAGGAGCAGAACGAACTGTTATTAAATTTAAGCGAACTAAATCCGGGGTTTATGAAATCCCTGGTAAATTAAATGGTTTGGAATTAGATTTTATTTTTGATACCGGTGCCTCGACCGTAAATATTTCTCTTACCGAAGCCATGTTTATGCTTAAAAATGGCTATTTAGAGCCGGAAGATTTCATTGGTAAATCGAAATCGCAAATAGCATCAGGTGAAATAGTTGAGAATGATGTAATAAATATCAGAGAGTTTCAATTTGCTGGAATAACAATTGAAAATCTGAAGGCCACTGTATCCAGTGAATTGGGAGCGCCATTACTTTTAGGCCAGGAAGCTATAAAGAGCTTGGGGAAAATTGAAATTGATTACAACAAGGATGAATTGACAATAGTGAAGTCAAAATAATTTGCACTAGTCATAGTTAAAGGGCCGTGTTTTAGAACGCGGCCTTTTTTTGTGTTTCAAAAGTATTATTTGACATAATATTAATTATAGGTTATATTCAGAAATCTCCGTAATACGAGCACAGCGAGTATTAAACATAAAATCAGCTCCGATAGCATTCGGGACGGCCGTTTACATGTTAAGGAGATTTCCAATCGGCTTTCCGGATCATTTTATGAAAGGAAATACCGATCACTTATTTTCAGCGATTCTCACGTTATAGTACGTTTTTATTTTCAATTCAGTGAGTCGCCTGAACTAGCACTTCTCCATTTTGCCTAGAGCTATTTCGTGAATCCATGCTATGTTAAAGAGAAATTAAAAGAAATACATCACTGTAAGTTAATGAGGCAATGTCCTCACCAAAGCGAATAGCCTATGCTAATTCTTAGTTCTACAGTAATGGAATTAATTCGCCCTTGCTTGTCTGCAAAG